>NZ_JBQFTB010000003.1:0-432751 GCF_056538465.1 Ruegeria sp. BG6 | reverse complement strand
CGGCGCCGGCGTTGTGTCGAAAATCATCGAGTAATTCGCATCTGCGAAAAGCTACGGAAAGGGCGTCCCACGGGACGCCCTTTTTTTGTTTCGCGCCAATCTGAGATTGCGCGGGGACTCATCTCGGGATGAGGACGCAAGAGATCAAAGGGTTGTTGCATTCCTGCTATCGGCTTTCGGTGTAGTAAAAGACTTCCGGGTCTCAAAAGCGCCGCTCGAAGCCCAGCTCAAACTCGGTTTCCGTATAGCTGTAGGCCCTGATATCAGACTGAGCTCGGTTGTATTCCAGTTGCAGGAACGGCGAGAAGCCGTTGCCGATAAACAGATCGTTCTTTTCGACCCTGACTGCCGTGCCCCATGTCGTCTCGTCTGGTGAGGCGATGAGGATCGGGCTGGGGGTCTGGAACGTCCTGTTTTCAAGATAGACGGACGGACGAAACGTGAAGCCGCCGCGTGTGTCCACCTGACCAAACAGGGTCAATCGCTTGCGCAAATAATTATCCAGATCGCCTTCCACCGACTTGTCGTGGATCAGTGCGCTCAACCCGATGGATCCCCGCCCGCCGATGGACCGGCGAACACCGAGTTCGGCCTGAAACTCATGACCGTCCAGCGCGCTGTTTGTCGGATTGTGCAGGCGCGACGCGGATACAAGGCCAAAGACAGATCCCCCGAGCAGGTTTCTGCGTTCGAATGCGGTTTCCAGAGCGATGCGGTTCTCAAACACATTGCCGCCGACAAGTCGGGTCGAGAGGGCCGGTCCGAAAGACACGGTGGTCAACGGGGCGAGGGTGCGCAGACCGAACCTTCCAACGAAAACGTAGTCATCGTAGTTCGAGGTTCGCGCCTCGGTCACGTCAAACGCCAATGATGCAAATGCAACGGTATCGAGGTTGGAAAAGGACAGGTCGACCGGTTTGCGGAAATTCGCCGCTCCGGTGACGCGCAGGCCGAGTTCGGTCGAGGTGTCGCGGTCCAACGTGAACGGCAGATTCAGCCCGAACAGGTTCAGTGTGATCTGGTCCGTGTCGTATTTGCGCGGATTGCCGACCGTGGCCAGGCCGAGGCTGAGATCCCAGTCGAACCCCCGGCGGGCGTCGATCTGCCAGATGTAGCTGAGAACACGGGCGCGCACAGGGTCCGGCAGATCGCCGGAAAGAACGACAAAGAACTCGTTTCGTGCCCGGTCCCACTGACGGGCCAGAAAGAATGCGCGGGCCAATTCCAGCCTGACCCGCACGAGATTCGGATTGGCCGCGAGTATCGAGGAGAACTTTTCGATTGCAGCTTGCGGTTGTCCGCGTTGCAGATCCGCAAGGCCGCTTAGAAACAAAGCTTCGATTTCCGTTTCGTCGACGAACGCAGCGACTGGAACTTTGTTTTCTGACTGGGCGCGGACCTCGGTATTGGGTAACAGGGCAAACAGAAAGCTGAGGGCTGTAAGCAGAATACGGGTCAAGAACAAGCCTTTTTGGACGTCATCCGGCGCCAAAACGAAATTGAGCGGCGCGGTCTATTATTGTTGTTGCGGGAAACCATTTTTGCCGTGAAAACAAACTTGTGCGTCAATTCGGCCCACGGTGCCTGTCGCAATTTCAACAACAAAAACATTTCCTATAGATTGCACGGGCGGCATCACTTGCGCCGTATGGGTGAGTAACTAATGTGCCGTTAAAGATTTGACTATGGAGCAGTTATGAATTCCCACACACGTTGCCTGATTGCAGCATTCATCCCCGTATTTTTCCTTGGCGCATGCGGCGGAGCCGCCGGTCTTGATTTTGATGGCGGCGGCGGTGGTGATTCGTCCTCTGGTGGTGGAAACTCCGCCGAAGGGCCGATTTCAACAACGCCCGCGCAGAAAATCAATCTGCCGCAGGATGGCAGTGCAACCTTGAATGGCAGGGCAGTCGTGCAGGCGTATTCGTCAAATCAGGCGAATGGTCAAGTCATCGTTCAAAACCAGACTGGCCCGATTCCATCGGATCTGACGCTGATTACAAGCGGCGGAAACATCGTTGCGGCGACGGCTGTTTCGGGGGGATCCAGTTTCAATCTGGACAGCCGCAATGGTGACAGGATTGATCAGGGTACGGCGGCGGTCACCTTCAACTCTCCGGATTTGAATTCCGGTGCAACCATTCTCGACCCAACCCGGACACGGTTCGAGTATCAGACCTTTGGCGCGTGGTTGCATGACCGGAACCAGCCGTCCGGTACCGCGGGCGCCGGGTCCTATGGCTCGGTTACGCCGACCGCCGACATGCCGCGCGGGCAGACCGCCAGCTATCAGGGTGCCAGCACCGGGATTGCACGGCGCGCCGATGGAACCCACTATCAGACGGTTTCCGAAGTCAATGTGTCGACAGATTTCTCCACCGTTTCGATGAGCAGCACCAATACCGTGGCAGACAGCCTGCTGGTCGGAGGGAGCACCGGTCTCGCCCCAGAGCTGGATTTCGCGGGTACCGGCAGCGTTTCGAACTCGGGGTTCGTGGCAAATGTCGCCGGTTCGGGAACCAGCGGTCAGGCTCATGGTGTATTCTACGGCCCCAATGCGGAAGAAGTTGGCGGGACCTTTCAGACCACTGGCGCGAACGGTGTGTCTTATATCGGGGCGTTCGGCGCAGATTGATCACCCCGCAAGAGCCTTCCTGTGTAAAGGCTCTTGCTGTCAGGGCCGAATGCGCAGGTGTCCCAAGCCTGTTACATGCGGGCTTGGGTTTCGTTGCCAAGAGTTCCCCAGGGTTCTCTGGCCGCGATGACGCCTAGAGTGTGGAGTTTGCGGCCGCCCGGACTGCCTGAATGTTTGCACCGTATACTTCGGGTCGGGAGACCGAGCCGCCCTTGAATACGGCGGAACCGGCGACCAGTACGTCCGCCCCGGCGGCAGCGACCAGCGGTGCGGTCTGGGGATCAACGCCGCCATCAATCTCGATGTGAACCGGGCGATCGCCGATCATCTGCCGCAGGCGGCGGATCTTTGCGGTCATATCGATGAATTTCTGGCCACCAAATCCAGGGTTCACCGTCATGACGCAAACGAGGTCCGTCAGGTCCAGCAGATGCTCGACCGCCTCGGCAGGGGTTCCCGGGTTCAGCGCAACGCCAGCCTTCATCCCGGCGGCCCGGATCGCCTGCAAGGTGCGGTGCGTATGTGGGCCCGCCTCGACATGGGCGGTCAGGATGTCGGCACCCGCATCGGCGTAAGCCTGAATGTAGGGGTCGACCGGCGTGATCATCAGATGCACGTCCATCACTGTCTTCACATGCGGGCGGAATGCCTTTACCGCAGGCGGACCAAAGGTCAGGTTCGGCACAAAATGACCGTCCATCACATCGACATGCACCCAGTCGGCGCCCTGGGCCTCGATCGCCTGAATTTCTTGTCCGAAATTGGCGAAATCGGCGGACAGGATGGATGGGGCAATCTTGATGGAACGGTCAAAGCTCATGGCTGGCCTCGTGCGCAGGTAGGGTGTTGCCCGCGCATATAGCCGCGATTGATGCCAATGGGTAGGCCCAATCCCGCGTTTGCGGGGCTTGGAGCCGGGTGGCCGATACTTGCAGCACGGATCGCAGTTACAAAACTTTCATCGAACCGACACATCCCCGTTGAGTGCCGTCTGTAGCTGGCCACCAACACGATTTGGGGGTGGCACGTGCTGCGTATCGAAAAACTGACCAAGCGATTTGGTGACAACGTTGCTGTCGATGCGGCAACGCTGGATGTGGACAAACCCTGCATGATCGGGATCATCGGCCGGTCCGGGGCGGGTAAATCGACGCTGCTGCGAATGCTCAACCGGTTAACCGATTCCAGCGATGGCCGCATCCTGTACGAAGGCCGCGATGTTACCCGACTGAAAGGCCGGGAAAAACGGTCCTGGCAAGCCGAGTGTGCGATGATTTTCCAGCAGTTCAATCTGGTGCCGCGCATGGATGTCGTGTCGAACGTGCTGCACGGGACGCTGAACCGACACTCGACACTGGCGACGATGTTCAACCTGTTTCCGATGGAGGATATCCATCGCGCTATCGACATACTGGATCGTCTTGGCATTGCCGAACATGCGCCAAAGCGGGCTGAGGCCCTGTCGGGGGGGCAGCAGCAACGCGTCGCCATCGCACGTGCCCTGATGCAGGACCCCAGGATCATACTGGCGGACGAACCCATCGCCTCGCTGGACCCGATGAATGCGCAGGTCGTGATGCAGGCCCTGCGCCGTATCCACGAAGAGGACGGCCGCACCGTCATCGCAAACCTTCACACGCTGGATACTGCGCGCCGCTATTGCGACCGCGTGGTTGGTATGCGCGACGGGCGCATCGTGTTTGACGGGTTGCCCGAGCAGCTGACCACCGGGGTTGCCCGCGAAATCTATGGCGCCGACGCCAGCTTCTCGGAAGAGGCGACATCGACCGAGATCGAAACGCTCGACGCCACCCAGAAGGCCCTGATGGAAGCCGAGGCCACCATCTGAGCCCCCCACCACCTTTCATCGCCCGGCCCGATGAGAGGTCGGGGTAATCAAACTGGAGAGAGACAGATGAAAAAACTAATGACTGCCCTTGTTGCGACCACTGCCATGGCCGCACCTGCAATGGCTCAGGACATCAGCGAATTCCGCATCGGTATTCTGGGCGGCGAAAACGCTCAGGACCGTCTGAACAACAACGAGTGTCTGCGGGAATACACCGAAGAAGCGCTGGGCGTTGAGACCAAGCTGTTTGCCCCTGCCGACTATAACGGCGTTATTCAGGGTCTGCTGGGCGGCACCATCGACATGGCGTGGCTGGGCGCGTCGGGCTACGCTAAAACCTATCTGAGCGATCCCGAGGCGGTTGAGCCGGTTCTGGTCAAAGTGAATGTCGACGGCGGCTACGGCTACTATTCGATCGGGTTTGCACGCAAGGACAGCGGCATCACCTCGCTGGACGACATGAAGGGCAAGACCTTTGGTTTTGGTGACCCGAACTCGACCTCGGGCTATCTGATCCCGTCGATCGAAATCCCGCAGGCCACTGGTGCGACCATGGATTCGGGCGACTATTTTGGTGAAGTGAAGTTCACCGGCGGTCACGAGCAGACCATCGTTGCGGTCAACAATGGCGATGTAGACGGTGGCGTTACCTGGGCTGACGGTCTGGGCAACTGGGAAGACGGCTACAACTCAGGCGCCCTGCGCCGCGCGGTTGATGCCGGTCTGGTCGACATGAATGACATGGTCGAAATCTGGAAATCCAAGCCGATCCCGGAAGGTCCGGTTGTTCTGCGCACCGCGCTGCCTGCGGGTGTCAAAGAAAAGATGACTGCCCTGATGGCTGGCCTGCACGAGAAAGATCGCGACTGCTTCTACGGTGTTGCTGCGGGTGAGGCAAAAGCGTTCGAGCCGATCACGCATGACGCCTACGAAATCATCATCGAAGCACGCAAGCTGAAGTCCAACTAAGCCTGCCTATCCAATGATCGGGGTCTGGTATTGAACCGGACCCCGTTTTCCCCTCAGGAGCATTCCATGACAGACCTGACTGCAGGGTCCCAAAGCGTCGATCAGATCCGCGACGAATATACAGCGATGACACGACGCAAGAGGGTCTATGGTGGTATCCTTCTGATCCTGTTCGTGGTTTTGATGGCGGCGGGATTCCGCACCGCTGACAGCCGCAATGCAGGAAGCTTCACCGACGGCTGGCATCGCATTCTGGACTATCCGGCCGAGGTGTTGTCGGAAGCCTGGGAAAAGATCGGCGCGATGCCTGCGAATCTTGTCGAGTTTTTTCCCGCATTGATCGAGACATTGAACATCGCGGCGGCGGCAACTTTGGTCGGGACGATCGGTGGAACGTTTCTGGCGCTGATGTCGACGCGGGGCATGGCGCTTTGGCCATCACTGATCCCGGTCTTCCGCCGGATTTCGGACATCTTCCGCGCCATACCAGAGATCGTGATTGCGCTGGTTTTGATCTTCATTCTGGGTGGTGGTCCGATCCCGGCGATGATCGCCATTGCCATTCACACGGCGGGAGCGCTGGGCAAGCTGTTCTCTGAGGTCAATGAAAACGCCTCGCTCAAACCGGTGGAAGGATTGCAGTCGGTCGGGGCCAACTGGTCGCAGCGCATGCATCTGGGCGTGATCCCGCAGGTCGGGCCGAACTATGTCAGCTATGCGCTATTGCGGTTTGAGATCAACATCCGCGCATCGGCTATTCTGGGCTTCGTCGGTGCGGGTGGTCTGGGTTATGAGCTACGTAATGCCATGTCCTGGGGACAGGGGCGTTACGATGAGGCTGCGGCCATCTTCATCCTGCTTTTTGTCACCATCGTTATCGTGGATCAGCTGTCCGGGTTGCTGCGCGACCGCCTGACCCACGGGTCGGACAAAGGAGCCACGGCATGAGTACCTTTGCCACCGACCTGTCGATAGATGACCTCAAGGCCGAGGCCGACCGCCTGTTCAGCCGCAAGCGTATCGTGAACTTTGGATTGCCGGGATTGATTGTCCTGTACCTGATCTATGTTTTCTTCGCCTTTGACGTGCCCGGGCTGGCCGAACGCGCCAATTGGGAAAACGGCAAGACGTTGATTTCGGACAGCTACAGCTACAAGACCCATGTCGAGCGCGACAACCGCAATGGTGAAGTCTCGGTTGCCATCGAGGGTGAGCGTAAGGGAGCCTATCCCGAGGGGACCGCGCCGGATTGGGTCGCGTTGGGTGAGACGACCGTGATCGATCTGGAAGACGGACACGTTGTGCGCTTTGGTCCCGAGACGGTCGAGTACGACATCCCGGGTTATGGTAGGGTACGCGCGACGCCCAGCCGATCCGCTGGCGTGCAGGCGGAATTGCCGTCAGGGGATGTGCCTGAATGGATCAATGTCTCCAAGAACCGGTTGGCGATCACGACGGATGCGGGCCGTCTGACGGTCACCCGCAATCGCTCTGAGGTATTCCGCTATTTCACAGGTTGGGAGCTGTTCTGGTTTACGCTGGATAGCCCTTATTTTGGCAAGTCTTTCTCGGAGTTGATGAGGCGTGCCGCATCAGGTGAAGCCGGTGCGATCTTCAATGACTTCTGGACCAACAAGATGTGGCGGCATCAGGATGTGGCCTGGGCGATCTTTGAGACCATTCTGATGGCCTTTCTGGGAACCCTCGGGGCCGGCCTGATCGCATTGCCGCTGGCCTTCATGGCGACGCGCAATTTCAACCCGTTGCGGTCGGTGCGTTTTGGTACGCGCCGGGTGTTCGATTTTGTCCGTGGCGTGGATGCGCTGATCTGGACGGTTGTTCTGGCCCGGGCCTTTGGTCCGGGTCCGCTGACAGGGGCGCTGGCCATTCTGGTGACGGACACCGGCACATTCGGCAAAATTTTCTCGGAGGCGCTGGAAAATGTGGATCAGAAGCAGATCGAAGGTGTGCAATCCACCGGAGCAAACGCGCCACAGCGCTATCGCTTTGGGGTGATCCCACAGATCACTCCGGTGTTGTTGAGCCAGTTGCTTTACTTCCTCGAATCCAACACCCGCAGTGCCACCGTGATCGGTGCGATCACAGGCGGCGGGATCGGTTTGCTGCTGACGCAGGCCATCATCACGCAAAAAGACTGGGAAGAGGTCGCCTACTACATCGTCCTGATCATCCTGATGGTGATGCTGATGGATTGGTTCTCGGGCTGGCTGCGCCGACGTCTGATCCAGGGTGAAACCGGAAAGACGCGCAAACTGCGGGATCGCAAGGGCAAGCCGTTCTTATTGCCGTGACCTAAGAACAAGGACAAAAAGACCATGGCGCGACTGCGTTCCGACCAGCCGTTCATCCATCCCGATTGCCAGATTACGGGCAGCACCTTTGGCGAGTTCGTCGAGATCGGTGCCGGTACCCGCGTGGCGAATTCCGAGTTCGGTGATTACTCCTATTGCGACCGAACCTGCGACATCGCCAATGCCCGGATCGGCAAGTTTGCGAACATCGCCAGTTTCACTCGGATCGGGGCGACCGATCATCCGATGGAGAAAGCCTCGCTGCACCATTTTTACTATCGGTCAGCTGACTATTGGGACGATGCCGAGGACGATGCCGACTGGTTTACCCATCGTGTGGGTCGCACAGCGTTTATCGGTCATGATACCTGGATCGGGCACGCAGCGATCATCAAGCCCGAGGTTACCATAGGCCATGGCGCGGTCGTCGCCTCTGGTGCGATTGTCACCAAGGATGTAGCGCCCTACACGATTGTTGCTGGTGTCACTGCACAACCGGTGCGTCGTCGCGTTTCCGAGGATATTGCAGATCGCATGATGGCACTGGCCTGGTGGGATTGGGACAACAGCAGGCTTCGTACTGCCCTGCCAGATTTCCGTGCCATGTCTGCCGAAGCATTTCTGAAAAAACACGAGGCGTGATCAAGTCAGCCAAGACGGCTCCCGCGCCCGCAGGGACATCGGCTGCGCCGATACCCCTTGGCGGCCTTGGGCCCGGCGCCGCGCATTGCGCGGCGCTATGCCCAACAGGATGAGGCCTCCGTCAGGAGGCTGAAGACGGGCGGGAGCACTCCAGTTATTCATCGCTTAGGGTAAGTGTCACGCGCTCACCCGCAAATACGGTCTTGCCATATTCAACGGGCTGTCCGTCAGGATCAGCGTTTATCCCCAGCGAATGCAACACGGGGGCACCTTCGGTCAATTGCAAATGCAGTGCCTGCGTTGCGCTGGCGGATCGCGCGGTCAGGCGGGTCGAAATACGGGTGTAATCCGGCACACCGCAGGTTTGCAGGGCCTTTGTCACCGATGCATTTCCGGACAGGGCATCCAGCAAGTCGGGAAATCGCTCTGCGGGAAAGACGCTCTGAAACAGACCCACAGGTTGCCCGTCAGCCAGAGACAAGCCGTCATAGACATGAACCGGGTCACCTGTTTGCAGGCCGAGCGCTTCGGCCTCGGCCTCATCAGATGCGCGGGTTGTCAGGGCCAGCACTCGTTTGCCCGGGATCTTGCCGCTAGCCGAGATGTTCTTGTGGTATCTGACACGTTTGCCAATCGGGTAGTCTGTGGGGCGAGCCGAAACAAACACGCCTGCACCGCGCCGGGCGTGGACCAGTCCGCGCTCGGCCAGGTCGGACAGCGCCCGTCGGACGGTATGCCGGTTTACGCCATGGGTTGCGGCCAGTTGCGCTTCGGTCGGCAGGCGGTCGCCGGTGTTGTACCGGCCCTCGGCTATGTCCGAGGTCAGGGTCAGGGCGATGCTTTTCCAGATTGGTGTTTTGCTCATGTCATAAAAACTTCACGGCTGAGGAGATTGCGACTCGAGATCGACAGGTGTAATATTTGTCTAGTTGTATAGTAAGAATAGACAACCTGGCCAAGAGGCTATGATGGTGGAACAGACAGATAAATCAGCCCAAGCGCGGCAGGCTTGGATGGGTGTACTGGCCCGGGCGCCGCAGGATGCCCTGATGGCACTATGGGACGGCCTGCAGCTGAATCCGACATATGAATGGCTGCGTGCGCCCGAAATCGGTGGCGTCATGGTGCGCGGTCGCACGGGTGGCACGGGTGCCCCGTTCAATCTGGGTGAGATGACAGTGACGCGATGCTCACTGGTGCTGGAGGATGGCACGGTCGGGCACGGCTATGTGCAGGGCAGGTCCCGGGATAAGGCCCGGACGGCAGCTTTGGTCGATGCGCTGATGCAAACCGAGTCTGCCGACATGGTCCAGGCAAAAGTGATAGATCCGCTGACGATGCAGATGCAGGCCGCAAAGACGGCACGTGCGGCCAAGGCAGCAGCCACCAAAGTCGAGTTCTTCACCATGGTACGCGGAGAAGATCAATGAGCGCGCAAACCCAATTCTCAGGTGGGTTCCGAAATGCGCCGGTTGATGCCGCACATGCCTTTCGTGCGGCAATGACCGTCATGGCGCGACCTGGAGAGATTCGTGACCTGACTGGTGCTGAGCCCCCCGTGCCCTTGTCCATAGCGGCGGGTGCGTTGCTGTTGACGCTGTGTGATCCTGAAACCCGCGTTCATCTTGCCGGGGAGGCTGATACCGAGGCGGTGCGGAAATGGCTGACCTTCCATACCGGCGCGCCGATTGTTCCGGCGGCCGAGGCCGATTTCTCGGTTGGCCGCTGGGAGGATCTCATGCCGCTGCACTCCTACCGGATCGGCACGCCGGAATATCCAGACCGGTCTGCCACGCTGATCGTGGAATGCGATGCGCTCGAACAGCAGGGTGCGGCACTCAGCGGGCCGGGGATCAAGGAGGTGGCGCATCTTTCGCTTCCGGATATCGCTATCCTGCAAGGCAATGCAGCGCTCTACCCACTGGGATGCGACTTCTTTTTCACCAGCGGAACGCAAGTCGCGGCATTGCCGCGCAGCACGCGGATTAGGGCGGAGGGTTAAGCGATGTATGTTGCCGTCAAAGGTGGTGAGAAGGCCATCGAAAACGCCCATGCCTGGCTGGCTGAGGAACGGCGCGGATCAACGGATGTTACCGAACTGAGCCTTGCGCAGATCCGGGAACAACTGAGCCTTGCCGTGAACCGCGTGATGGCTGAAGGGTCCCTGTTCGATCCTGATCTTGCGGCGCTGGCGATCAAACAGGCGCGCGGCGATCTGATCGAAGCAATCTTTCTGATCCGGGCCTACCGCACGACACTGCCGCGATTTGGTTACTCCAATCCGGTTGAGACGGGTGACATGGCGTGTGATCGCCGTATCTCAGCCACTTTCAAGGATGCGCCAGGCGGGCAGGTGCTGGGCCCGACCTTTGATTACACGCACCGTCTGCTGGATTTCAAACTGGCCGCTGACGGAGAGGTGGCTGCTGCGCCCAAAGGCTCTGCCCGGCATGAGCCAACACCGCATATCACCGAGTTCCTCAAGGGTGAGGATATCATTCAGGACGAACCGCCCAGCGACGCAACACCGGGAGACCTGACACGCGAGCCGATGGAGTTTCCGTCGAACCGGCCACTGCGCCTGCAATCCCTGACACGCGGGGATGAGGGCTTTGTGCTGGGCATGGCTTACTCAACTCAGCGTGGCTATGCCCGCAACCACGCTTTTGTCGGAGAGCTGCGGATCGGTAAGGTCGCGGTTGAGATGGATATCCCCGAACTGGGGTTCGCCATTGAGATCGGCGAGATCGAGTTGACCGAATGCGAAACGGTGAACCAGTTCAAGGGCTCCAAGACCGAACCGCCGCAATTCACGCGCGGATACGGGCTGCTATTCGGCCAGTCGGAACGTAAATCCATCGCGATGGCTTTGGTCGATCGTGCCCTGCGTTGGGAAGAACTGGGCGAGGACAATCTGGGCGCCCCTGCGCAGGATGAGGAATTTGTCCTCAGCCACTCAGACAACATTCAGGCCACTGGTTTCCTCGAACATATCAAGTTGCCGCACTACGTGGATTTCCAGTCTGAACTGGAATTGGTGCGGAAACTGCGCCGGGAAGCCGAAGAACGGATTACTGGGAAGGAGGCAGAAGAATGAAAGCGGTAGTTTTTGATATTGGCGGTGTACTGGTCGACTGGAAACCGCATCTGGCCTGGGTCGAGGCGCTTGGGTCGGAAGACGCCGCACATGCGTTTATCGAGCGCACGGATTTCCTGGCGCGCAATGCGCGTGGAGACAATGGCGAGCGATTTGCCGATCTGGCACAGGAACTTGACGATCCGCAGGACCAGCGCCTTTTTGCGGCATATGTAGGATTGTACACGCGTACCGTTGAAAACGCGATCCATGGAACCTGGGATGTTCTGGACCGGCTCAGGGCGCAGGGTACGCCGGTTCATGCCATCACCAACTGGTCAGCCGAAACCTGGCCAGAAGGACTGAAGGTGCACCCGCGTCTGGGCGAGGTGTTCGGAACATTGGTCGTTTCGGGGCAGGAGGGCGTGATGAAGCCCGACGCGCGAATTTTCGAACTGCTTTTTGCTCGTGCTGGTATTGCGCCCGAGGAGTGTGTGTTCATCGATGACGGTCTGCACAATGTCGAAGGCGCGCGTGCGGTTGGCATGGATGGCATTCACTTTACGACGCCGCGGGCACTGGAGGCAGAACTGACCGAAAGGGGTTTCCTGTGACGGGGTTCAGGATTGTCTGTCCGGGGCGAAGTGAGCTGGGGAACGCTTCTGTGTATCCGCGCGGGCTGGCGGATTTTTGCCGAGAGAGGTCTGCGTCGGCGCCCCGATCGCGCTCCATTCGTCTGTTGGGTCGCGTTGTTGCGCCTGACGTCGCCGTTTTGCATGGCGGGTGTGCCAAAGCAAATAGAAGAAAACGATCAATAAGAACGAACCAATTAACATTACGTCCACAAAAACACCAAAAAACAAAACGATACGCCAAATGACTGAGTATAACTTCGCATATCTGGACGAACAAACCAAGCGAATGATACGCCGGGCCATCCTCAAAGGCCTTGCCATTCCGGGCTATCAGGTGCCGTTTGCCAGCCGTGAAATGCCGATGCCTTACGGCTGGGGCACCGGTGGTGTGCAGGTTTCAGCGGCGACGCTGACGCCGGATGACACGTTCAAAGTGATTGATCAGGGCGCGGATGACACGACGAATGCGGTGTCGATCCGCAAGTTCTTCGAGAATACGGCCGGCGTCGCGACAACCGAAGATACGGCCAAGGCCACAGTCATTCAGACCCGCCACCGCATCCCCGAGGCGAAGCTGACCGAAGATCAGATACTTGTCTATCAGGTGCCGATCCCGGAACCGCTGCGTTTTCTGGAGCCGCGCGAGACAGAGACGCGCAAAATGCACAGCCTTGAGGAGTACGGGCTTATGCATGTAAAGCTATACGAGGATATCAGCCAGCACGGCGCGATTTCGACCGCGTATGCCTATCCGGTCAAGGTGTCGGGCCGCTATGTCATGGACCCGTCGCCGATCCCGAAATTCGACAATCCCAAGCTTGAAATGGATGCGATCCAGCTGTTTGGCGCGGGCCGGGAGCAGCGGATTTACGCGGTCCCGCCGCACACCAAAGTCGTGAGCCTCGATTTCGAAGACCATCCGTTTGAAGCGACGAAGGCCGACCATCCGTGCAATCTGTGCGGGGCCGAGGACAGCTATCTGGACGAGGTGATCATGGATGATGCGGGCAACCGAATGTTTGTTTGTTCTGACACTGACTATTGCCGGTCACGCCGTGAGGCAGGCCATGTGGGCCGATTGGCTGAGGAGAGCGCGGCATGACCCCTTTGTTGCAGGTCAAAGGCATCGGGAAACGCTATGGCGCGCGGATCGGGTGCACGGATGTAAGCTTCGACCTCTACCCCGGCGAGGTGATGGGGATCGTGGGCGAGAGCGGGTCGGGCAAGTCAACGCTGCTGAACTGCCTGGCGGGGCATCTGGAACCGGATGCGGGTCAGGTGATCTTTGACAGTCGGGCGAATGGACCGGTTGACACCGTTACCATGTCGGAACCCGAACGTCGGATGCTTGGCCGTACCGACTGGGCTTTTGTGCATCAGCATGCGCGGGATGGTTTGCGCATGTCGGTCAGTGCCGGCGGCAATATCGGTGAGCGATTGATGGCAGTCGGCGATCGTCACTACGGCAGTATTCGCCACAAGGCCATCGACTGGCTGGGCAGGGTCGAAATCGAGGCAGAGCGTGTGGATGACCGCCCGACCGCGTTTTCGGGCGGGATGCAGCAGCGGTTGCAGATCGCACGGAATCTGGTGACCGGACCGCGGCTGGTGTTCATGGATGAGCCGACCGGCGGGCTGGATGTCTCGGTTCAGGCGCGTCTGCTGGATCTGCTGCGTGGGCTTGTGCGTGAAATGGGGCTCAGCGCCATTATCGTCACCCATGATCTGGCCGTGGTGCGCCTGTTGGCGGACCGGTTGATGGTGATGAAGGATGGTCGCGTGGTCGAAGCCGGGTTGACGGATCAGGTGCTGGACGACCCGCAACACGCCTACACGCAGCTGCTTGTGTCGAGCGTTCTGCAGGTTTGAGTATTTGGGAAAAGATGAAGTGCGATGATTGAGTTAGTCAACGTGAGCAAGAGCTTCACCCTACACAATCAGGGGGGCGCGGTGATCCCGGTGATGCAAGGTGCCTGTCTGCAAGTCGGACCGGGTGAATGCGTGGCCCTGACCGGAGCCTCCGGAGCGGGCAAGTCGACCCTGATGCGGGTGATCTACGGAAATTATCTGGCCGCCTCGGGTCAGGTGCGGGTCGGCGGGGTGGATGTGGCGCGGGCTGAGCCGCGCGAGATTTTGGCGTTACGGCGAGAGACGTTGGGCTATGTCAGCCAGTTCCTGCGCGTGGTGCCGCGGGTGCCGACGCTTGACGTTGTGGCCGAGCCGTTGCTGGCGGTTGGCTGCGACAGGCAGGCGGCCTTGGACCGGGCAGCGGGGTTGCTGCGGCGGCTCAGTATTCCCGAACGCCTTTGGACACTCAGCCCGACGACATTTTCGGGCGGCGAACAGCAGCGGGTGAACATCGCGCGTGGTTTTGCGCATGATTATCCTGCCTTGCTGCTGGACGAGCCCACAGCCAGCCTGGATGCGAATAATCGTGAGACCGTCCTGTCGCTGATCCAGGAGGCGAAGGAGCGCGGCACCGCGATTGTCGGGATTTTCCACGATGTCGCGGCGCGGGAGCGGGTGTGCGATCGCGAGGTCAACGTCTCGGATTTCACGCCGGGGGTGGCTGCATGACCTTGGCCCCCGTCATAGCGATTGTCGGCCCTTCGGGTGTGGGCAAGGACAGTGTGATGGAGGCGTTGGAGGCGCGGGTGGACGGCATTCAGCGGGTGCGGCGGGTGATCACGCGACCCGAAGGCGAAGGCGGTGAAGATTTCGAACGTGTTCCGGTCGAGATGTTCCGACAAATGGCACAGGATGGCGCGTTTGCGCTGCATTGGTGCGCCCATGGGTTGCAGTACGGAATTCCGGGCGGGGTCGCGGATCAGCGCCGCAGGGCCGAGGCGTTGCTGGTCAACCTGTCGCGTGCGGTCCTGTTGCAGGCGCAGGATGTGTTTGGTGAGCTGATTGTCGTGTCGCTGACCGCGGATCCGGACGTTCTGGCACAACGCCTGTCGGCGCGCGGACGTGAAAGTGCCGCGGAACAGGCGCGTCGTCTGGGTCGGGCGGAGGCTCCGCTGCCCGAAGGTTTGAACCGGGTGATCGAAATCGACAACTCAGGGCCCCTTGATGCCACTGTGGATGAGATCCTGTCCCGGCTTCAGCCGGAAAGGGCGTAGCGATGGATCAGGTGGAACCGACCGTCTTCAGCCTCGCCCACCAATGCCAAGTCGTCGATCCGAAACGGGGTTGGCAGCATCGGTTCAAGGTGTGTTGCAAGCGCTGCCTGAGCGCTGCGAAGCGTGGGTTTGTCGAGTTTGCCGCTAAGCGTGATGTGAAATCGGAACGAATCCAACACGTAAGGGTAGCCCCAGTTGACCAGATTGGCGTCCTGTTCCGGTGTCAGGCCGTTGCCACGACGGCGGGCCAGATCCGCGTCGGTCGCAGGGGCGCGGAACGTATCGAGATCGCGAACACAAGCGGCGGCCAGTTCGCCAAGTTTCGCGGTGTCTCCCAAGGGGCACAGGGCGAGGAAGCGGCCGAGCCGCGCAATCTCCAGACCCTCCAACGTGACCGGAGCGTAGGATGCCGCCAGTCGTATGCAGGCGTCCTGCAGTTCTGCGGCTGTTCGGGTTTTGTGCAGGCGGAAGGGCGGTTTCATCGTCGCATGCAGGCCGTATTTGCGCGGAACCTCGGTCACGGCGGCTACGTCTACGCCGTCGACGTCAGGATGCGCCGCCACCGAGCCCGTTTCCATGTTCCAACCCAGCCAGCTGGTTGCGAACCTTGTCCAGTCCGCGTCGCCGGATGGCGCAAAATAGATCGCATATCGCGTGAATGTCACATTGGCCTCCTACCTGTGTGGCCGATCCATAGCCCAAACTGCGTGAAGTTCAGATGACAGAAGAATTGATCCTTGCCAATGCGACGCTTGTTTTGCCCGATGAAACGGTTACGGGCAGCATTCGCATCCTCGGCGAAACCATTGCTCAGGTCGATACTGGCGCGGCAGTCCCCAAGGGGGCGACGGATTGCGAAGGCGATTACGTCAGCCCCGGTCTTGTCGAATTGCATACCGACAATCTGGAGCGTCACATTCAGCCGCGTCCTAACGTACACTGGCCGCACGCCGCGGCGATCATTGCCCATGATGCGGAACTTGCCAGCACCGGCATTACGACCGTCTTTGATGCCATGCGCGTGGGTTCCATCCCTTCGGGCGCGGGGCGTTACGGGAAATATGCCCGGGGTTTGTCGCGCGAGCTGTGGCAATTGCGCGAGCAGGACGCATTGAAGATCAGCCATTTTCTGCATTTGCGGGCCGAGGTCTGTTCGGAAACTCTGATCGAGGAACTGGCCGAATTCGGCCCCGAAGATCGTGTCGGGCTGGTCTCGCTGATGGATCATACGCCGGGGCAGCGGCAGTTCCGGGACATGAACAAGCTCGAAGCCTATCTGAAGGGCAAATACGCGATGGATGACGCGATGTTCACGCGTCACGTGGCCCAGCTTAGGGGGTTGCGGGAACGCAATGGTAAAAAACACGAAACCGAGGCGGTCAAGGCCGCGCGTAGGTTCGGTGCGGTTCTTGCCAGCCATGACGACACCACAGCAGATCAGGTTCGTATCTCAGCCGGTCACGGCATTCGTCTGGCCGAGTTTCCCACAACGGTCGAGGCGGCGCAGGCCTGCCATGCGTATGACATCAAGGTCATGATGGGCGCGCCGAACGTGATCCGGGGTGGGTCGCATTCGGGCAATGTGGCCGCTCGGGATCTGGCCGAGCTTGGGCATCTGGATATTCTGTCTTCGGATTACGTGCCGTCGGCGCTGCTGCTGTCCGCCACGATGCTGGGTGAGCTGTGGGGCAACATGGCGCAGGGCCTGAAGACAGTGACACAGACCCCCGCGCAGGCCGCCGGTCTGGCCGATCGGGGTGAACTGCGCGCGGGTTTGCGTGCCGATCTGATCCGCTTTCGCCTGCGTGATGGTATTCCGGCGCTGAGCGCGGTTTGGTCGCGAGGGCGCCGCGTCGCTTAGAGTGGCAGGGCAAAGGCCGCTCAGGTCCTGTAGAACAGATAGCGGTCCGGGGCGATGGTCTCGGGTCCGGCAAATTGCTTGAATCCCACCAGGGGCTGGCCGGAGATCAGCAATCCGCCCGGCAGCATGACCCGCGCGATCAGCGGGCTGAGGCGGGCGGCCTCGGCAACATCCTCTTCCTTGATGCCGCGTCCGAAATCATAGTGGGCCATGGCGATGCAGGGGCCGTTTTCTGCCAGCTTTTCCAGCATCGGTTCTGCCTCGCCCTGTAGAAAATCTTCGGCCGGGGGTGTGCTGGAGGGATGGCATTGCAACACGCGATCCATGACCCAGATGCGCCGGTCGGGCAGGATCTCCCGCAAATGGTCATAGGTCCGGCCATTGCCAAGTCCCATATCCAGAATATCCCCAGGTGTTTCGGCGATCCGGGCTGCAGCCCAGTTCAGACCGTCGCGTTGCGCGGTCAGGCGGCGCAGCATGGAATCAAGTCGGCTCATCGGGTACTCCGTGGGTGTTTCGAATGTGGGGCGCGGCCCAGATCTCCGTGGGTCCGTCCTGCAATCTGGCCAGCAGGGTTTCGGTAAATCGCCAGATGCCTGGATCGTGCACCAGGTGATGGGTCAGCACGCCAAACGGTTCGGCATTGTCCGCGCGACCTTCGCGCCGGTCGCGCAGCAAACCTGCGGTTCGGGTGATCAGTATGTCCGGATCAACAAGTCCCCGTGTCCCACGCCAGTCGATCGGGTCCAGATGGGTGTTCACCTGTTCCAGCCCAGGCGCGGCCAGCCTTGACGCACGCGGCGTTGCCGTTGACAGAATGCGATAGCCGAGATCGGGCAAAACCTGCGCCACTTCGGGCGCGATGCGGTTCCACGGCGGAACGAAAACGGGCCTGAGCCGGTCGCCGAACAGTTTGTGCAGAGTCGAGATTCCAGCCCCCGCGTCCTGCGCAATTTGCGCCATTGGACGGTGCAGGCGGAATTCAGCTTTTTTCTCGGTGGCCGGAGCGTGGTTTTGATGGGACCACCCGTGCACCACCGGGACCAATTCGGAATGCTGCGCGACATAATCGACCAGGGCTTGGTCTGCGTCGCGGGGGATTACGGCAAGATGTACGGGCAGGCCGATGCGGCAAGACAGAGCCGACAGGGTTTCAAGCTGCGGCGTCACGGTTACCGCATCGTCGTCCCGCCACCAAAGCGGCAGGGTCAACTCTGCATCCGACCAGAGTTTCAGTTCGTGTGTCAGAGGGTTCCAGTTTGCGGTCATCGGCACCGCTCCAGCAGCGTTTTCGTGATCTCGACCGCTTCCCGCGCCCCGTCGAACCCCTGTGTTGGAACCTCCCGTGCACCGTCTGACAAGACTGTGCCGACAGCCTTGGCCAGAGCAGTGCCGCTTAACCGGGCGCTGGGCAGCACCCCGATGCCCGGAAGATCCGCAAGGCTTTGAGCGCGCAAACCCTGTTCGACCTCATTGCCGTCGTCAAAGGGTATGAAAACCGCCGGCGTTCCGCTTTGCAGAATATCCAGCGCAGTGTTGTAACCGCACATGCTGACCGAAGCGGCGGCAATTGGAAGCATTTCACGAAAATCCGGCCGGACCGGTTCCAGCGTGATGTTGGTGCCTTTGGCCTGTTTCGACAGGTCGGCGATGCGCGCGCTTGCGTCCCGTCCGCCGACCAGCAGGCGCCAGCGCCTGTCTGGCATCTTTCGGGCGGCCTCGATGGCCGCGCGAAAGATCGGCTGGCCCACCGATCCGCCACCGGCGCTGACGATGACCTCGTCCCGACCGACGCCGTCCGCGTGCGGTTGCGGTGCCGATGGGGCAACAAAACCGGTGTAGTGCAACCGCTCGGACAGCTCAGCCGTGACGGGCCAGCTGACATCCAGTTTCGTGAACTTTGGGTCCGAGTGGACAAGGATGCCGTCATAGTACCGCATTACGATCTCAAGTGCGCGATGAGCTTTCTCCGGTTTGGAGGGCGGCGCAAGAATGTCGCGGATCGACCCCAGAATCAGCGGGCGGCGCGGCAGGCCATGCGCTGCTTCAAGGGCAGCCGTGAACTCTCGGGCCAGCGAGCGCCGACCAAACGGAAACAGTTCGGTGATCAGCACATCCGGCTGAAAACGCTGAACGGCCTGCGTCAGCGCGACGATCCGGGCTGACAGATATGTGTCGTCCGCAACAGAGCCTGTTTCGGTCAGAAGTCGCGTGAAGTCCGTTCCATCCGACCGCAGGGGCGGCAGCCCGAAAAGCGTCAGCCCCGCACTGTTCAGTTGCGGTGCGGGCATCCCGCCAGATACGACCAACACCTCAGCCCCGTCCCGCGCATAGGCGCGCCCAAGTGTCAGGGCACGGCTGAGATGACCAGTGCCCAACAGGTGCGTGACTACGATCAGAACCTTCATGAATTGGCCTCCGGGCGCAGCAGGCGAACCGGTTCGGGATCAGGGTGCATGTTTCTCATGTCGACGATATACAGCCGGTTGCGCTTGATTTTGAAGGGTGGGGGGCCGTTAAAGTCCCACCCCCAGGCCTGCGCCAGAATGACCCGCATGATACCGATATGGCAGACGGCAAGTGTGTCCCTTTGCAGGCCTGACAGCCAGGGGGCCAGACGGGCTCGGACGTCGGACGGGCTTTCTCCGTTTGGGGGGCGGAAATCCCATCCCCAGTCCTCGATATGACGGTAACCGCTGCTGGCATCTGCGATCAGGTCAACGCCACGCTTACCCTCCCAGGCCCCCCAGTTCATTTCGATCAGGGCGTCTGATGTCTGCGGCGCGCGTCCGGACACCAGTCGCGCCGTTTCGCTTGCACGCATCAGAGGGCTGGACCACAGCTCGGCCGTGTCCCACGGGGAAGGGAGTGCGGAACCCGAAAGCTCGGCTTGCGCGTCGTCATCCAGTGCAATATCGCTGCGCCCCTGAATGCGCCCCGCACGGTTCCAGTGCGTGTGGCCATGGCGAAGTAGGGCAAGCCGGGTCATGTAGGCACCCCCAATAGCGGGCGGGCGTGTTGCCAGAAGCGCCTGGTGGCTTCGGGCATCAGGTTGCGCGCCGCCACATGCGCGCGCGCGTTTTCTCCCAGCGTGCGGCGCAGGACCGGGTCATTCAGCAACAGCTGCATCCGGTCGGCCAGGCCTTGAGCGCCCGCTTCGACAGTCGGATGATCCGAGGGGGCAAGAACATCGCGCACACCGGGTCTGTCCTGCGCAACGACCGGAAGGCCACAGGCCTGAGCCTCAAGATAGATCATGCCATAGGCTTCGTTCACGCCGGGCCAGACAAGAAAGGACGACTTTAGGTAGGCAGCTTGGACCCCGGCGCGGTCCAGCAGCCCCAGAATACGCACCTTCCCGTCAAGCCGGGCCATCAAGGCTTCGACTTCCAGCCGGGCGGGCCCATCGCCAACGATATTCAAGGCCCATTCCCCGTTTAACCGCGCCAGTGCGTCGGCAAGAACCCGGTACGAGGCCAGCTTGTCGCCATGCCGCATCATGCCGACCGCCAGCATGGGCCCGTTGCGTTCCGAAACGGCGGGCAGATCTGCAATGGGCAGAAACGGCGGCAACTCGGCCAGGATTTGATCGCCAAATCGGTCCCGCTCCAGCGTGATCAGGTCGTTGGCGGTGTGATAGTAGATCACCCGCGCCGCATCACAGGCCCGATGCGCGGCGTTGGCAAAACCAGCCCAAGGGCCGTTCAGCCGGCTGGAGGCGCGGGTGCTTTCCAGTTGCACATATGGAATTCCCCGGGCCTTGCAGACCTGTGGCCCCAGCAGATCAGGGGCCTTGTAATAATTATGATAGGTCACCCACAGAGCCGTTTCGGCTGGCATCGTGTCCAGAACGCGTTCCACTTCGACCCGTGCCGCGGCATGCAACGCCTGCTGGGTTCCGGTATCTCCGGTCTTGTCATAGATGCGGAGCGTGGAAACGAGATCGACCTTGTCCCCCTGTGCGCCGATCGCCTTCATCAGATTGCGCGCCATTTCGCGGTCGCCCGAGGGAACCGGGCTGTCCGGAGATTTCATCGGGGCGTAAAAGGCAACCCGTGCCATCAGGCAGGTTCCAGACACAAGGCGTTCAGGCGGGCGGACAGCCGGGCAATGCCGGGATCCATTTGGAATTCGGTGATCAGGCGGTTGTAAGCCGCCGCAGCCATTCTGGCCGCATCTTCCGGATCGGCGGCAACACCGGATATCGCAGATGCCAGCGCTGCGGGATCATCGTCCGCCAGAATACCGTGCACGCCGGTCTCGATGAACTCGGGAATGGCGGAAACCGGGGTGGACAGGATTGGCAACTGCTGAGAGGCCGCTTCCATCAACACGTTAGGCAAACCATCACGGTCGCCGTCCACCGCAATCCGGCTGGGCAGGACAAACAGGTCGGCACGCCGCATCGCCTCGATCACTTCGGGCTGATCGCAGGCACCTTTCCAGCTGATCCGGTCCGCCAAACCCGCAGCGATGGCCCGTTCCTGCAGCTGTTTGTTCAATGAACCGCCCCCAATATGGGTCCAGTGCCAATTCAGTGCATCCGGTAACAGGGCAAATGCGTCGATCAGTCGGTCAAACCCTTTTTTTTCGACCAACCGGCCGACGGACAGCATGTGAAACGGGTCGTTTGCGGCCCGGATCATACGGTCAGGAGGGGACGGGAAGCGCGACAGATCCAGCCCGTGATAGATCAGTTCGATCCGCGCGGGATCATCAGAAAGCCCACGCAGGTGTTTTGCGCCAATGGCGGTGCAAGTGGCCCCAAACGCGGCACCAAACGTGTCGGACCGCAGTTTTTCCCGCTTCTCCCATTCAGGTGAGGTCCAGATGTCTTTGGCGTGGGCGGAAAAGCTCCACGGCAATCCCCGCATGATCGCGGCATATCGCGCGACTGAGGAAGGCGTGTGCATGAAATGCGCATAAAGCGCCAGCGTTTGCTCCGGCAGTTCGGCGGCCAGAACGCAGGCCTGCCCGAAGCGCCGGATGCGATTGTGACTAGGGTCGCGGCGCAGATCATCGCGCCAGGCCCGATACGCCTGCTTGTAGCCAGGCAAAGCCCGCGCCACATGACGGGCAGCCCAGACACGGCCGGGTTCTTCGTACAAGTACTCGGGCAGGTAATGGACACGACCCTGAAATCGGTCGTGCACAGCGTGGCGTTTGACATCCGTTGGGTGGCGCAGGGACCAGATATCAAAGCGGTGGCCAGCCTCTTGCAGGGCCACCAGTTCCTGGGCGATGAACGTCTCGGACAGGCGCGGCCAACCTTTGACCAGCACCGCCAGTTTCGGCAGGTCTGCGGTCATCCGGTGGCCCGTTCCCGTTTGCGGCCCAGCAGAACCTCAATGCGATCGGTCACGTAATCCAGCCCGCCCAACAATCCGCCCCGGATGGCTTCTGACGGCAGCGGCTGGTGCGGAATATTGCGAATGGCCTGGATCATTGCCTCGGTTGTCAACCCTTCCCGGCGTTCGTCCAGCATGCGGATCAGGCCCAGGTTTTCGGCCCGGGAAGCCCGGATCCACTGTTCCAGGCGCGGTGTCGTGCGCGGTACGATGACCGCGCGTTTGTCAAAGGACAGAACCTCGCAAAAGGTGTTGTAACCACCCATGCAGACAACTCCGGTGGCGCCGGCAAACAGGGTTTCAATCTGCGATTCAAATCCTACCGCGGTAACACGCCCATCAAGCGCGGCAACGCGCGTTTCGAACTCTTCCCGCAATTCGCCCGACAGGAACGGTCCGTAGACCAGCACCGCCCTTGGCGACAGGTCGGGGTCGCTTTCGTAAGCGGACAGCACCAGATTGACGAGCGCCTTGCCGTCTCCGCCGCCGCCGGGCGTGATCAGCACATAAGGCTGCTTGGGTGGGTCGCCAACGGGGCCAAGATCGCGCCGAAGATAACCTGTCCAGTGAATACGGGATTGCGCCGCCGGGCTGAGCGGCAGCCCCTTGGTCGGATCGTAGACCGATCGCAAGCCGTATACCCAGATTTCGTCGTAAAACCGCTCCGTCGCGGCCACTGCGTCCTTTCTGGCCCACTCGGCGGCCAGAACCTCGGGCTCGTCCAGAACATCCCGCAGACCCAAGACAAGCCGTGTCCGGCGCGAACGTTCAAGGGTTTCCAATGTGCGCAGCAACTCGCCCCGAAACCCTGTCGGCTCTTTGTCCACGACAAAGACGTCAGGATCGTACTGCTCGACCGCGGTTTGAATCAGGCGCGCGCGCAGCTCCGTGACTTCTTCGATGCCCATGCCAATGGTCTGCGAGGCATATGAACCGTCGGCCCGCTTGGTGACACCGGGCAGGCGCACATGGTCGACGCGGCGTGGAAACGTAAACCGCCCCGCCACGGGCGAGCCCGTCAGGATCAGCGCGGAGGCCGTCGGATCTGCCTGGGTGATTGCGGCGGCCAAAGCACGGGAACGGCGCAAATGTCCCAACCCGAACGTATCGTGGCTGTAAAACAAAATGCGCGGCGCGCGGCCGGATATCTCACTATGTCGTTCTAGGCTCATGCCTTCGCCCGTTTTTTGTCATTTCGGTGCAGTATCCGCGCAAATGCACCCGTATCTTATTATTTCAGTCTCTGCCCGCCAAACGAGCGCTGCCCGACCTGCAAATGCGCCATGCATTGCGATTTGGCAACATCAATTCCAGAGCAGAACAGGCGCGTGGCACCGGATTGTCCCGCCCAAACCGGTCTGACGGTGTTCACTTGTTACAGGATTGGTCATATTCAGTTTTTGTCAGGTTGAAAACAGCCTTGTCCAAAACTGTGCGCCAGGAACACGGCTGGACACTTTATCGAGATGGGAAGGTTGGATAATTTGAACACCTGTAAACGCTTGAGTATTCTGTGCGGCAACATGCGAACTGGACCTAAACCCATGCACTTCAAACTGTTTGCCGCGCTGGTTTTCACTTTCTGGGCAGTGCTTGCTGCCGGAACGGGGGCCGTCGCTCAGACATCTTTGATTCCGGGATACCCGACTGCTGGCGACACCAGTGCCGAGACGAGCGCCGACGGAGACATAGCCGCAGCCATCCGCGCCGCGACCGAAGCTGGCGCAAGCGTGATCGTGATCGACAGCGCCGGGCAGGTCGCAACTGCCGGAACCACCGGAGCCGCCGGTGCGGCTGCGGGCGACGAGAACGACCCGATGGGTGAAGGCTCGCAACTGATGAAGGCGCAGGAGAGGTTCAGGACTTTCCGGGAGTCGGTTCAGTCGCGGCTGGAGGCGTTGCCCTATTCGATCTTCGAAGTGCAGTACATTCTGCGCCAGACCAGCCCGGACGGGCGGATCATGACCTATGTCGAGGTTCTGGCCTGGAATGTCCTGTTCCTGCTGCTGGGACGGTGGCTGTCCATCGAGATCTACGGCAAGCGTATCGCGCGGCGTATCGTGGTGGCGCGATCCAAGGACAACCCCCAGGGGTACCGTGAGAAGATGCCGTTCCTGGTGTTCCGTTTCCTGATGGGGATCGGGGCCACCGTGTTTGCCATGTTGCTGGCGCTGATCGTGGGGTATCTGTTTCTTGGCGAGGCCGAGGACATCTCGATCCAGTTCACGGTCACAGCCATCTTCACGGCGTTCTTCCTGTCGCGGACAGTGTCGGATCTGTGGCGGATGGTCCTGTCGCCCTACCTAAGCCAATACCGACTGCCACCCTTTTCCGACAGGGACGCAAAGCGGTTGTACATCTGGGCTTCGGCCATCGCGACCTATGACATTTCGGTCGTTCTGTTTTCCACCTGGGTTGCCGATTTCGGGCTGAACTACAACGTCTACGCGATGGTCTACGGAAGTCTGACAATGCTGGGCGCTGTCGCCAATGTCTTCATGATCCTATTCAATGCCCGTGCTATCTCGAACGCCATTCGCGGCGGACGCGCGCCGGATCAGGTGTCGTGGATATTGCGGTTCATCTCGTTCGCCTGGGCTCCTGTGCTGATCGTGTATCTGGTGTTCAGCTGGCTGAAACTGGCCGTGGATCTGTTGCTGGAAAATCAGAACTCAATACCGATTGTCGCCAGCAGCTATCTCATTTTCATGTCCGTCGTGATTGCATACGGCGCCATGAACTATCTGTTGGAGCGGTATTTCGACCGTAACCGTCAGATCGAGGAAATGAACGCCCGCGCGGAAGAGGCCGAAACCGAAGAGGGGCAAGGCGCAGCGGAAACACCTGAAGCTGAGCAGAGAAAGCACACCATCCTGACCTACGAGGATCTGGCCCGGCGCGTTGCGGGCATTCTGGCCTTTGTGGTTGGTGCCTACGCACTGGTGGTGATCTGGAACCCGGACGCCAACTGGAGCGAGGATCTTCCGATCGAGCGGGTGCTCGATGTGATGGTAATCATCTTCATGGGCTATATCCTGTTCCATTTCTTCCGCATCTGGATCGATTCCAAAATCGCCGAAGAAGAGGTCGATGTCGGCGAAGCGGAACTGGGCGATGAAGGCGGCGAAGGGGGGCAAAGCCGTCTGGCCACCCTGCTGCCGCTGTTCCGCGGTGCGATCCTTGCAGTTGTCGTCGTGACCATAATTCTGATTGTGCTGATGGAGCTGGGCATCAACGTCAGTCCGCTGTTCGCGGGTGCCGGTGTTGTTGGTCTGGCCGTCGGGTTCGGCTCGCAAACGCTGGTGCGGGACATCTTCTCGGGCGCGTTTTTCCTGATGGATGATGCCTTCCGTAAAGGCGAATATATCGATATCGGCGACGTGAAGGGGACAGTTGAGAAAATCTCGGTCCGGTCCTTCCAGCTGCGCCACCATCTTGGGGCGCTCAACACCATTCCGTTTGGCGAGATCAAGGTGCTGACCAACTACTCGCGCGACTGGGTGATCATGAAGCTGCCGCTGCGTGTGACCTATGACACCGATGTCGAGCAAGTGCGCAAGCTGATCAAGAAGCTGGGCCAGCAGTTGCTGAGCGATCCGGTGATCGGCGAGAACTTCATCCAGCCATTGAAATCGCAAGGCGTGATCGAGATGCAGGATTCGGCGATGATCATCCGGGTCAAGTTCATGACCAAGCCGGGTGACCAGTGGTTGGTGCGCAAAAAGGTCTATCAGGAAATTCGCGAGCTGTTCGCGCGCGAGGGCATTCGTTTCGCCCACCGCGAGGTCACCGTGCGTCTGGCCGATGACAAGAATGCCGAGGACCTGACGCCCAAGCAGCGCGAGGCCGTAACAGGCGCAGTGCAGGCGGCGATTGATGAAGACTATCTTGACGATATTGGCCCGGGCGGCGGCGATGACAGATAGCGCATCCTCCCGCCCCTTTGACCGGCGTCTCTGACGAGACGCCAGCAAAGAGTTGGGCTGGGCCGCGCGTCCCGCGCGGCGGTGGCTCTTTGGATGAGTGGGATAAACTGACACGCCTTTGAGCCACGGCGGGCCGAGAACGTGCAGAGCGGTTGGGGTTTTTGCGAGCGAGGGTCTGTCGGAAAAGCGTCAGGCAGACAGACCAGCCCACTGCGGCGGGGAGGTGCCAAGCCTTGATGCGGGCAGCGGCCAGTGCATCCTGGCAGTCCCGACGCTCAGCGCGGATTTCAGGCGGTGGCCAGGCCCCCAACCCGAAACCTCGGTAGCCTGGGCATAGTCCTGCGGGGTGGCACCCTGCATCTCGACCTCGGGGTCGGATTTGCTGAGTGCCACCAGCAACTCTGCGGTGCGTGCAAGTGACAGTTTGGCGTGCATCACCGGGTTCCCCCGCGCGGCCTGAGCAAGCGCCGACAGGATTGATGCGGCCATCAGGTAACCGGTGGCGTGATCCAGCGCCTGCACGGGCAGGGGGGTAGGCTTGTCCGCCTGCGCCCAGATGCGCCCGGCATCGGCGATCCCGGCGCTCATCTGGACAAGGCTGTCAAACCCGCGTCGGGTCGACCAGGGGCCTTGCCACCCATAGGCGTCCAGTGTCACCTCAACCCGGTTCGGGGCCAGTTCATCCCGTTTGGTTTTGGTCAATCCAAGCGCGTCCAGTGCGCCGGGACGATAGCCGTGAACAAAGACGTCCGCCTCGGCCAGTAGGTCATGCAACTTTTGACCCCCGGCAGGAGATTTCAAGTTCAGATAGGTGCATCGTTTGCCCAGCGAGATGTCGGGAATGACCCCGGGCTCGTCCCAACCGGGGGGATCGATCCGCAGCACTTCCGCGCCGAATCCGGCGAGGGTTCGGGTGGAAACCGGGCCAGCCAGAACGCGGGTCAGATCAAGGACCCGCAAGCCAGCGAGTGGCCGTTCTGCTGTGGCATTTGGCCGGTTGCGCAGGGTGACGATTCGCGGGTTTTCCCAGGTAATCAGCGGGTCGCGCGACACGGCACGGCCCTGAGGATGTTCAAGCCATTCCACCCGGCTGCGCATGGCAGCCGCAACACCGCCTTCGGCGACAATCGCGCTTTCAAGTTCCGAAATCGCCCACTGCCTGACCGCCTGGGATACGGCGTCCCGATCTGCGGGTGTATCCAGAACCTTGAGGGCCGCGCTGCGATGATGCGGCAGGTTGGTGTGCAACCGGATCCAACCGTCCGATGCCCTGTAGTTGCCGGCAACCGCATCCCACAGGTCCGGCATCTGCCAGCCATCGGGTTTGAACGAAAGCCCGAACCAGAGCGATGCCAGGCGGTGATCGATGGTGATTTCCGGTGGCTTCGCGGACAGGTTCAGGGCTGAAGTCAACGAAGAAAGCTCCTGCCCGACGGCGGCAAAGCTGGCAGTGGCAAGCTCTGACACCGCAAACACGCTTGAAAGTGCGCCTTTCCCGGTAGTCCGATAGCTGTCTGTGGCGGGAAGGGACGACAGCAGGCTCATTGCTGATAGGGGTCCAGACTGTCGCGAAGCCCGTCGCCAAGGAAGTTGAAGGCCAGCACGACGACGATGATCGGCAGCATCGGGATGGCGGTCCATGGGTAGATCTCGATCGAGGCGAGGTTCTGTGCGTCGTTCAACATCACGCCCCAACTGACCGCCGGAGCCCGCAGGCCAAGGCCGAGGAAACTGAGCGCCGTTTCCCCGAGGATCATTGCCGGGATCGACAATGTGGCCGAGGCGATCAGGTGTGACATGAAGTTCGGCAAAAGGTGCTTGCGGATCACCCGCCCCGAGCTTGCGCCCATCATTTCCGCCGCGCGCACGTATTCCTCTTCGCGCAGGGACAGGAACTTGGCGCGAACGGATCGGGCGAGACCGGGCCAGTCGAGAATGCCGAGAATGATCGAGATGATGAAGAACACCGCCACCGGGCTCCAGTTCGACGGGACTGCGGCGGACAAGGCCAGCCAAAGGGGCAGTTCCGGCAGCGAGCGCAGGATTTCGATCACCCGGTTGATGGTCCAGTCGATCCTGCCGCCGAAATACCCCGCCATCGACCCGAACAGGATACCCAGAAAGAACGACACCGAAATACCGATGAGGCCCACGGTCAGCGACAGTTGCGCGCCGTAAAGGATGCGACTGAACACGTCCCGGCCCAGCCGGTCCGAGCCCCAAAGGAACAGCGTGGCGCCCTCGGGGGCGCAGAACAGGTGCCTGTTTGTTTTGATCAGTCCTGCCAGCTTGTATTCGGACCCTTCACAGAAGAACCGGATCGGTCGTGGGTCTTCGGTGTCGGGGACGAATTTCCACTGAAAGGTCTCAAGATCAGCTTCGGCTATGATGGGATAGACGTAAGGTCCAACAAATTCACCTTCGTGAAACCAGTTGACGCTTTGGGGCGGGGCATAGAGGTGTTCACCATTTCGGTCGTTCGGCCCGTAAGGCGCAATGAACCCGGCGAAGGGCAGCATCAGATAGCATAGCAGCAGGAAGATACCCGAAATCAGGCCCAGCTTATGGGTCCGGAACTTGCGCCAGACCAGAACCCAGTTCGGTGCGTCCAGATCCGCGCGTTCGAGTTGTTGGATCGAGGCTTCGGGATCGAACGGGGCGTCGTCGACATAGCGGCCGTCAGGAAGTTTGCTCATGCTTCACGGCCCTCGTATCGGATGCGCGGGTCCAGCATGACCAGCAGGATGTCGGAGATCATCGTTCCGATCAGGGTCAGCAGGGCGACGAACATCAGGATGAAGGCCGACAGGAACTGATCCTGTGTCTTAAGCGCCGTCAGCAGCGTCGGGCCGATGGTTTGCAGGCCCAGAACGACCGACACAAGAACCGATCCCGACACCATCGAGGGCAGCAGGTTGCCGATGTCCGCCACAAACGGGTTGAAGGCAACGCGCAATGGGTATTTCGTCAGCATCCGCGACGGGGCCATGCCCTTGGCGATGGCGGTTTCGACATATGGCTTGCCCAACTCGTCCAGCATATTGGCCCGCAAACGCTGCATCATTGCGGATGCCCCGGAGGTGCCGATGACAAAGGTCGGAACAATCAAGTGGACAAGAATGGACTTCAGCTTGTCCCAACTCATCGGCTGGCCTTCGAAGGATGGGTCCATCAGCCCGCCGATGGGCAGGTTGAAATAGCGGTGACCGTAATAGAACAGGATCAGCGCCAAAAGAAAGTTTGGCGTGGCGAGACCAAGATAGCCAACAAAGGCCGAGGTGTAGTCGATCCAGGTTCGTGACTTTGCGGCTGCCAAAACACCCAGCGGCAGGGCCACTGCATAGACGAAAAGGATCGCGGCCAGGTTGACCACGACCGTCAGCCACAACGTGTCACCCACGATTTCGGACACGGGGCGGTCGAATTCAAAGGACCAGCCGTAATTGCCCTGCAACAATCCTTCGAACCCGTGGGGACCGGGCCAGAACCCCATCCAGATCAGGTATTGCTCCGGCATCGACCGGTCCAGCGCGTATTCCTTGCGCAGAAACTCGGCCTTGGCCACGCCGGCCGACTGGCCCGAGGCCTGCAATTCAGCAATCTGGTTGCTGAGATAGTCGCCGGGCGGAAGGTTGATGATCACGAAGATCAAAACCGACACCACCAGCAGTGTCAGCAGCATCGTGAAAAAGCGGTACACCGCGTAGCGCAGCATGATCATTTAGCTGCTCCTGTCAGTCGGCGAAAAAGAACTCGTCTGGCCGGTGGACGCCGAAATGCGCACCGGGTTCCCACGCCCACATGGCTTGCTGAGGTACATTGCGCAGACGGTTCGAAACCACGATCGGTTGCGGTGCACCGTTCAGAATACCGATGGCGTACAGCTGGTCGGCATGAATTTTCAGCATTTCGGTCCAGACCGCCTGACGCTCTTCGTCGGTTGTGGCGATTTCCCATTTGTGGGCCAGTTCCATCAACCGCTCTGCCTCAGGCATGTCTGGTGACTCGCCCGCTTCGCCACCTGTCTGATGATATTGCCCCCATTTCGGCCACGCCAGAAACACCTGATCGGTCGGGGCCAGATAGGCGGGGGAAGTGTGATTTTGCGGGATACCGTCATCCCAGCCAAACCAGACGGATGCCATCGTATTACCCGAGAAGACACGGTTGCGCAGGATGTCCCGGTCCAGCGGGCGCATGACCAGCTTGACGCCAACCTCGCGCCAGGTGTCGGTGACGATCTGCAATGCGTTTTCAACCTCTTGCCGTTCGCCAGCGGTTTCGATCACCAGTTCCATCGGACGTCCGTCAGGCAGCAATCGGATTCCATTGTTATCCCGCTTGTCCAGCCCGGCCTCGTCCAGAAGGGCATTGGCCTGCTCGATGTCGAACTGCGCCCAGGCCTGTGCATTTTCTTCGTTGTAGAAAGGTGAGGCAGGCAGCACCGACATCGCACCGGGCTGGGCCAGCTTGAAGTAGAGCGCCTGATTGATCGTCTGGCGGTCAATTGCAAGCGAAAGGGCGCGGCGCACGCGCACATCGCGCAACACTTCGCGCCAGCCATCATCCGAGTAATTCAGGTTCGGGTAGATTGCGATCTGTGACGCCACCCCGGTTTTCCAAAGCAGTGTCTTGTAGTTCCCCTTCTCCTCGCCCTTTTTCAGGATTGATGCGTCACGGAAAGCCAGCCCGCGCCCCTGCAAATCGGTCTCACCCGCGTTGGTCTTGGCTGCAACAAGGCCGGGGGCGACGATCTCCATCTCGACCACATCGATATAGGGCAGTTGCACGCCCTTGGAGTCGATGCGGTGATAGTAAGGGTTGCGGACAAAGTTGTGCCGGATCTTCTTGCCCGAGCTCGCGTTCAGCCAGGGCTGCAGGGTTGGCAGTTCGTGGTTGTCGAATTTATAGAGGTTATCCAGCTTGTTGTGCAGCGCGGCCCAGCTTTTGACCCTTGCATCGTCAACCTGAAAGGCCAGATCTTCGGCATCTGCAAACTTCTCATGATATTGCTTGAGGAAGGCGGACGGGCGGTAAATGAAGGGGGGGCGGGCCTGCGCCAAAGATTGAAGGAAATTCGGGTTCGGATCGTCCCATTCGTAAATGATTGTCTGCTCGTCCGGGAAAGTCACGGTCGGCAACTTGCCTTCGACTTGCAGGAAATCCGGCGGACCGGAGGGGCTGAGGAGTTCATTGTTGGCCACATCCTCCCACCAGTAGCGAAAATCTTCCGAGGTGAAGGGAGAGCCGTCGGACCATTTGTGCCCTTCGCGCAGATGCAGCGTGAACTTGCGGTTGTCTTCGTTGTCGAATGAGGCCAGCAGGTCCGGGACAATTTCATAATTCTGGTCGAAACCGACCAGGCGGGCATACCCATAGACGACCATCTGGCGGATGTCCTTGGATCGCGTCACCATCGTGCGCAAAGTTCCGCCGGGTGTGCCGAATTCACGCCCAGTCGCGGCCAGATCAACGATCAGGGGGTCCTTCGGCAAACGCTCCTGAACCGGGGGCAGATTGCCTGCGTTGACTTCAGTGGCCCAGAATTCGCTTTCCTGTGGTGTCGGAACGGTCTCTGCCGTGGCGGGCAGCATCCAGGTCAGGGCCAGCGACGCGGCCAGAAACAGGGGACGAGTGGTTTTAAACATGGCAACGTACCTTATGGCCGGGCTCCAGCTCTATCAACGAGGGTACCACGGTGTCAGAGAAACGAAAGGCTTCTTCCCAGCTGCTCGGTGCCCCCGCGCCCAAAGCGACCAGTTTCAGGTCGATGGGACGGTTGATGTCAGGTTCCGGTTGAGCGGCAATCAGCGCTTTGGTGTATGGGTGGCGGGGATTGTAAAACAGGGTCTCAGGCGGGGCTTGTTCGACGATAAGCCCCCTTCGCATCACGGCGACCTCATCAGCGATGCGTGCCACGACAGCAAGGTCGTGGGAGATGAAGAAGTAGGACAGGTTCAGACTGTCCTGTAGATTCTCCAGCAATGTCAGGATCTGTTCCTGCACCGACACGTCCAGTGCCGAGGTCGGCTCGTCACAGACGATCAGCAACGGGTCCAGCATCATGGCGCGGGCAATCGACAGGCGCTGGCGCTGACCACCGGAAAACGCATGCGGGTAGCGTTTGAGCATGTCCGCGTTCAAGCCCACCCGTTTCAGCATCTCGGCCGCCTTGTCCCGCTGTTCGGAAACGGACCCGATGCGGTGGATTTCCAACGGCTCGGTCATGGCGTCTTGAATGCGCATGCGCGGGCTAAGCGAACTGTAGGGATCCTGAAACACCATCTGCGCATTGCGTTGAAACGCGGTGCGCTGTGCGCGTGTCATCTTGTGGACCGTGATCGGATCGGCATCTGCCGAAGTGCGGAACAGCACTTCGCCGCCCGGATCAGGTAGCTCGGCGCCCAAGGCGATGCGGGCGGCGGTGGTCTTGCCTGACCCGCTTTCGCCTACAACGGCCAGCGTTTTGCCCCGGGCCAGTTGCAGATCGACACCCTGACAGGCGAAGATTTTCTTGTCGTCCTGCCAACCCTTGCTTGAACGCATGGTGTAGGTCTTGCTGACGTCCTTCATCTGCAGGATCAGATCATCCTGCGGCATCGGCAGGCCAACGGCATCCTTGTCCGGGATTTCCGGTGCGGCATCAAACAGTTGCCGCGTGTATGGGTGCGCGGGCGCATTCAGCATCGGCTCCGCCGGACCGGCCTCCATCACGCGACCCTTGTGCATGACGACAACCTGCTCGGCCATGTTGGCGACAACGCCCAGGTCATGCGTGACCAGGATCAGCGCCATGCCGGTTTCTTTTTGTAGCTCCTTGATCAGCCCCAGAACCTGCGCCTGCGTCGTCACGTCCAGCGCGGTGGTCGGTTCATCTGCGATCAGCAGTTCGGGTTTCGAGACCATCGCCATGGCGATCATCGCCCGCTGCCGCATGCCGCCGGACAATTCGAAAGGGTAAGAATCATACGCCCGCTGAGGGTCGGGGAACCCGACGCGCTCGAACTGGGTCAGAACCTCTTTGCGAGCCTGCGCCTCGGACGCACCGCGATGCAGCCAGAGAACCTCGCTGACCTGATTGCCGATCTTGTGCAATGGAGAGAGGGATCGCATCGGCTCCTGAAAAATCATCGAAACGCGATTGCCGCGAATATCGCGCATCTGGCGTTCGTTGATTCGGGTCAGGTCCACCAGACCCTTGGAATCATTCAAGGTAATTGTTCCGCTGCGGATCTGGGCCGTGCGCGGTAGAATGCGCAACGCTGCCCGGCAGGAAATGGTTTTGCCCGATCCGGATTCTCCGACCAAAGCAAGCGTTTGCCCCGCCTCGACGTCAAAATTCACGCCTTTGACAACAGATTCCGCACTGCCAAAGCCAATGCTGAGGTCTTGGACAGACAACAACGCATTCATGCAGGTTTACCACCTGTTTGACCGTAGGTCGGCATCGGCTTGTTCAACTCCCTGTGTTTTTTGGCTCAGTTTCGCGCGGTTAGTGCCGCATAGTCAAACCGTTCTTGGGCCCAAACGTCGCGGAAACGTGAAACCGGGGGCAATTTATCTACACAAAGTCTTGAGTTCTTGTCATCTAGGGCAGTGTCGGCCACATCTTGTCTGTCGACTGCCATCAAGGAGAGATTTGCCCCGTGTCCGACAATCAAAGCCGTCTGGATCTGTTCATCGACCGCATGGTGTCACAGCGCGCCTGCCTGGATTTTGCCATTGCGCAAACCCGCAGCATGCCGGGTCCCGTGTTTGAGCTCGGACTGGGCAACGGGCGAACCTATCATCACATGATCGGTCGTGTTCAGGATCGCCCGGTTTATGTTTTTGAACGGGCGGTTGCGTCGCACCCGGAGTCCACACCGCCCGACGATCGGGTGATCCTTGGCGACGTGCGGGAAACTCTGCCCGCGTCGGTCGACCGTTTTGGCGCATCGGCCAGCTTGATACATGCGGATCTGGGCGGGCATAACAGGGCCAAGAACGATGCGTTCGCACGATTTGTATCGCCGCTGATCGAGCCGCTGCTGGCCGAGGGCGGATTGATGGTGTCCAGTGATCGCATGTATTTCGAGACTCTAACCGAAGTGCCGCTGCCGGCAGGTGCTGTGGAAGGCCGCTGTTTCATTTATCGCCGCTGATCCGGGCCACAGGAAAGAGCGCCAATGCTGTTTTATGACTGCTCAACCGCCCCCAACCCGCGCCGGGCCCGCATGTTCATCGCTGAAAAAGGGCTTGATATCGAAACCCGGCACATCTCGATCGCTGATCGAGAGCAGTTGAGAGACGATTTCAAGGCGGTAAATCCATGGGCAACGGTGCCGGTTCTGGTGACGGATGACGGCACAGTCCTGACCGAAAACCTTGGAATCGCTGCCTATCTTGAAGCGCGCTTTCCCAATCCGCCTTTGTTGGGCCGTGGTCCGGACGAAAAGGGACTTGTTTTGATGTGGAACAGTATTGTCGAGCAACAGGGCGGCGCCCCGATTGCCGAGGTGCTGCGCAACACCAATCCCTTCTTTCGGGACCGGGCGATCCCAGGACCGGTCAACTACGCGCAGATCCCCGAACTGGCGCAGCGCGGCACCGACCGTGTAGCACAGTTTTTCGATCTTCTGGAGCAGCGCTTGCGAAACAGCGCATTCTTGGCCGGGGCAGAGTTTTCACTGGCGGATATTTCGGCTTTTGTTTTTGTCGATTTTGCGCGGGTCATCAGAACGCGCATACCTCAGGAAAACACGGCGACGCTGGCATGGTTCGAGGGGATCAAGGAACGACCCGGCGCCAACCTTTGAAGCCAAGGTTTTAGGAAGCGTAGACCACCCAGGCCCAGACCATGGCGACGTAAGTCAGGTTGTGCATGAACTGATCCAGCCCGGCAGCCCGCCAGAATGCCGCCTGATTGGGTTGCAGTTGCCGCTTGTCCGAGTACCGGGCCTTGGCAAAGTCGATGTTGAAATGCACGAACCATTCCAGAACGGCGATCACAAGGATGAAAGCTATCGGGGTCCCGAACAGCAGAAACACAATAGCAGACCCCGCCGCATGCACCGCTGCATGCTGCGCGCGCCCCAAATGCATATATTCCCCGCGGCCCGACAGCATTTTTGCTGTCTGGAGATAAAAATCCGCGAACATATGTTTGACCTGCAATAAGCAGATCATCAGCAACACCGCGCCAAGTGTAGCAGTCAAAATCGCCTTCCCCATATCAGTCTGTCTCAAACTCTAGGTGCTAAATTGGGCTCGCGCAAATGAACTAGTTCACACAAGGGGGGGATTTTCGATCAATTGGAAACTATTTGCGTCTTTTGTTGGGATTGCGGTAAATTCGTACTGCTGAATTTAAAGATTACCATGACGTACGGGTCGATGACCTGAAGTAGGGGCGGGTTCAATAGAAAGAACGATTTTCCGGTTTATTTGGAAGTACTCCAAACGCGATCAGCTGGTGCTGCTGGCCGTGACGGCGACGCTGTTTCCATTGCTTTACCTGACGCTGGAACTGCCCAAGCGCATCATCAATGACGCCATCGGCGCAACCAGCAGCGTGGTCGAGGTCTGGGGCTACAGTCTGACGCAGACCAATTTCCTGATCATCCTGTGCTTTGCATTTCTGGCCTCGGTTCTGGCGCATGGTTTGATGAAGATGCGCATCAACACGATGAAGGGGATCCTTAGCGAACGGATGTTGCGCCGGTTCCGCTATCAGTTGATCAACAGCGCGCTGCGTTTTCCACAACCCTATTTCGAGCGGGTCAGCCAGGGTGAACTGGTCTCGATGGTGACAGCCGAAAGCGAGCCGATGGGCGGGTTGATGGGCGATGCGATCAGCCAGCCGGTGTTGCAGGCCGGACAGATGATCACGATCCTGTCGTTCCTGTTTCTGCAAAGCGTCTGGTTCGGATTGGCAGCAGTGGCGCTGATCCCCTTGCAGGCCTGGCTTATCCCGCGCCTGCAGCAGCAGATCAACCTGCTGAACAAGAAACGCATTCAGGAAGTGCGCGTGCTTGCGGCCCAGATTGGTGAAAACGCGGCGGGCGCATCGACATTGCGGTCAAACGGCGGCTGGCGGTATCGTCGCGCGATGGTCTCGGATCAGCTGGGGCGGCTGTTCGGCATCCGGTTCGAGATCTACCAGAAGAAGTTTTTTATGAAGTTCATAAACAACTTCATCTCGCAGCTGACGCCGTTCATGTTCTATCTGGTTGGCGGGCTTCTTGTGCTTCAGGGGTCGGTCTCGCTGGGGGCGCTGGTCGCGGCCTTGGCGGCCTACAAGGACCTGAGTTCCCCATGGAAGGAACTGCTGACATATTACAACCAGACACAGGACATGTCTCTGCGCTGGGACGTGGTGGTCGAACGCTTTGCGCCTTCGGGAATGCTGGATGAAAGACTATTCGACGGCGAACCTGAAACACGCCCGCATTTGAACGGCGATATCCATCTGAACCATGTCTCGGTGCGCGATATGGATGGAAATCAGGTGCTGGACGATCTGAATCTTACGTTTCCGGGTGGAAAGACGGTTGGTATTTCCGCCCCCAGCGAGGAAGACCGGCGTGCATTGGCGGAACTGCTGACACGGGAAATCCTGCCAAGTGCCGGGCGCGTTGAAATCGGGGGGCAGAACCTGGCCGATATGCATCAGGGGGTTGTGGCGGCTCGGATCGGGTATGCCACGTCGCGGCCTGTGATGTTTCAGGGAACGCTGGGCGACAACGTCATGATGCCGATGCGGTTCAAGCCATTGTCGGAAGGGCCGGCCGATCCCGGATTCGCCGAAACCCAGCGCGCCGGAAACAGCCCGGATCCGTTCCGGGCAGATTGGCTGGATCCGTCACTGGCCGGTCTGGACAATGCACAGGCACTGCGTGCGTGGTGGCTGCAACTGGTCGAGGGTATGGGCTCGGGTGCAGCCCTGTTCCAGCGGGGCAGCGAGCAGACATTCGATGCAGCCGAGCACCCCGAGCTGGCGGCAAAACTGGTCGAACTGCGCCCGGTAGTGCAGCAGGCCGTTCAGCAGAATGGTCTGGAACAGCAAGCGCTGATTTTCGTTCGGGATACCTATAACCCGGCTTTGCCCGTGGCCGAAAACCTGCTGTTTGCCACCCCGCGCGTCCGGGTCACGCAGGATCTTCTGGCGCGCCAATCCGTGTTTCTTGGGCAATTGCGCGAACTGGGGCTGGATGAAACGCTGGTCAGCCTGACCCGGGACGTGATCGACATGCTGCGCCAGATCTTTGGGCTGGATGGAACCGATCACCCTCTGTTCCGCAAACTTGGCCTTGAAGCCCAGACCTATGAGGCCGCGGTCGAGCTGATCGACCGCACCCGGGACGAAGGCGCGACGGGGCTGAACGATGAACAGCTGGCGAACCTGCTGGCGGTGCCGTTGGTGATCTCGGCCGAACAGATCGGGCCGGCCTTTACCAATGAACTGAAGGACCGGATTCTCGAGTTGCGTCACAGCCATTCTGACAAACTGCTTGAGACATTGCATGACGTCTTCGTGCCGCTGGATGAAGGCGAGTTTGCACCGGGTCTGACCGTGATGGAGAACGCCCTTTTTGGCAAAGTCAGCCAGGTTGGAGGGGCCCGGTCCGACGAGTTGCGCAAGATGATTGTCGATGTGCTGTCCGAAAACGGCGCGCGTCCACTGGTGATCGAACTGATCTACAACGTTCCGGTTGCGCTCGGCGGGCAAAACCTTCCGGCGGTTTTTGCCGAACCATTGGCCTTTACCCGTGCAACGATCAAGAAGCCGGACTTTCTGGTCCTTGAGAACGCGCTGGCCAGTTATGACATGAAAACCAAAGTGGCGGTTTACAAGAACCTGCGCGAGTTGCTGCCGGACACCACGGTTGTCTACTTGAATGATCAGTTCCAGAATCCGGATGCATTCGACATGCATGTGGAAATCAGGCAAGGTCGTGTCGTTTCAGGGGAGGGACCGATCGACGTGGAGGAAGACAGCGCCGCCTCAGCCGACCTTGCACGCAAACTGCGGGCATTGGAGCAGACGCCATTGTTCTCGGGTCTGAACCGCAGACAGCTGCGCCTGCTTGCATTTGGTGCGCGCTGGTTCGAGGCCGCGAAAGGCGAGGTGATCTTTCTGAAGGACGACCAGCCGACGGATGGGGCCTACGTTGTTCTTGAGGGCGAGGCGGGTTTGTATCTGCCGCAAAAGGACGAACCGGATCAGCTGATCACCAAGGTCGGACCCGGCGCGCTGGTTGGCGAACTTGGCCTGATCCGCAAAGAGCCGCGCGCGCTGAGCATGATTGCCGAAACCGATCTGTCCTGCCTGCGTATCGGTGAAGAAGAATTCCTTGCCGTCGTCGAAAACGATGCCGCAACCGCGTTCAAGCTGTTGCAGGTCATTGCCGGTTACGTTTCGAACTAGATGCCGCCCTCGGGGTTGCAGAACAGGTCATAGAGCAACGTGATGACCTGTGCAGTGTTGCCGTCTTTCAGCGTGTAGTAGATTGTTTTGCCATCCCGGCGGGTCGAGACTAGGTTTTCCTCGCGCAAGCGGGCAAGCATCTGACTGACTGCCGCTTGCCTTAGCTGCAACAGCTCCTCCAGTTGCCCTACAGATTTTTCGCCATCGCCCAGATGGCACAGGATCATCAATCGGCCTTCATGGGCCAGCGTCTTGAGGAATGCGGCCGCACGGGCGGCGCTTTCGCTCATATCCGCAGGTTTTTCAGGGCTCAGTTGTTGGGACTGCACTTCCTTGAACGTCACGCGTGACCTGTCTACTAGTCTGTATTGTCAGCATTATGCCTGATTACAGTCCTGATTGTCACCCCTCGACAGCCGGTGCGCCGCCCTGAAAGGCGTTGCCGTTGACGTAGTCACAAGGTGCCTCCTGCATCTGCAGGTGCAGGCCGTCCCCGGTATAGGGGTGCGCGCGGGCCAGTTCTTCATTGACGTCGATCCCGAGGCCGGCAGCAGTGGGCGGGATCACGAATCCATTGTCCACCTGCAAACTGCCGTTGATCAACTGGTTGTGGAACGGGGTTTCAATGGTTTCCAGCAACAACAAGTTGGGTATGGATGCGGCCAGATGGATATTCGCGGCCCATTCCACAGGCCCCGCGTATAGGTGAGGTGCCATCTGTGCGTTGAAGATCTCGGCCATGGCGGCGACTTTCTTCATCTCCCATATCCCACCTGCGCGTCCCAGCGCGGGTTGCAGGATTTCTGCCGCGCCAGCCCGCAGAACCGCCCCGAACTCGGCCTTTGTGGTCATCCGCTCGCCTGTGGCCACCGGAATGCGGACGTTGCGGGCAACGCGCGCCATGTCTTCGATCATGTCCGGCGGTGTGGGTTCTTCGAACCAGAGCGGCGAGTACGGCTCGAGCGCCTGACCCAGTCGGATGGCCCCCGCCGTGTTGAACTGGCCGTGGGTGCCGAACAGCAGGTCGGCCTTGTCCCCGACTGCCTCGCGTATGGCTTTGCAGAACGCCACCGACATCGAGATATCGGACATCGCCGGCATATGGCCGCCGCGCATCGTGTAAGGACCAGCCGGGTCGAACTTAACCGCGGTGAAGCCGCGCCGGACCATTTCGGCCGCGCTTTCCGCCGCCTGATCGGGTGACGTCCAGAAATCGGTCAGATTGTGCCAGGGCAGGGGGTACAGATAGGTATAGGCGCGAATGCGTTCATTCATCAGCCCGCCTAGCAGGGCGTAAACCGGGCGGTCCCGGTCCTTGCCCAAGATGTCCCAGCACGCGATTTCAAGCCCGGAAAACGCGCCCATGACCGTCAGGTCCGGACGCTGGGTGAAGCCGCTTGAATAGGCGCGGCGGAACATCAGCTCGATGTTCTCCGGGTTCTCGCCCAGCATATGCCGTTCGAACACGTCCCGGATGACATGTTTCATGGCCTCCGGGCCAACCGACGAGGCGTAGCATTCCCCCCAGCCGATGATCCCGGTATCGGTCGTGACCTTGACCAGTATCCAGTACCGTCCGCCCCAGCCTGGGGCCGGAGGTGCGGTGACGATAATATCGAGATCCTGCAGTTTCATCAGCTGCCCTCCTGCCGGGTCGCGTTAGTTCTGGTCGAAGATAATGACGTTGCGTTTGGCCGAGCCGGTCTTCGTGTCGGCAATCGCCTCGTTGATCTGGTCCAGCGTCCAGCGCCCCGAGATCAGTTCATCCAGCTTCAGCCGCCCCTGTTCGTACAGGTCGATCATCCAGGGGATATCGCGCTGAATGACCACGTCGCCCATTTTCGATCCGACCAGGCCCTGTCCCAATGCGGCAAGGATGACGGGTTCGTAGGTAGACTGATCGCCGGAATGCGGCATGCCGATCATGACCGCCTTGCCGCCGCGCCCAAGGTAACGCGGGGCCTGATCATAGGCCGGTATCGCGCCGACGGTAATCAGAACAGCATCCGCCCCGCGCCCGCCCAACGCCTTGAATGCAGCTTTCCAGGGTTCGGCCAGGCTGCCCAGCACGCCATGTGTTGCGCCAAACTCTTTGGCGATTTCCAGTTTTTCTTCGGTCATGTCTACAGCCACGATGCGCCGCGCCCCGGCAAGCCGTGCGCCCTGTATCGCGTTCAGGCCTACGCCCCCGGCGCCAATCACGACTACGTCCTGACCCGGGCGCAAACCGGCCGCGTTGACGGCTGCGCCAACGCCCGTGATCACGCCGCAGGACAACAGGCTGGCAACGTCCTTGGGCAGCGTTTCCGGGATCTTGACGATCTGCCTGTGGCTGACGACCACCTTTTCCGCAAAAGCGCCGCAGGCCATGGCCTGTTCAAGCGGACCGTTATCGGCTGTACGTAGCGGACCCTTGACCGTGTCGTAAGGGGTTTCACAGATCGTGGGTTTGCCACCTGCGCAGGACGGGCAGGACCCGCAGGCCCGGATCAGTGTGACAACGACCGGGTCGCCGACCTGCAACCCGCCTGCGTCCTTGCCCACCGCCGATATGATGCCAGCCGCCTCGTGCCCGTAAACGGCAGGCAGAAACCCGCCCCAGGCGCCACTGGCGTATGTTATGTCGGAATGACAGATCGCGACGGCGTGAAGGGTCACTTCGACCTCGCCATTGCCCGGAGCCGAAATCCGGACATCTTCAATAACAAGCGGTTCCCCGAACGCATGGCATACAGCGGCTTTGATGGTTTGCATTGTTGTTAACTCTCCCTTTCGCACACGGTGGCGTTATGGCGCGCAGGCTGCAAGGCGGAATCCGTCATTGGGATGTCGTTGTTACGCCACAAGCGGGCGCGCCCGGGAAAACAGCACGAAACCTGCAATCATCAGCACAAGGGCAAGAAGAAACGGCGCACCGGGCAAATAGATAGCTGTGTCCGGTCGCACGAAATGCGCGAATACGCCGGTCATCAGCAACGGAGAGATAATCATCGACAGAGCATGGAGTGAGGTCAGAACGCCCTGCAGTTCGCCCTGTTGGGAATCCGGTGTGGTCCGCGACATCATGGCCTGCAGGGCCGGGGTGATCACGGCGCCAAAGGCCGTGATCGGGATCAGGATCAGGGCGACAGTTCCGTTGGTCAGAAACGCCAACAGCAAGAAACTGATTATCTCGAATCCCATGCCGTAGATGATGGTTGCCCGCTCACCCAGATATCGCGTGGCCGGGCGGATCAGACCGCCCTGCACGGCCGCCATGGCCATGCCGTAGACCCCAAGGGATAATCCGATCATCTGCGGTGACCAGCCAAAGCGCTCAGTCGTGAAATACGACCAGATTGCGGGGTAGACATAGATTGACACCGAATACAGGAAATAGACCCACAACAACGGTCGAATTCCCGGTAGTCCGGCGATGGCGCGCAACGAATTTGCGGTATTGGCACGTCGCCAGCTGAATGCTCGCCGGGTCTTGTCGGTGATCGTTTCCGGCATCACGAACAGACCGACGACGAAGGTCAGCGCAGACAATCCCGCCGCCGCCCAGAACGGCGCGCGGGTTCCGTATTCACTCAGCACACCGCCCAGAACCGGCCCAAGCACGAAGCCAACGCCAAAGGCCGCCCCGATCAGTCCGAAATTGGCGGCTTTCTCGTGTGGCTTTGACACGTCCGCCATGAAAGCCGCCGCGGTTGCGTGGGTGGCCGCGGTAATGCCGCCCACGATGCGCCCGGCAAGAAGCAGCCAGATACTGCCTGCAACCGCCATGACCACGTAGTCCAACGCCATGACAAACAGCGACACCAGAAGAACCGTGCGCCGACCATAAGCATCAGAAAGATTTCCCAAAATGGGGCTGAACACAAACTGCATTGCAGCGAATGCGGTGCTGAGAATCCCGCCCCAGATCGCAGCACTGGCCAGCGTTCCTGCCTGAACCTCGAGGATCAGTTCGGGCATGATGGGCATCACCAGACCGATGCCCATGGCGTCGATCATCACGATGCTGAGAACAAACAGAAATGGCAGACGCATGAGTACCGGTTTCATTGGTTTCTGCGCGGACCCTAGCGACCGGCCGCAGGGAAGGGAACATCCCTGTACCGTGTCGTGACGTCCGGTCAGCCGGGTTCAGAGTCCATGCTCGATCTCGCTCAGCAGTTTGGCCAGCTTTTCCGGCTGCGCGAAAAACGGTGAATGCGAACTGTCGATGGTGTGACGCAGGTTCGGCGGCGCGCAGTGGCTCATCGTTTCCTGGTATTCGGTCGGTATCGTGTGATCGTCAGTTGTACGGATATATGCCTTTTTGACGCCGGCGTATCTTGTGGACAGCGGCAAAGGGGTGTCCTGAGGCCGGATCGGCTGAGGGCACATTCGTGCCAGCGCATATTGGGTCGTGCCGGTCGGGCAGTCGTGATAAAACAGATCCTGCACCCGGTCTGGATGGACGGTGTAGGACAGGCCGTCGGCAGATTTGTCCACGGCGTCTACAATCAGTTGCCGGGGCGCGCGTTTTCGCATCTCGACCATCGACAAACCGTCGTGCGGCACATACGCGCAAAGATAGATCAGGCCCTGCATCGCGTTTGGCTGAGCCTCGGCGGCGGCGCTGATCGGATATCCGCCCCAGGAATGCCCGACGATGAGTGTTTCCGGTGTTGTGGCCGCCAGAACAGCGTCCCGACACCCGTCCAGCGTAACGTCGCAGATGCGGGTCGGGTCGGAACCGTGGCTGGGCAGATCGATGGCATGGGCGGAATGCCCCAGACGTTCAAGTGCGGGTATTAGATCGCGCCAGCACCATGCGCCATGACAGGACCCGTGGATCAGCAAAAAATCCGCCACAGTCGTCTCTCCTTCAGATGTGTCCGACATCGGACAGGAAGCGTCGCAACAAGGCGGCGTATTGCTTGGGGTGTTCGACACAGGGCAGATGTCCCGCCTTGCGCATCAACTCAAACCGGGAGCCGGGGATCAGGTCGACTGTTTCTCTGACCAGATCGGGCGGGGTCGAGCCGTCCTCGCTGCCGGCGATGCCCAATGTGGGCAGGCGCAATCCGCTGGTCGGCGTATAGAAGTCGGTGCCCGATATGGCGGCGCAGCACCCCAGATAACCTTCGACCGGTTGGCGAACCATCATGTTGCGCCACAGCAGGTGATCCGTCGATGTGCGATAGCCCTTCGAAAACCACCGTTCCATCGTTGCGTCGGCCAGTGCTTCGATCCCGCCAGCTCGCACCGCGGCCATGCGATCCTGCCAGATGGCCGGGGTCGCGATTTTGGCGGCGGTGTTTGATAGAACCAGCGCGCGGATCTGATCCATCCTTTTGACGGCCAGGCCTTGGGCGATCATGCCGCCGATGGACAGGCCCACGAATACGCAATCCCGGACACCAAGATGGTCCAGAAGGGCCTCGGTATCCCTTATCAAGGCGCCCATCGAATACGGGCCGGGAGGCTGCGAAGACAATCCGTGACCACGCTTGTCGAAACGGATGATCCGCAGGCCATCCGGCAGATGCGGCAGGACGTTGTCCCAAAGGCGCAGATCGGTCCCAAGGGAATTGGCAAACACGATCGGTGCCCCGTCCGGGTTGCCGTCCGTGCGGTAATGCAGTTGCACGTCACCAAGATCGGCGATTTGCATGATTTCGGTCCCTGTCGATTCACAGTTCGGGGTCAACTTGCACGGATTGCCGCCTGCTGTCAGGTCAGGAATTCCAACGCCTGGCCAAAAACTTGCGGATCGGCATTTCCGCCGGATGCCACTACAATGACCGCGTCGCCCTGAATCTCGTCCTTTCGGAACAAGGCTGCCGCCAATGACACGGCCCCGCCCGGTTCCAGCGCGATCTTGAGGCGCAAAAAAGCCTGCGCCATTGCCCGCAGGGCTTCTTCCTCGGATACCGCCAGCCCGGGACCGCACAAACGCTGAAGGATCGGGAAGGTGATCCGGCCGGGTTGGGGGGTCAGGATTGCATCGCACAGATTGCCCGCTGCCGCCGTGTTCTTTTCGATGCGGCCACTTTCCAACGATCGTTTGACATCATCAAAGCCTTCCGGCTCGCACGGGCGGACCCGCAGGTCAGGCGCGTGTTTTTCCAAAGCCAAGGCAATGCCCGATGACAGGCCGCCACCACCGCAACACACCAGAACGTCCGCGTTGGCAACCCCGGCTTCGGCTGCCTGACGCGCAATCTCAAGCCCCGTGGTGCCCTGTCCGGCGATTACTTGCGGTTCGTCGTAAGGCCGGATCAGCGTCAACCCACGCTCCTGCGCCAGACCTTCTCCGATCTCCTCGCGGCTTTCGGTTGTGCGGTCGTAGAGAACAACCTCGGCCCCTAATGCGCGGGTGTTTTCGATCTTCAGCCGTGGCGCGTCTGAGGGCATGATGATCACCGATGATATCCCGTGCCGGGACGCGGCCAGCGCAACCCCCTGCGCATGGTTGCCCGAGGAATAGGCAATGACGCCGCGCTGCCGGTCACTCTCTTCCAGCGCCGAGATTGCCGACCACGCGCCGCGAAACTTGAAACTGCCGGTATGTTGCAGGCATTCGGGTTTCACCAGCACACGCCGGCCTGCGATTTCGTCCAGAAAAGGTGAGGTCAGGATCGGCGTTTCCCGCACATGTCCCTGCAGTCGGGTGGCGGCGGCTTCGATCAGATCAATGGTGCTCATGCGGCGTCCAGTATTTTGCGAATGACGGTCAGCGAAGTGGGCTCGTCCAGAAAGGGAACATGCCCGCGATCGGGCACCTCAGCCACGCTAAGCCCGGGGTGACGTGTTTGCATTTGGGCAAGTGTTTCCCTTCCCAGAATGTCCGAGTTTGCGCCACGGATGACACCAACCGGCAAATCGCGCAAGGCCTCGAACAACGGCCACAAATCCGGCACCACACCGGCAGCGGCCTGTTCGATCAGCGCGGTCCGCAAGGCGGGGTCGTAGCGCAACGACAGATGCCCGCCCTGATCTTCGTACTGAAACTCGGCCTGCCGTTGCCAGATGCTCAGAGGGACACCGGGGAAATGAGGGTCCATAGCCTGTTTCAGTTGCCGTGCCGCCTGATCCAGTGTTCTGGAAACCGGCGGTTTGCCAACGTATTCCATGATCTTGGCAATGCCTGCAGGTTCAATGACCGGGCCGACATCGTTCAGGATAACGCCGGCCAGCCGGTGGCGATGGCTGATTGCCAGCGCCATCGCGATCAAACCGCCGCGGGACGTTCCCAGAATGACCACCCGGTTGAGGGCCAGATGATCCAGCAATTCGATTGCGTCCAGCGCCTCGCGCTGGATGTTGTAGTTTGTGTGGTCCGGGTCATGATCGGAACGACCGCGCCCGCGATAATCCATTGTGATCATGCGGTAATCACTAATATGAGGCGCAAGGAAAGAAAAATCCCGACCATTGCGCGTCAATCCTGCCAGACACAGGACCGGAGCGCCTGTGCCGTTGTCCTCATAATAAATGCGCCTGTTGTCCGAGGTCGTGAAAAACGGCATCAAAGACCGGCCAGCTTTGGGATCGAAGTCAGGTCGGACAGGACATGAGCGGGCGTCCACGGCAATCGGTCCTGGGGTTCGCCTGCTCGGTTGACCCAAGCAGTCACAAATCCGTATCCGCTGGCTCCGGCGGCGTCCCAGCCATTGGAGCTGACGAACAGGACCTGATCGCGTTCACAGCCAAAGCGTTGCTGCACAAGGTCGTAGACTTTCGCATGTGGTTTGAAGACACCAACAGTTTCGACCGACAGAACGTCGTCCAGCAGATCGCCAACGCCGGCCGACTGCACGGCACCTTCCAGCATCGGCGGAGATCCGTTGGACAGGATGGCGGTCTGTAAACCACTCGCTTTCAATGCCTTCAGCATCTCGGGCACTTCCGGATAGGCCTGCAGTTGCCAGTACAAATCCAGGAGCCTCTGTCGCAGGGCGGCATTGCCATCTAGCCCCGTGGCTTCCAATGCCCAATCAAGCCCGTCCTGCGTCACGTCCCAAAAATCGGCATGCGCGTCTGTTATCGCCCGCAACCAGGTATATTGCAGCTGTTTCAGGCGCCAGAAATTGGCCAGCTCGGGCCATTTCTGCCGTAGCGCCTCGAACTCCGGTTCACCTGCGGCCTGCCTTGCGGCGGCGGTGACATCGAACAACGTACCATAGGCATCAAAAACACAGGTGGAAATTGCCATCGGACCCTCACTGCCAATCGGCGGCAGGTTGGCACAGGAGTTTCGTGGGTTAAAGGGGCAAGGGTTTACATTATCGTGTCATACCCTAGGTTGACCGGTTCATTCCTTACCCGGTCGGAGTTCAATATGACTGAAATCAAACAAGGCGACACAGTGCGCATCCATTATACCGGCACCTTGCTGGACGGATCCGTCTTCGACAGTTCCGAGGGGCGCGATCCGCTTGAGTTCGTCGTTGGCTCGGGCCAGATCATTCCCGGCCTCGACACGGCCATGCCGGGTCTGGCGGCAGGCGACAAAAAACGGGTCGAAATCGCCTGTGTGGAAGCCTATGGGCCGATCAACCCGGCGATGCGCCAGGCCATCCCGCGCGAAGGCATCCCGGATGATATTCCGCTGGAACCTGGTACTCAGCTGCAGATGCAGACACCTGACGGGCAAGCTTTACCTGTTACCGTTGTCGATGCGGATGAGGCCACAGTTACCCTTGACGGGAACCATCCCCTGGCGGGACAAGACCTGATCTTTGAGATTGAGGTGGTTTCGGTAAACTGACCGGAAAAGGCGAAAAGACCGTCAGCCTGCAATCATGCCGATAAGGCGGTCCACAGCTTCACGCACCGGTGGCTGAGTCAAAAAGACAAACAGCACCAGAAGGGATGTCAGCGTCAGTAACATGACACGACCCCGACTGGTCAGGAGTCCCGACTTCCGCCGGACCTGAGGTCCGCGCGCGTTGTTTGCAATGATCTGGTCTAGCTTGCTCATAAGCCAATCCCTGCCGCCTAAAGATGGTCAAATCTAGGCGTCGGCAGGGAAAGATATGGTCACATCGCCTCGGGCTGCGGCATTCCAAGGATATGGAAACCGCCATCGACACGGATGATCTCACCTGATGTGCAGGACCCGGCGTCCGACGCCAGATAGACCGCAGTGCCGCCCACGGCCTCAAGCGTCGCGTTCGATCGCATTGGCGCGTTCTGGTCGCAGAACTTGTAGGTCTTGCGCGCGCCGCCAATTGCGGCCCCGGCCAGCGTTTTCATCGGCCCGGGAGAGATTGCGTTGACGCGAATACCATCGGGGCCGAGATCGTTGGCCAGGTAGCGGGTCGCTGATTCCAGTGCCGCCTTGGCCACACCCATCACGTTGTAATTGGGAACAACCTTGTTGGACCCCTGATAGGTCAAGGTCAGCAAGGTGCCGCCATTGTCCTTCATAAGCGGATATGCCCGGCGCGCGACCTCGATAAAGGAATAGGCCGAGACATCCAGCGAGTGTTTGAAGTTCGCGCGGGTCGTGTTCAGAAACCGGCCGGTCAGTTCGTTCTTGTCGGAATAGGCGATGGCGTGCACGACGAAATCGATGGTCGGCCATCGCTCACCCAGCTCGCCAAAAGCGCGGTCCAGCGAGGCGTCGTCGGTGACGTCCGCATCTACCATGAAATCGCTGCCGAGGCTTTGTGCCAGCGGTTCCAGACGCTTTCCGAACGCCTCACCTTGATAGGTGAACGCCAGTTCGGCACCGGCCTCATGCATCGCCTTGGCAATGCCCCACGCAATCGAGCGGTCATTTGCCACGCCCATGATCAGGCCGCGTTTGCCCTTGAGAAGATCCGACATCATAGTCACCCGTTATACCTGGACAGGATCATGGAGCCGTTGGTGCCACCAAAGCCGAAGCTGTTGGTCATCACGCTGTCCAGGCCTGCGTTTTCAACCACCTGAGTTGCAATTTCACCGGGCAGGATGCCGTCGGAAAGTGTGTCGACATTGATCGACGGAGTAATGAAGTCATTGTCCAGCATCAAAAGGCAGAAAATCGCCTCAAGCGCGCCGGCTGCGCCTTGCGCATGGCCCGTCATCGATTTGGTCGACGAAATCGGCGGTACGCTGCCCTCACCGAAGATACGGCGAACGGCCTCAACCTCGCCCACATCGCCGACCGGGGTCGAGGTGCCGTGGGCGTTGATGTAATCGACCTTACGGCCTTCGGGCAGGGTGGACAGGGCCAGGCGCATCGCACGCTCGCCGCCTTCACCGGACGGTGCAACCATGTCATGTCCGTCGGATGTCGCGGCATAACCCGTGACCTCGGCATAGATCTTCGCGCCGCGTGCCAGTGCGTGTTCCAGGTCTTCCAGAACGACGATGCCGCCGCCGCCGGAAATCACGAAACCGTCACGGTTCTGATCGAATGCACGCGAGGCTTTTTCGGGGGTGTCATTGTATTTGGAGGACATCGCGCCCATCGCGTCGAACAGACAGGACAGGGTCCAGTCCAGTTCCTCGCCGCCGCCTGCAAACATCACATCCTGCTTGCCCAGCATGATCTGTTCCGCCGCGTTGCCGATACAATGCAGCGACGTCGAGCAGGCCGACGTGATGGAATAGTTGATACCCTTGATCTTGAACGCTGTCGCAAGGTTCGCCGAAATTGTCGAGCACATGCATTTCGGCACCGCAAAGGGGCCGATCCGCTTTGTGGCACCGTTTTTCAGCACTGTCTGATGCGCCGTCAGCATGGCGCTGGTCGATGGTCCACCGGAGCCTGCGACAAGACCCGTGCGCGGGTTGACGACCTGGTCTTCGGTCAGGCCGGCGTCTTCAATCGCCTGGCTCATGGCGATGTGCGCGTATGCGGCGCCGGGGCCCATGAAACGAAGGGTGCGCTTGTCCACATGCTCGGCCACGTCGATCTTGAGCGTTCCGGCGATCTGGCTGCGAAATCCGTGTTCGACCATCTGTTCGTTGGCTTCGATCCCGGATTTACCTGCCTTGAGCGAGGCGAGGACCTCTTCGGCATTGTTGCCGATCGAGGAAACGACCCCCAGACCGGTGACGACGACGCGACGCATATGCGTACTCCTGTATTCCGTTCCTTGTTACCAGTCCGTCAGCCGGGGTTCAGCTTTCGGACAGCGCAACCTTCATGTCCTTGACCTGATAAATCACTTCGCCGTCGGCTTCGACCCGGCCATCCGCCACACCCATGGTCAGGCGGCGGGTTTGCACGGCTTTGGTGAAATCCACGTAATATGTCAGCATCTTGCGGTCGGGGCGCACCATTCCGGTCAGCTTGACCTCACCCACGCCCAATGCGTATCCGCGCCCCTGCCAGCCGCGCCAGCCCAGATTGAAGCCGGTCAGCTGCCACAGCCCGTCCAGACCCAGACAGCCTGGCATGATCGGGTTGCCGGGGAAATGGCAGTCAAAGAACCACAGGTCAGGATTAATGTCGAATTCTGCCACCACATGGCCCTTGCCATGTGCGCCGCCATCGCCGGAAATGTCGGTGATCCGGTCCATCATCAGCATCGGTGGGGCAGGCAATTGCGCGTTTCCGGGGCCGAATAATTCGCCACGGGCGCATTTCAGCAGATCATCCTTGTCAAAACTGCTCGGGAATTGGGCCATTTTGCCGCCTCTCCTGCCAGGGGTCCGTTCGTTATATCTGGCCTCGTCTAGCACCCGTTTGCAAGGGCCTGCAAGAGTTCTGGTCCATATCATGTCGCGCTCAGCCAATTCTTTGCGAATGAATTTCATTTGAAATTGTAGGGGCGAAGCACTTATATGTAAGTCAGCCAGAATTGCGGGTATCGGAAATCATGACACCTCAAAGCCAGAACAGAGCCACGACTTGGCTTGTAGACGCCGGATTGCGCCCGACGCGCCAGCGTGTTGCTTTGGCCGAGTTGCTTGTTGGCGACGGAAAACACCGTCACGTCACCGCCGAAAGCCTGTTTGATGCGGCGAAGAAAAATGGCGACGCGGTGTCGCTGGCGACCGTGTACAACACGCTGCGCGCCTTTTGTGATGCCGGTGTTCTTCAGGAAATCACCGTGGACGGGTCAAAAAGCTATTTTGACACCAATACGCACGACCACCCGCACTTCTTCTGGGAAGACGAAGGCCGGCTGAGCGATGCGCCTTCGGATCAGTTGGTGATCCAGCGCCTTCCCGAAGCGCCTGAAGGGGTCGAGATCGCGTCGGTCGACGTTGTTATCCGCCTTCGCAAAACACAGTAACACCTCTCAACCGCCGAGTTCAGCCAGAGCCTGTTCCGCCTTTTGTACATTGCTGTCCGCCGGACCGATTCCGTGACGGGCCAGAACCACGGGTTCTGCCGCTTCCGGGTTGGATATCGGCCTACTGGTCAGCGGTCGCCCGTCATAACTGAAATGGCTGTGCGGGATGGCGTAGCTGATCGCGATTCCCTCACCGTGGGCGGCAAGGCTGCGCTGGATTTCAAGCGAGGCCGCGCGGTGCGCGACGGTGGGCGACAACCCGTTTTGCCGGAACAAGCCCAGAACATGCTGTGCCGACAAACCCTCCTGAGACAGGATCAGGGGATGCGATTCCAATTCCTTCAGTGAAATTGTGTCGTTGCCCGTCAGAATATGCTCGGGCGGCATCACCGCGTGGGGGATGTTGTCGAACAGGATGCGCCGCGAAAACCCTGCATCCATGCTCAGCCCATAGGTCAGGGCAACGTCAATGCGCCCATCTATCATTCCCGAAATCAGTCCCTCGAATCCGTCCACCTGATAAGTGATCGCGACGTCAGGCAGGGCATTCCGAAGTAGGTGCAAGGCCGGAGCCATCAGGAAAGGGGCCAGGTCCACGAAACACCCGATCCGCAGCGTCGCAGCACCGGTGTTGGTCTGGTCCGACGATTCCAGCCGCGCGGCAAGGTCCAGCAGCGCCTCAGCCTCGCCGATAAACCGGCGGCCTTGTGGCGTGACGGCCATCGCGGCGCCTCGTTTGCGGGCAAAAAGCGGATACCCCAATTGCGACTCGACCCGCGTTAGGGCGGTGGACAGCGCGGGTTGCGAGACATTGAGCTGCTGAGCCGCCGCGGACAGGCTGCCGTAGCGGCCGATTGCGCAGATATATTCATAATTTCGGAGCGTAACGTATAACATATCCTTAATTCTAAGTTCGAAAGATATTATTTGAACAGAATTAATTTTCATGTGCAGATCGGGCAGGGAACGCACGGAGACCAAGATGACACACCCCCTTGTTACACAGGAAATGATTGACACTTTTCAGGAAGACGGCGTGGTCCTGATCAAAGGGCTGTTTGCCGATCACGTGGAGGCTCTGCGCGACGGGGTGGCCGCAAACATGGCCGAGCCTGGACCGTATGCGTCCGACAACCGCAAACAGGGCGAGACTGGCCTGTTTTTCGACGATTACTGCAACTGGTCGCGAATCGGGCAGTTTGAAGACGTGATCCGCAACTCGCCGGCCGCCGAGGTGGCTGCAGACCTGATGCAGTCGCGCAGTGTTCAGATGTTTCATGATCACGTGCTGGTCAAGGAACCGGGAACCTCGATGGCGACCCCATGGCACCAGGATGGTCCCTATTACTTTGTTGATGGCCAGCAAACGATCAGCTTCTGGTCGCCACTTGATCCGGTTAAGCAGGCAACCTTGCGCTGCGTTGCCGGGTCGCACCGGTGGGAAAAAGAAGTCCTGCCGACACGATGGGTTTCCGAGGAAGGGTTCTTTGCGGATGAAGGCCAGTACATCCCCGTGCCCGATCCGAATGCCGAAGGCATGCGGGTCGTCGAGTTCGAGATGGAGCCGGGAGATGCGGTCGCCTTCAACTACCGCACACTGCATGGTGCGCGGGGCAATCAGTCGGACAGCCGTCGCCGGGCGTTTTCGTTGCGGCTGGTCGGTGACGACGCACGCTATGTCGAGCGTCCGGGCCGGACTTCGCCGCCGTTCCCTGGGCATGACATGCAGCCGGGGCAACGCCTGCGCGAAGACTGGTTTCCGGTCTTGTTGCAGCGGTAGGGGGCTCTGCCCCCATCGCCACAATGCCGCGCTTCCACCGCGGCATTTTCAAACAGACGAAAAGCTTGTCAGAACCACTGTCCCGATTCCATCAGGCCCAGATCGAGCAATTGCTGCGAGGTCCATTCAAACGGCACTGAATTCTGCCAGCGGAAGGTCGGGATATCGAATGTGGAACCGGCATTGCTTTTAAGGGCCTTGGCGGCGCGGAAAGAACAGATCGCGGCCGTCAGGTTATGATGCCAGGGGCACGAATACGTGTTGTATTCCGCCTCGTTAAAGCTGTGGTCCGGCTGCAGCGACAAAGTCTTTTGCGCCTTGAACAGAGAAATCCTGTCAATGCGGCGGCGTTCGTAGGGGATGTGATCCTCGAACCGCCACCGCAGGCCACCTGACATGTCCAGTTGGCGCTCAAGCGGATGTCCGTCAGCATCGTGGCGGGCGTGCGCGTAGTATCCGGTTCGGTCCAGCATGGCGTGATCGGGGGCGACACCGTTGGGATATACGGTCAGGTCCTCGGCATAAAGGTCGATCACGTGGCACAGCATCGCATTGCGGCGCTCTTCGGTGTGGAACGTCAGCATTTCGCCGATGCTTCGGGTCTCGCAAAACGGAAAGAACAGGTACTCGGCGTTGTAGCAGTAGTACAGCCACAACCCCGGCGCGGCCTGGATGATCCGATTGAGGGCGTCAAAGACCACGGTTCGTGGCGCGCAGGTCTGATCTACCCGGTGAACGCGTTCGGACAGTTCCGGGTCCAGTTGAAATTCCGGCGGCATTAAAGCGATCAGGGATTTGAAGCCAAGGTTCAGATGGTGGCGGATGGTTCCGTCAAGTTCGACGTCGTCCTCGGCGATGATCAGGGCAACGGGTCCCTTGGCGAGGGCAGCGCTGCCGGACTGCAGAAATGTGTCGAGGGTCTTGTAGTGCATCGCCTGTCTTGATCCGCCGTGCTGGAATTGCCGGCCAAAATCGGTTAATCGCGTCGGCATTGCAAGCGGCGTTCTATGGGTATAGACGACGCCGATCCCGCGAACGCAAAGGCCGTTTTCATGTCAGAACCCAAGAAGCTGTACATCAAGACCTATGGTTGCCAGATGAACGTCTACGACAGCGAGCGTATGGCCGAAACTCTGGGTGGGAAGGGCTATGTCGAAACCAAAAGCCCGGATGACGCGGATATGATCCTGCTGAACACCTGCCATATCCGGGAAAAAGCCGCCGAAAAAGTCTATTCCGAATTGGGCCGGTTCAAGGGGCTGAAGGCCGAAAAACCCGATCTCAAGATTGGCGTTGCGGGCTGTGTCGCCCAGGCCGAGGGTGAAGAGATCATGCGCCGCCAGCCTCTGGTCGATCTGGTTGTGGGGCCGCAAAGCTATCACCGCCTGCCCGAGATGGAGGCGAAGACCCGCGCGGGCGAAAAGGCGTTGGATACGGATTTTCCGGAAGAGGACAAGTTCGAGAAGCTCAAGAACCGTCCAAAGGCCAGCCGTGGCCCAACCGCATTTCTGACCGTTCAGGAAGGTTGTGACAAGTTTTGCGCCTTCTGCGTTGTTCCCTACACGCGGGGGGCCGAAGTCAGCCGGCCTGCCGACCGTATCATCCGCGAGGCGCAGGATCTGGTTGACCGCGGCGTGCGCGAAATCACCCTGCTGGGACAGAACGTCAATGCCTATCACGGTGCGGGCCCGAACGGGGATGTGTCGCTTGCTGGCCTGATCTGGGAGTTGAACAAGGTCGACGGGCTGGAGCGTATTCGCTTTACCACATCGCACCCCAATGACATGGCGGATGACCTGATCGAGGCGCATGGAACCTGCGAAAAGCTGATGCCGTATCTGCACCTGCCAGTGCAGTCGGGATCGGACAGAATCCTCAAGCGCATGAACCGCAGCCATACCGCCGAAAGCTATCTGCGCCTGATCGAACGTATCCGCGCTGCGCGGCCGGATATCGTCATGTCCGGCGATTTCATCGTGGGCTTTCCGGAGGAAACCGAACAGGATTTCCAGGAGACCATGGAACTGGTCGAGCAGGTCCGGTATGGATATGCCTATTCTTTCAAGTATTCGACGCGCCCCGGCACACCGGCCGCCGAGCGGCAACTGGTCGACCCGCAAGCGGCGGATGATCGTCTGCAGCGTCTGCAGGCGCTGATCACCCGCCATCAGCGCGAGATCCAGGATGACATGGTCGGCAGAAAAGTACGGGTTTTGTTTGAAAAACCAGGGCGTTTGCCGGGCCAGATGGTCGGAAAATCCGAGTATCTGCATTCGGTTCACGTTACGGGCACCGATATTGTGGCGGGCGATCTGAGGGACGTGCTTATTACCGAATCCGGTGCAAACTCGCTTGCGGGCGAACTGATCTGAGGCTGTCGTTATCCATGGCGCAGACACCATAACTGGTGTTTGTTTCCAAAATTTACCCTTGATTTATCGTTGCGAACTATGGTCGAGGAAACCCAGTCTTTCCTTGGGGCGGTTCCCACGCGCCTTTTTGGAGCGGATATGCGTTGGTCCGATGGTTCGTTCGGCGCAAAGGAGGGTACGAGTGAAAAAGCGAGCACATTCGGTTTCACCCAGGTTTTGGGCAGCATTGCCTTTGGCCCTTTTGATGGTGTTTCAAGCCGGTTCCAGCCCCGCCAGCGATCGCAACGGCGATGTTGCTGATGCTGAAGTGATCAGCGCAAAACGGTACGGCGATGATGTCAGCGCGTTCTACCTCGGGCTCAGCGCCGGATACGGGGGCGAGGGGGATGACAGGTTTGGCCTCAGAACTCCTGCCGGCACCACGACTGTCGGCGATCTCACCCTGAGCGGCTCATATGGCGGAATTCGGGGCGGATGGCGCGGCAGCCTGCCTATCAGCGGTCGGCGCAACTATGTCTACGGGTTAGAGCTTGGGTACGATTTCGGATCATTGGAAGACAGTGTTTCCACTCAAGTTGGGTCCGTTGCCGTCACGGGCAGCTCCGAAATATCCGATATCCTGTCGGTCCGGTTTCGTAATGGCGTGACAAACCGGCGCGGAAATATTCTGTATTTCGTGTCCCTCGGGTACGTGCAGGGCGATGTGACCACCTCCAACAGCTTTGGCCCCGTATCCCGCATTCAGTCCTTTGAGGAAAGCGACCAGCGCGGCGGGTTCTCGGTCAGTGTCGGTGCAGAGCACTTCCTGTCCGAAAACTGGTCGATCACCGGTGAATATGAATTTGTTCAGTTCCAGTCGAAGGACGTGACGTTCGACTCGGGCTTTTCCACAAAATCCACGCCCAAGTACCAGGGGCTTCGGTTCGGTCTGAATTACCGGTTCTGAGGGCGCATTCCACCAAACGCGGCACGACACGCGCCGGGACGGTCGGCGGCGCTTTTGCAATGCGTGGGGGAAAATTTGAAACTCTGTCTTGCGCCCGACAAGAATTGTTGTCTACGCTGATTTTGAAACGCCAAGACAGGAGAACGGATTGGCCATCGGTGCCCTGAACCCACCGCAAAATGACATGCCCCGTAACGAGGCGCTTGTTGAATTTCCCGACAACCGACTGTTGATTGATCTATGCGGCGAATATGACCGCAATCTGGCCGATATCGAACAGAAGCTTTCTGTTCAGATCGTGCGCCGGGGAAATCAATTGGTCGTAATGGGCGATGAAGATGCGCAAAAGCAAGCCCTGGAGGTGCTGCAGGCCCTGTACACCCGGCTGGAAGGCGGGCGCGAGGTCATGCCGGCCGATGTCGACAGGGAACTGCGGATGGGTAATTCCGAGGCCGAGACCGGAACGCGCGACGGCGATCAGCTTGAAATGTTCAAAGGCGGCACTGTCGAGATCAAGACGCGCAAAAAGCTGGTCGAACCGCGCACTGATGCCCAAAAAGCCTATGTCCGCTCGTTGTTCAACAACGAATTGGCCTTTGGAATCGGGCCTGCGGGAACCGGCAAGACATACCTTGCTGTCGCCGCCGGGGTGTCGATGTTCATCGGCGGGCAGGTCGACCGGATCATCCTCAGCCGACCCGCAGTCGAGGCCGGTGAAAAGCTGGGCTATCTGCCGGGCGACATGAAGGACAAGGTCGATCCTTACATGCAGCCTCTGTACGACGCGCTGAATGATTTCCTGCCCGGCAAGCAACTGGCCAAGCTGATCGAGGAAAAGCGAATCGAAATCGCGCCGCTGGCGTTCATGCGGGGTCGCACATTGGCCAATGCCTTTGTGGTGCTGGACGAGGCGCAAAACGCGACCACCATGCAGATGAAGATGTTTTTGACCCGACTGGGCGAAGGCAGCCGCATGGTCATCACCGGGGACCGGTCTCAGGTGGACCTGCCGCGCGGTGTTCAGTCGGGTTTGCGGGATGCGGAACGGCTGCTCAAGTCGATTCCCAACATCAGTTTCAACTATTTCACTTCCAAGGACGTTGTCCGCCACCCGCTTGTCGCCGCCATCATCGAAGCGTATGAGGCCGACGCGGGCCGGGACACAGAGTGACCTAGGCGCCCGCTGCACAGGCATTGGGTGAAAGGCATGAACCTGGAAATAACGGTCGAAGACGCACGCTGGTCAGGGCTGGAGCCTTTGGCCCAAAGGGCGATCATTGGCGCTCTGACCCATTGCGGGCTTGAGTCCGATGAGTGTGAAATCAGCCTGCTGGGATGTGATGACGCCCGAATTGCCGATCTGAATTCGGAATTTCGGGGAAAGCCGGTGCCGACAAACGTGCTGAGCTGGCCCGCCGAGGATCTTTCACCGGCGGACCCAGGCGGAATCCCCGCACAACCAAGTCCGGACTTCACGGGTGAGATCGTGCTGGGGGATATCGCCATAGCCTTCGAGACCTGCGAGCGCGAGGCCGCAGAGGCGGGCAAATCCATGGGCGATCACGTGACACATCTGATCGTTCACGGTGTGTTGCATTTGCTGGGGTATGATCACATTCGTGACCCTGACGCCACTTTGATGGAGGCGGTCGAGGTCGAGATACTTGGCAAAATGGGTATTGATGACCCATATAATGTATGAATGGGGCCTCGGGCCCGCACAGTTGGAACAGGATAATGGGCGATACAGACGGCAGTTCTATGGCGGCGCAAAGCGCGCAACCAGAGGATGGCAACATTGAAAGTAAAGATAAATCCGGACTTTTTTCCCGGATCGTTGATGCATTTACATCGCAGAGTGACGACACCGCTAGCGTGGCCAACGGACATGACACCGACATGATTCAGCCCCGCGGCATGATCAACCTTCGCCGTATGCGGGTCGAGGATGTTGCAATCCCGTCTGCGGATATCGTCGCGGTCCCGTCAACGATCAGCAAGGATGAACTGGCGCAGCTGTTTCGTGACAGCGGATTGTCACGGATACCGGTTTACGACGGGACCCTGGACACGCCCTTGGGGTTTGTGCACCTCAAGGATTTTGCTCTGACCCACGGGTTCAATGGCGGATCGGCTGAATTTGACCTTGTTTCGATGCTGCGCACGCTTCTTTTTGTGCCGCCATCGATGCCGATCGGTGTTCTGCTGACAAAGATGCAGACAGAAAGACGCCATATGGCGCTGGTGATCGACGAATACGGTGGGGTTGATGGCCTGCTGACCATCGAAGACCTGATCGAACAGGTTGTGGGTGAGATCGCCGACGAACATGATGCCGATGAAAGCCAGTTGTGGGTTCAGGAGAAGCCCGGCTGCTATGTCGTTCAGGCCAAAGTCCCGCTTGAGGATTTCGAGGCCGAAATCGGACGCTCGCTGACCAGCCACGAAGATGTCGATGAAGAAGAGATCGATACGCTGGGTGGTCTGGTCTTCATGTTGTCCGGGCGTGTACCGACGAGGGGAGAGGTCGTACTGCACCCCGAAGGCCCCGAATTCGAAGTCATCGACGCCGATCCCCGGCGCATCAAGCGTTTGCGTGTCATGTTGCCGGATCAGGTTGCATGAACCCTGCCAAAGGCTGGCCCTTCCTTTTGAGGGTGGTGCTGGCCGGGTTGCTTGGGGCGCTGGCCGCGTTTGGCCTGGCGCCGTTCGGATATTGGCTGGCAACTCTGGTTGCCCTGATATTGATCGCGCCTTTGTTTCTGACAACAGAAACAAAGGCGCGCGCCTGTTGGATGGGATGGGCCTTTGGCACCGGCTATTTCGCGCACGCGCTGTCCTGGATTGTCGAGCCGTTTCAGGTTGACGCCGCGCGCCACGCCTGGATGGCGCCCTTTGCGCTGGTATTCCTGGCCGGCGGGCTGGCGTTGTTCTGGGCTTTGGCGTTTCGTGTCTCGCGGCACCCCGGCGCTCCGGCGATTCTGCAGACGTGTTTGCTGGCGACCGCAATTTCATTGGTGGAACTGGCACGCGGATATGTGCTCACAGGTTTTCCCTGGGCAGGGCTGGCGCAGATCTGGGTCGGTACACCCGTGGCGCAACTGCTGTCGCTGATCGGGCCTTACGGCTTGGGCGCGATGACTCTTTTTGCCACCCTGCCTTTGGGCGCGGGCCTGGCCAAGCGCGAAGACACCGGGGACCTGGCAGTGCCAATCGCGATGACGGCGGGGCTTGCGATTCTGGCCGGGGTATATGCGCTCAGCAGGCCCAATGTGACTGACACCGAATATGTCGTGCGTTTGGTGCAGCCCAATGCACCGCAACACCAAAAATGGGACCCGGATTTCACGCCGTTGTTTTTTGCGCGGCAGGTAGAATTTACCGCCGCTGAACCGCGCCCCGATCTGATTGTCTGGCCCGAAACATCCGTACCGGCGTGGCTGAGCGGGGCACAACCTTATCTGAACGCCGTCGCAGATGCCGCCCAGGGTGTCCCGGTTGTTCTGGGTATCCAGCGCAGTGATGGTGCCCGTATCTACAATTCCATGATCTTGCTGGATCAGGATGGCCAGCAGCAGGGGCTGTATGACAAGCATCACCTTGCGCCATTCGGGGAATATGTGCCATTCGGGAATCTGATGGCTCGTTTCGGAATTTACGGCATGGCCACGACTACGGGCAACGGGTTCAGTTCCGGACCCGGGCCAGCCCTGATGGATACGGGCATGCTCGGCCAGGCTTTGCCGCTTATCTGTTACGAGGCGGTGTTTACCCAGGACGTCCTGTCGGCCCCCGGGCGCTCGGACTACCTGTTGCAAATCACCAACGATGCGTGGTTCGGAACACGATCCGGCCCCTACCAGCATCTGGCGCAGGCCCAGATGCGCGCGATTGAGATGGGTCTGCCGATGATGCGATCGGCCAACACCGGAATATCGGCCATGATTGACCCGCTGGGGCGCATCACAAGCGCATTGCCCTTAGGGCAGGCAGGCTACGTGGATGCACAGCTTCCGGCCCCCCTGACGAAAACTTTTTATTCGCGCATTGGGGATAGTCCGGTGTTTTTGGCTTTATTGGCCATGTTTTCGGTGTCCTGGCTGTTTGCCAGGCGGGCCGGATCATAAATGCGGATTGACCCTTCTGGCCGGGCGATTTATGCATCCTGATGCCTGTCACAACGGCTTCCTGGCGTGATGGGAAAATCATAATGGAGCACTTTCATGTCCCGACAAAACTACACCTTTACTTCGGAGTCTGTTTCCGAAGGGCATCCGGACAAGGTCTGCGACCGCATCTCCGATGCGGTGCTTGATGCATTTCTGAACGAAGAACCCGAAGCGCGTGTCGCCTGCGAAACATTCGCGACGACCAATCGCGTGGTAATCGGAGGCGAGGTCGGTCTTTCAGATCAGGACCGGTTGCACGAATATATGGGCCGTATCGACGAGATCGCGCGCGCTTGCGTAAAGGATATTGGGTACGAGCAGGACAAGTTTCACCACGAAACGGTCGAAGTCACCAACCTGCTGCACGAACAATCCGCGCATATCGCACAAGGCGTGGATGCTTCGGGCAACAAGGATGAAGGCGCCGGCGATCAGGGGATTATGTTCGGTTATGCCACCACCGAAACGCCTGCGCTGATGCCAGCACCCATCCAGTACTCGCACGCGATCCTGCGTCGTCTTGCAGAGGTTCGCAAAAATGGCACCGAGCCTGCGCTTGGGCCGGATGCAAAATCACAGCTGTCTGTGGTTTATCGCGACGGCCAGCCGGTCGGCGTCAGTTCCATCGTATTGTCGACACAGCACCTGGACGAGGCGCTGTCCTCGAATGACATTCGCGCCATTGTCGAACCTTACATCCGGGAAACCCTTCCCGAAGGCTGGTTGTCGGCTGACACAGAATGGCACGTTAACCCCACGGGCAAATTCGTCATCGGTGGACCGGACGGTGATGCGGGTTTGACGGGTCGCAAGATTATCGTGGACACCTATGGCGGCGCCGCGCCGCATGGGGGCGGGGCGTTTTCGGGCAAAGATCCGACCAAGGTCGACCGCTCGGCAGCCTATGCCGCGCGCTATCTGGCTAAAAACGTCGTTGCCGCCGGAATGGCCGAGCGCTGCACAATCCAGTTGAGCTATGCGATCGGTGTTTCAAAACCCCTGTCTATCTATGCCGATACTCACGGCACTGGCGAGATCGAGGATGCCGCGATCGAAAATGCCGTCGGGCAGGTCATGGACCTGACGCCACGCGGTATCCGGACGCATCTGGAACTGAACAAACCGATCTACCAGCGCACCGCGGCCTACGGCCATTTCGGGCGCGAGCCGGAAGCGGATGGCGGTTTCAGCTGGGAACGCACCGACCTGGTGGATGCGCTGAAAGCCGCGGTCTGACCGGAGATTACCGAGGACGCGCCCATCAGGGCGCGTTCTTTTTTGTTTAAAGACACCTCGGGGATGTAGGGGTTGGTCCTCCGCCCTCTGCCCCTTGCAATGCCCGGGCACGGGCAGTATGGGCACCGCCATGAGCACCGAGACCCCGCAACGCCCGCGCAGAAACTTCTATGGCCGCTTCAAGGGCAAGACGCTGAAGCCCAGCCAAAAGACCTATCTGAATGAAGACCTCGCAGCATTGTCACCTGGTGCGGTTGACTGGGACACCAACCCCGAACGGAACCCTCTGGACTTGCAGGCGTTGTTTGGCGGCCGGGACGTCTGGCTTGAAGTCGGATTTGGCGGCGGTGAACACCTGGTTCATCAGGCCCAAAATAACCCCGGTGTCGGCATCATCGGGGCCGAGCCCTACATTAACGGCGTTGCCATGCTGCTGGGGAAGATTCGCCGGGCCGAAGTTGAGAATCTCGCCATCCATCCCGGCGATGCGCGTGATTTGTTCGACGTGCTGCCCGAGGCAAGCATCTCGCGCGCCTTTCTGCTTTACCCGGACCCGTGGCCGAAAACCCGGCACCACCGCCGCCGCTTCGTCACGCCTGAACATCTGGAACCCTTGGCGCGCACCCTCAAGCCGGGGTCGATTTTTCGCGTGGCGACGGACATTCCGGACTATGTGCGGCAGACACTCGAGGAAGTTCCGCGCGCCGGTTTAGCATGGTTGGCGGAACGCCCGCAGGACTGGCGTACGCCATGGGACGACTGGATTTCCACCCGGTATGAACAAAAAGCCCTGCGCGAGGGGCGTACGCCGCATTACCTGACGTTCCGCAAAACCTGAGCGCTAAGGCGCGGGGTCCCGCAGGTTGGGAAAGGCGCGGCCTTTGGCAAACCACGCCAGCCCGAACGCCCAAAGCGCGATGGATTCCACAAAGAAGGTCAGATTGTGGGACTTCCACCCTCTCTGGGCGCCTTCGCCGGAAAACGCGACAATTCCCAGCACCAGAACGCACAACAGGATCGTGATGCCGCACAACGTATACAACGTGTTCCGCCGTATTTTTGTCTCGATCAATTGACCGTTTTTGATGTGACGCTCGGGAACCACGCGGCGCAGAACAAACAGACAATAAAGGCCCAGATAGATAAACAAGATACCGGCAGACCAGGCATGCAAATGCGGGGCACCGGAAAACAGCGTGAAAAATGCTTCGGGATCGGGGTCAGACAAGACCGGTGGCGGTGTTTGATTCACATCGGCAAAAATACGCGACTGGAAGCTGACCGGTTCTTCGCAGCCAGACCCGCTTGTCGGGAATACCGCAACAAAGCAGGCACCTAACCCGGCAATAAAGGACCCAAGATCCTCAAGCCAGTGGTCGCCGGTATAAGCGATCAGAAACCCACCGATAAATATCAGTAATCCGACAAAAATCGCCCCCAGAAACTGGGCGTAATAAAAGTGGCTGATGCTGTCACGAAAACAGCTGCCGCCAAATATTGCGCCACTGGCAAGAATTATTGGCAGGCCGAAGGCGACCAACCCGACCAGAAAGGCCAGGCGCATCTGCAGAACACTGTCGGTCTTCAAGGGGTCTTCGGGCTGAAAGTAGGTTTCGGTTCCCTTGGAAAGCATGGATCGAAGCTGTGACATGATTAGACCTCGGAGTGATTTGTGTGAATCAAAACGAATGCGTCCTAAATGTCGCCATAATAGCCTGAAACCTGCTGATGCCCCAAATTCTGTTCAATCTTGCGGTCGCATTGCCGCTGGACCAACCGGCCCCAATTCGCTAATCGGCTTGAGCACTGATAGCGCAAAAGGAGCCCCCATGTCCGGACACGGAACGCCCATCCCGATGACGTCGCATCCCTGCGGCCCGCTGACCGGCACGGCAGAGGTGCCCGGCGACAAGTCGATCTCGCATCGGTCGCTGATTCTGGGCGCGATGGCGGTCGGCGAAACGAGAATTTCGGGTTTGCTGGAGGGCGAGGATGTTCTGGACACCGCCAAGGCCATGCGGGCCTTTGGGGCCGAAGTCACGGATCACGGCGGCGGCGAATGGACCGTGCATGGCGTCGGGGTTGGCGGCTTTGCCGAGCCCGATCAGGTGATCGACTGTGGCAACTCGGGCACCGGAGTGCGCCTGATCATGGGGGCGATGGCGACGTCGCCTATCACCGCGACCTTTACTGGCGACGCCAGCCTGAACAAGCGTCCCATGGCGCGGGTCACCGATCCGCTGGCGCTGTTTGGCACGCAATCTGTCGGTCGTTCCGGCGGGCGTCTGCCGATGACAATCGTGGGCGCGGCCGAGCCAGTGCCGGTTCGCTACGAAGTTCCCGTCCCTTCGGCTCAGGTCAAGTCGGCCGTCCTGCTGGCCGGTCTGAACGCACCGGGCAAGACCGTGGTTATCGAAAAAGAAGCCACCCGCGACCATTCCGAGCGGATGCTGGCCGGTTTCGGAGCGGAGATTGCGGTTGAGGACACGGATGAGGGTCGGGTGATCACGCTGACCGGTCGCCCCGAGTTGAAGCCGCAGGTTATTGCCGTTCCGCGGGATCCGTCCAGCGCGGCCTTCCCGGTTTGTGCGGCGCTGATCACGCCCGGTTCTGACGTACTGGTTCCCGGTATCGGTCTGAACCCGACCCGTGCGGGGCTGTTCACGACGTTGCGCGAGATGGGCGCAGACCTGACATATGAGAATGAGCGCGAAGAGGGCGGCGAACCAGTCGCTGATCTGCGCGCCAAATATTCACCCAACATGAAGGGCATCAACGTGCCACCGGAACGCGCGGCCTCGATGATCGACGAATACCCGGTGCTGTCTGTGGTAGCGGCCAATGCCACCGGCACCATGATGATGGGCGGCGTCAAGGAACTGCGCGTCAAGGAAAGCGATCGCATCGACGCCATGGCGCGCGGGCTGCGCGCCAATGGCGTGACAGTGGACGAGGGCGACGACTGGTGGTCGGTCGAGGGCCTCGGCATCGGTAACGTCCCAGGCGGCGGCACATGTGAGAGCTTTCTCGACCACCGCATTGCCATGTCCTTTATGGTCTTGGGCATGGGTGCGAAATCATCGGTATCTGTCGATGACGGCGGCCCGATTGCAACTTCGTTCCCGATTTTCGAACCACTGATGGCGGCCTTGGGGGCCAGGGTCGAGCGTACATGAGCTTTACGGTCGCCATAGACGGTCCTGCGGCGGCGGGTAAGGGCACGATTTCCAAGGGTGTCGCTGAACATTTCGGCTTTGCGCATCTGGACACGGGGCTGCTGTATCGTGCCGTCGGCAGGCACACACTGGTAGGTGCAGACCCGGTTGCGGCGGCGCTTGCGTTGACCGCTGAAGAACTGGCTCAGGGTGATCTGCGAACGGCCGAGATTGCACAGGCGGCCTCGAAAGTTGCGGTGATCCCCGAAGTGCGCGCCGCGTTGGTGGATTTCCAGCGCACCTTTGCCCGCCGGGCGGGGGGGGCCGTGCTGGACGGTCGCGATATCGGAACCGTGATATGTCCGGCGGCGGAAGTGAAACTGTTCGTCACCGCCAGTGCCGAGGTGCGCGCAGAGCGTCGCTATCTTGAACTCAGCGCGAAAGGGGCTGGTGTCACACGCGATCAGGTCCTAGCGGATGTACGGGAGCGTGACGCGCGGGATGCGGAACGCAGCGCGGCGCCGATGAAGCCCGCAGATGACGCGGCTCTGCTCGATACCTCTGATCTGAGTATCGAAGCTGCATTGGAACAGGCCATAGAGGTCATCAAACAAAAACGACCCGCGACACCGTAGTGCCGCGGGCTGCCTGATTACAGTTCACCGACGGCAATGCTTTTGATGCTTGCCCACTGGTCGTCAGCCGTTTTTGCCGTGGCGGTGACGTCCTTCAGGAACGCTGAGCGGGTGTCGGCGTTCAGGAACAGGTACAGTTTTCCATCAGCCATCAGATACTGATCCGGGTCGCCGTCGAACTTCTTGCCCACGGACACGCCATACGAGCAGAATCCGCCATGCTGCGGCAGATAGGCGGCCGGGTTGGCCTCGAACGCTTCGCGGTTCGCGGCGCTGGTGAAGTAGTACGACGCCCCGTCATAGGTGGCGGAATGGGTTGCAAAACCCTCTACCGGGTTGCCGTCATTGACCAGCGCGACCAAATCGACGCCATGGGCCGCCAAAGGTGCGCCCGCTGCCGAGATGCCGTTCGAAACGTTGATTTCATCGGCGGCAAAGGCCGGGGCAGCGATCAGCGGCAGGGTTGCGATCAGGGTGGTCAGGACCAGATCTTTCATTGCATTTCCTTTCGTGTTCAGGTTCGGGCCGGCTGGTGCGCCAACCGCTGAAACAAAGATAGGCGCCTGTTCTTGTACGAACTATCGCAGGAAGGCCGTCAGATTTTGCAGATCGTTCAAAGATAGGGCTTGCCGGGAATACTCCTCACCAAGCTTTGTTTGGCCAGTGAGAAGGTGGCTTTCTATTGTGAAGGGATAGTCTGCAGGAGAAGTGCCATGATCCGACTAGCCGTATTGCTGATTTTTCTGGCCGGAGGACTAGCGGCTCAGGACGGGCAGGCGCCCGAGCCGGCAATGGATTACGAGCGTCTGGGCAAGATAGTATTTGCGATTGACCCAGAAGCGCAACCGCAGGGCCCCGGATTTCAGATGACGGTTGCGGATTATCCGATGTTGGTGGTGACAGACATTAATGCCGACCGGATGCGCGCCATGGTCCCGATCCGCAGTGCCGAGGGGCTGTCGGATGATGATCTGCGGCGCATGATGCAGGCCAATTTCGACAGTACGCTGGATGCGCGTTACGCGATCGCCAATGGTACTTTGTGGGCTGCGTTCATCCACCCATTGTCATCGCTAAGAAAAGACCAGTTGATCTCGGGGCTGGCCCAGACCGTGAACATCGCCGCGACCTACGGCACCCTTTATACCGGTGGTGCGGCAGAGTTTGGAGGCGGCGACAGTACCGACCTGCAGCGCGCCCTGATCGAAGAGCTTTTGAAGAAGGGCGAGGAAATCTGATCCGTGCCCGAAACTGGGGTTTTTCCTGATACTGCCCTGTTTCGCAGGGACCCACGTTTTGAAGACGATGTACAGCACCCTGGCGACTGGCGCGCCATGGTTTCATGTGGTGCCGGGAGCAAAACGATGAGTGTTTTCTGTTGCGATTTCGGACGCATGGACGGGTCTGAATGCCATATTTTCATAGGCTCTAGCTGAAAGCAGGAAAACTGCTATAGTTTCCCGTAGCGAAAAGGGAAGGCTGCCACACAAGCCCAAAAACAAAAAAGGGCAGGCAGCCAAAAAATCCCCCAAGCCAACAGGGACAGAAATACATGAATAATCGTTTGAGTAAAATCACCATCGTAGGTGGTGGTACGGCTGGTTGGATGACCGCCTTGATTCTGGAAATGGTGCTTTCACGCACGTCAGCGCCCAAGGATCGCCCCCGTATCTGCCTGATCGAAAGCCCGAATATCGCCACCGTCGGTGTTGGCGAGGCCACGGTTCCGCGCATGCCCGTCACGCTCCGGCAGGCAGGCATTTCAGAGCGGGATTTTTTCCGCGAGACCAACGCATCGTTCAAGCTGGGTGTGAAATTCTGCAACTGGAACAAGGACGCCAAGGGCAATCGCATCGACTACGTGAACCCTTTTGCCCATGGCCAGATGCTGGAAGGGTTGGAGGCCGCCGAATATTTCCTGCGCTTTGGCAACGGGGATCGGGACTTTACGCAATCAATCTCGCCACACGATGATCTGGCCCGATTGTGTAAAGGCGCACGGCAACTGGGTCAGCCCGAATTTGAGCAGCGCTTTGGCTATGCGTATCATCTGGATGCTGTGAAGTTCGCAGGCATGCTGACCAAGGTCTGCACCAAGCGCGGTGTGGAGCATATCCAGGATGAAGTGCAGTCAGTAGAGCTGGATGAACAGGGCAATGTCAGCCACCTGATGTTGGACCGCAAAGGCCGCCATGATGTCGAGATGGTCGTCGATTGCACCGGTTTTCGCGGGTTGATCATAAACAAGGCACTTGGCGAGCCGTTTATGGACTATTCGGATTATCTGCCAAACGACCGTGCCATGGCGTTGCAGATCGAGCATCCCAACCCGGAAAAGATCGAAAGCGTTACGCGGTCTACCGCATTGGGCGCCGGGTGGACATGGCGGGTGCCGCTTTATAACCGTGTGGGCACCGGTTATGTGTTCTCGTCGGCACACCGCACGGATGATCAGGCGGCGGATGAATACCTCGAATGGCTGGGGGACAGCGGCAAGGGGGCGACTCCTCGGGTGATCCCGATGCGCATCGGTCGCGTCCGCAACGCCTGGGTCAAGAACTGTGTGGCGATCGGTCTTTCCGGTGGTTTTATTGAGCCTTTGGAAAGTACCGCGATCCATATGATTGATCATGCAGTGCGCTGGTTCGCCGAACACCTGCCTACACGCGACATGGAGCCGTCCTTGCGCGCCAGATATAACCGGCAGATGGATAAGCTTTATGGCGAAGTTCTGGAATTCATCTGTCTGCATTACCAACTGGGCAACCGCACGGACGACCAATACTGGATCGATGCACGCACCGAGATGAAAGTACCGGATCGGTTGGCCGAGAACCTGGAATTGTGGCAGCACCGGCTTCCGATGCAGCACGATGTCGAGTTTGCAACGCTGTTTGACCACCGGGTCTATCAGACGGTTCTTTTGGGCAAGCAGGTCTATGATACGGGCTATGGTGAGGGCATCCGTGATCGGCTGCGACCGTTGAACCGACCGATTTGGTTCCAGTGGTGGAAGGGCGCGAAGGGGCACCTTGCGCAGATCCTCAAAACGATGCCGGATCACAAAACGCTGCTACGCGATATCCGGGGAGAACTGGAGAGACCAGCCTTTGGCAAGGCCGCCGCAGTGAAACCTACAGTGGCCATGCCGGGTGCGGTCCCGGCTCCGGCGGTGATCCACAACATGCCCAATTTCGCGGAAATCCAAAGCGGCGCGAAGGATTTGCAGCTGTTCTAAAGTTCCCCGCCGCTCAGAAAGAGGTGTAGGTAGAACTTATCAGGGGCAGAGCTTCGAAACTCTGCCCCTGTTGCGGTCACTCGGATGATATGAGGACCGCCATTGTCGGAGCCGCCGAGCGAAGTGATCTGACGCTATAACGCGGATCCCTCGTGCATTTCGTCCTGTTCGGTCGGCGTCGGCGTATGGTTGAAGACGAAGGCCGTGCGGCAAGCGTCTTCCCCTCCCAGCGCTTCGATCTTGCGGCGCTGGTCGGCAAAAGCGCGGGCGTTGATCTCCTCCGGATCGCAGATTTCGCGCAAGCGGCGCTCACCCTCAGCCAACGCGGCGGCAACGTCGGGTTCGTTTATCCGATCCACCGCGCGGTTCACCAGTTCGTGCGGGTCGGTTTCCAGATCGAATAACTGCGGTGGTTGACCGACGTAGTGGACATATTTCCAGCGGCCCCAGCGCACCATGAAACTGCCGGTTTTTGAACCGCCATCATGGTACTCGCTGAAACCGGTGCGGTCCGGGTCGTCGGGCGCATTGGCGATGGTACGCAGCGACAGGCCGGGCTGTCCGGCGTTCCCTTCGTCATCAGCAACACCACAGACCTCGCGGGCGGTGGCGGCTATATCGGTCAGGTTTGTGCAGGTCGAAACGGTGCGGTCTGCGGGAATACCGGGACCGGCAGCAATCATAGGCACACCGGCGCTGGCTTCGTACATGACCATCTTGGTCCAGAAACCCTGATCCCCCATCATGTCGCCATGGTCCGACACATATAGGATAACGGTATTGTCCAATTGTCCGCTGGCATCCAGCGCGGCAACCACGCGGCCGACGCAATGATCCATGAACGAGGTCAGGCCGTAATAGGCAACCTTTGCTTCGCGCATCTTCTGTTCATCGAAATAGTCCTCGTAGTTGAAGAAGGCGGCGATATTGCGCAGCTCTTCATGGTTGGGCAGGCCTTCGCCGTAACCGACCGGCAGGTCCATGTCGGCGGGGTCGTAAAGGTTGTACCATTCCTCAGGGCAGGTCAGCGGGTAATGCGGGCTGACCAGCGAAACAAAGGCGGCCCAGGGCTGCTCCAGGCGCTTGGGATCCGCCAGCCAAGCCTCGGTGGCATTTGAGATGGCCTTGTCGTAGTCGGTATAGGTGCTGCTGCCAGCACCCACGTCACCTGCCAGTTCAGCGGCTGAATCGTAGGGCGGTGGGTTTTCCCGCAGCAGACCGACGGGCCATCCGACGCCGCCGACCACGTGCATTGGAATGATTTCTTGCGAAAACCCATTGTCATCGTCGACCGACCGAAAATGAAGTTTGCCGATGGAAACCACCTCGCGCCCGGCGTCGCGCAGCTGCCGCATCCAACTGCGAGGCTCTCCGGCGTAGGGCGAGGCGCTGTCCCAATTGCCGGTGCGGTGCACCCATTCACCTGTGGCCAGCGCTGCGCGGGTCGGGACACACATTGGCGACGGCGTGTAGGCGGCCCGGAACATCGTGCCCCGTGCGGCCAGCGCATCCAGATGCGGAGTTTTTACTATCGGGTGCCCTGCGCAACCCATGGCATCCTTGCGATGTTCGTCCGAAATGATGACAAGAAAATTCGTATTTTGCTGAGTCATGGGGTCCTCCGCCTCACTTCATACCGTCGGGTCGGGCCTGGTCGCAGGTTTGATTGCGACATTCCGGGAAAGTGATTTGGTGTCATTTGCGCGGTTGTGTCCTTCTGCACGAAATGTAATGTCATAACATATCGGTTTGTTTTTGAGCAAAGGCGGAAATATGGGCGCGACTTCCTCTGGGGGTGTCAGCCGGGGCAGGCACAGGCGGCGAAATCAAAACACCAGTCTCCGTCGCAGGATAAGAGGCGGTTCACCAATGCGGGCTTACGACGCGCTGCCGCCTGAATTGCGTCAGTGGCTTGCAGCCGCCTGCCTTCCGTGGAGCCCGGCTTCCGCAAAACGAATCTGGATTCGGGCAGGCGGAACCCATAATCCGGAAGCGGCGAAATCCCGGCTGGATGCAATTGAACGGGCAATGCTGAAGCGGGACGCCCGGATCTGGAAGCCAAAATTCGATCAGCCGGGGCGGCAGGATCGCGCCCAATAGGCCATTTACCTTGGAAATATGGGCTTTCCACTTGCACCGGTCAGCAAATCCGCCTATACGCGCGCTGTCTGAACAAGGGCGGTCAACGTCCGGGTGACGTATCTGAGCAGGGCCGGGTCACCTCGGCCCTTTGTGTTTGTGTAATCGGATGCGCCCCGGATCACGTCCGAAGACGTCATGAAACAAGACCGGCGGAGACAACCGCTCGGCCAGTAAAAACGTATGTAAAGGAAAACAACGCCACATGGCTAACGCATCCATGGAGGAATTCGAAGCCCTCCTTAATGAAAGCTTCGAAATGGACACACCCGAAGAGGGTTCTGTTGTCAAAGGCAAGATTCTGGCGATTGAAGCCGGTCAGGCCATCATCGACGTCGGCTACAAAATGGAAGGCCGCGTTGATCTGAAAGAATTCGCAAATCCCGGCGAAGCTCCTGAAATCGCTGTTGGTGACGAGGTCGAAGTATACCTGCGTGCCGCAGAAAACGCCCGTGGCGAAGCCGTCATCTCGCGCGAGATGGCCCGCCGTGAAGAGGCATGGGACCGTCTGGAAAAAGCATATGCCGACGACCAGCGCGTCGAAGGTGCAATCTTCGGTCGCGTCAAAGGTGGCTTCACCGTCGATCTGGGTGGCGCAGTTGCGTTCCTGCCCGGCTCGCAGGTTGACGTCCGCCCCGTGCGCGACGCTGGCCCGCTGATGGGTCTGAAGCAGCCGTTCCAGATTCTGAAAATGGACCGCCGCCGTGGCAACATCGTTGTTTCGCGCCGCGCTATCCTGGAAGAATCGCGTGCCGAACAGCGTGCCGAAGTCATCGGCAACCTGTCCGAAGGTCAGACCGTCGAGGGTGTCGTCAAGAACATCACCGAATACGGTGCATTTGTTGACCTGGGCGGCGTTGACGGCCTGCTGCACGTCACCGACATGGCATGGCGCCGTGTGAACCACCCGTCCGAGATCCTGACGATCGGCGAAACCATCAAGGTTCAGGTCATCAAGATCAACAAAGAGACCCACCGCATCAGCCTGGGCATGAAGCAGCTGCAGGAAGATCCGTGGGATCTGGTTGCTGCCAAGTACCCGCTGGGCTCGGTCCATCAGGGTCGCGTCACCAACATCACCGACTACGGCGCGTTCGTCGAGCTGGAAGCCGGTGTCGAAGGTCTGGTGCACGTGTCCGAGATGTCCTGGACCAAGAAAAACGTCCACCCGGGCAAGATCGTTTCGACCAGCCAGGAAGTCGACGTCATGGTTCTGGAAATCGACGGCGCCAAGCGTCGCGTGTCTCTGGGCCTGAAGCAGACTCAGCGCAACCCATGGGAAGTGTTTGCAGAAACACACCCCGAGGGCACCGAGGTCGAAGGCGAAGTCAAGAACATCACCGAATTCGGTCTGTTCATTGGCCTCGAAGGCGACATCGACGGAATGGTTCACCTCAGCGACCTGTCCTGGGACGAGCGTGGCGAGGATGCGATCCAGAACTACCGCAAAGGCGACATGGTTTCGGCCGTTGTCTCGGAAGTTGACGTGGAAAAAGAGCGTATTTCGCTGTCGATCAAAGCCCTGGGCGGTGACAAGTTCGCCGAAGCCGTGGGCGGCGTGAAGCGTGGCTCGGTCATCACCGTTGAAGTCACCGCGATCGAAGATGGCGGCATCGAGGTCGAATACGAAGGCATGAAGTCGTTCATCCGTCGTTCGGACCTGTCGCGTGACCGTGCCGAGCAGCGCCCCGAGCGTTTCTCGACCGGTGACAAGGTCGACGTCCGCGTCACCAACGTCGACAGCAAGACTCGCCGTCTGGGCCTGTCGATCAAAGCACGCGAGATTGCCGAAGAGAAAGAGGCCGTGGAACAGTACGGTTCCTCCGACTCGGGCGCATCGCTGGGCGATATCCTGGGTGCAGCGCTGAAATCCGGCGACTAAACCTCAGGCTGTTCGAGGCAGTCGAATTTCGGCCCCGCACGTCAGTGCGGGGCCGTTTTTGTTGCGAATCAATATGTTCTGATTTCCCGGTCCAACTCGGGCAACAGGCGTTCTTTGGAGCCCGGAATCAGGCTCGCAGGCAAAAAATTGCGTGAGAATATGGCAAAATGATGCCTCGGCACGCGGAGTTTGCGTTCCCCCGTTCCGCGTTTTTTCTTATACTGTCCAAAACAATAGACATGGTAATCCGGTCGCCTGGGAGGGTAATGCCTATGATCCGTTCAGAATTGATTCAGAAAATCGCCGACGAGAACCCGCATCTTTATCAGCGTGACGTTGAACGGATCGTGAATACCGTTTTCGAGGAAGTGACCGATGCTATGGCCCGTGGCGACCGGGTCGAACTGCGCGGATTTGGCGCTTTTTCTGTCAAGCAGCGGGACGCGCGCGTCGGCCGCAATCCCAGAACCGGTGAGACCGTGCAGGTCGAGGAAAAATGTGTACCGTTTTTCAAGACAGGCAAGTTGCTAAGGGATCGTTTGAACGGTAAAGCCTGACTTTATGATGCGCTACATTCGATATGCTTTTCTTGCGGTCCTCGGGATCACCCTGATCTCGATTTCGCTAGCCAATCGCGAAATGGTTGAACTCAAGCTTATGCCGGATGCCTTGTCCGAGCTGGCTGGCTTCAACCTCAGCACCTCGTTGCCGCTGTTCCTAGTTGTTCTTGGGGGCGTGGTTGCCGGGCTGGTCATAGGCTTTCTTTGGGAGTGGCTGCGCGAACACAAGCACCGCCGCGACGCGACGGCCAGCAAAGGCGAAGTGCGCAAACTTGAGCGTGAGGTCAAGAAGCTCAAGAAAAAGCAGAATCAAGGCCAGGATGAGGTTCTGGCTCTGCTGGACGAGGCCAGCTAAGCGGCATGTCTACTGAAATTAGTGTGAAAATCTGCGGCTTGACCGCCCCGGCTCAGGTGCGCGCGGCCGTAGATGCTGGTGCACGATACCTGGGGTTCAACTTCTTTCCCAAGTCACCCCGGTATGTCACGCCCGAACAGGCGGCTGCGTTGATGGCTGACGTGCCGGTTGGCGTGGCCAAGGTGGCCCTGGTCGTGAACCCCTCTGACGATTTGCTGGACAGTATCACTCAGGCCGCGCCCTTCGATATGTTGCAATTGCACGGCAGCGAAAGTGCCGAGCGTGTGCGCGAGGTCAAGGAACGTTACGGCTTGCCGGTGATGAAGGTCATCGGTGTGGCAGATGCCGAAGATCTGGCCGCCATCGACATCTACAGCGACGTCGCGGACCAGCTTCTGATTGATGCCAAAGCCCCCAAGAACGCGGTCTTGCCGGGCGGTAACGGGCTGGCGTTTGACTGGCGGTTGCTGGCTGGGCGCAAATACTGGCGTAAGCCATGGATGCTGGCCGGCGGTTTGAACCCGGAAAACGTGGCCGAGGCCATTCGGATGACGGGAGCACGGCAGGTAGATGTCGCCTCAGGTGTTGAAAGTGCTCCGGGGATCAAGGATTCGGGCCTGATCAACGCCTTTATCGAAGCCACCCGGTGATCTGATCGGGCCGCCATCGCGTATCTCCTGTTAAGGAGTATGAATGGATGCTGGCCGCAATCGGTGGAGTTGCCCTGAGAAACTGGTATCACGCGCCCGAGTTTTTCTGGCGCGCGCGCCAGGCTTATTTGCAGGCCCGTGACGATCCGCTGTGCCTGCGGGTGGAACTGTTCCCACATCAGGGCCTGTATTTTTCGCTGAGCGTCTGGCACGACGCCGAGGCCATGCTGACATTCGCCCAGTCCGGCCCGCATCGGCGCGTTGTGCAGGCGGCCTCCCGGTTGGCGGAGGTGCATGAGTTCCATCATTTCAACTGTATTGCCGTGCCAAGCAGAGACCAGGCGCTGCGGGTTTGGTCTCAGCATGTTCATGCGGCTGAATGATACGTTTTGCCATGGCAAATCCTGCCGCCACCTCCTATGAACAACGGGTACGACGAGGGAGACATCCATGGCCAACGATCTTTTCAATTCCTTCATGTCCGGCCCCGACGAACAGGGCCGTTTCGGCATCTTCGGCGGACGGTTCGTCAGCGAAACGCTGATGCCCCTGATCCTGTCGCTGGAAGAGGAATATGAGAAGGCCAAGGACGATGCGACCTTCTGGGCCGAGATGGACGATCTGTGGGCCAACTATGTTGGCCGCCCGTCGCCGCTGTACTTCGCGGAACGCCTGACCGAACATCTGGGTGGTGCAAAGATATACCTGAAGCGTGACGAGCTGAACCACACCGGCGCGCATAAGATCAACAACGTGCTGGGCCAGATCATTCTGGCGCGGCGCATGGGCAAGACCCGGATCATCGCGGAAACCGGGGCAGGGCAGCACGGCGTGGCCACCGCCACCGTCTGCGCCAAGTTCGGATTGAAGTGCGTGGTCTACATGGGGGCCCATGACGTGCAGCGTCAGGCCCCGAACGTGTTCCGCATGCGCCTGCTGGGGGCCGAGGTGATCCCTGTGACTTCGGGTCGCGGGACACTGAAAGATGCAATGAACGACGCGCTGCGCGACTGGGTGACCAATGTGCGCGATACGTTCTACTGCATTGGAACGGTTGCTGGTCCGCACCCGTACCCGGCGATGGTGCGCGATTTTCAGTCGATCATCGGCAAGGAAGCCAAGGAACAGATGATGAAGGCCGAAGGCCGTCTGCCCGATACGATCATCGCCGCCATCGGTGGTGGGTCGAACGCGATGGGCCTGTTCTACCCATTCCTCGACGACAAGTCCGTGAATATCATCGGCGTCGAGGCGGGCGGTAAAGGCGTGAACGAAAAGATGGAGCATTGCGCCTCGCTGACCGGTGGTCGTCCGGGCGTTTTGCATGGCAACCGAACCTATCTGCTGCAGGATGACGACGGCCAGATTCTTGAAGGCTATTCCATTTCCGCTGGTCTGGACTACCCAGGCATCGGGCCAGAACATTCATGGCTGCACGAGGTAGGGCGTGCGCAATATGTCTCGATCACGGACAAGGAGGCGCTGGAAGCGTTCCAGCTGTGCTGCGCAACCGAAGGCATCATCCCGGCGCTGGAACCCAGCCACGCACTGGCCCATGTGATGAAGATCGCCCCGGAACTGCCCAACGATCACCTGATCTGCATGAACATGTGCGGACGCGGCGACAAGGATGTTCAGACGGTTGCGAAATACCTGAACTTTGACATGTCCGATACCGAAGGCCGCGAGGCAATCTAAGCCTCTGATTTCGTCAGCGTAAGCCAGACAGATGTTGCACGGCGGTGGGTCCGAGAATCATTGGACCTGCCCCGGTCGCCATACTGCTTTCACTGTCTCGCAATTGCGGAAAATGAAGCGCTTTGGTGCGGATTGTCTGGCTTTTACCGGGTTAGCTTGCAGTGCCGAAACAGCCCTCCTGTAAGGTCTGGTTAGAAAGCTGCTGTGTTTTCCCAGGATTTTTCTTCCAACCCTCAGAATTATTTGTCAAATAGGTGCCGGATGACCCTCGCCGCAAGCGCCAGATTCGGCGCATCTGGCAAATTCGATACACGCGAAATAATTGAGATTTGGTGAATCTGTACAGCGTTTTGAATTTGAATAAACTCACTGTCAATTCGCAACTTCTGGTTGCTAATCATAATGTGCCCCGGACGGTGTCAGAACTCAGTTGCGCGTTCGGAATGGCATGTCATAAGGCGCATATCCATGTGTTATGCCCCTATCGGGTTTGTTGGAGGTTGGGATGGTTAACTCCTTTTTTCGCAGGCTGCTTGGCCTTGTCTGTTTGGTTTCAGTCGTTCTGTTCGGCAGCAGTAAGGAAGGCGCGGCCTTTGGTGGGGCTACCTTCTTCAATACACCCATTGCGTCACCTAATGGCGGTTCCGTCCAGTTTACCAACATCCCCGGCGCAACGACTGCATTTGTCGCCCTCAGCGGCAGCGGCCAGGCACCGGGCGGTGCGATTTACTTTGGTGGCGGGATCACGCCGTCTCCGATCATCACTCCGGCCGGATTGACCAACCTCGGTTGGCTGAACCCAACCATTCTCAGTCAGGACGGCGCAGACAGCACATATGCCGCCGACGGTTACATGGGGATCATTTTCACGGCTCAGGAAGCGCCCGGTGGGCCGCTTTACAGATACGAACTGGCCCTGTCGGGTGTGACGAACACGCAGATCATCAGCACCCGGACGCTGGTGGATACGACCCAGCCCACGGCTTCGGTCGGGGCGCTGACTGCGACCGGGAACGGCACCTTTACCGCGACAATCACCCTCAGCGAACCCAGCACCGACTTTGTTGCCAGTGATCTCTTGGTGGTGAACGCAACCGCGACCATGACCGGTTCGGGTGTGGATTACGTTGCTACGCTGACCCCGCAGAACAACGGTACAATCGAGCTTTCCGTTCCGGCCGGAGTTTTCACCGACGCCGCAGGCAATCTCAATCTGGCGTCGAACACTGTTACAACCGTGCAGCCCGCAACAAACACGCAGCGTTTGATTCAGGCCTTTCAGAATGCCCGCGCGAACAGCCTAGTCTCAAACCAGCCCAACCTGACGCGGTTTCTGCAACAGTCCGGCGCGGGAGCGTTCGATGCGTCCGTATCTCAGGGCGCCGGGTTTCTGAACTTTGCCAGCGATCCGACCTTGCCCATCTGGCTGAACGTTACAGGCAACTGGAGTTCGCAGGACGACTTTGACAGCAGCTATGCTTTGGCGGTTCTCGGGGCGCACCATCAGGTTAATCAGAACCTGTTGGTCGGTGCGATGCTGCAGTTGGACTATGCCGAAACCGAAAACGGCGCGTCCGAGATTGACGGCACCGGGTGGTTTGTTGGCCCGTATGTCGTGGCGAAACTGCCCGAGCATCCGATCTATTTCGAAGGACGTGCGCTTTACGGGAAAGCTGACAATGAGGTTTCGCCTCTGGGCACATACTCGGACAAATTCGACAGTGACCGCTGGCTGGTGCAGTCGCGGGTCACAGGCGAAATCCAGCGCGGGGCGCTGACCCTGATGCCGCTTCTGGATCTGAGCTATGTCAGCGATGATGCCGAGGCCTATACGGACAGTCTGGGCAATCCGATTTCGGCCCAGGATTTCAGCCTGACGACCGTTCAGTTGGGAATGGATTTCAGCCACCCGATCTCCGTCGCACGTGGCAGCATGATTCTGACGGGCGGTCTGTCCGGCGTCTGGAGCAGCACATCAGGCACCGGCACCGTGCCGGGCGTCGCCCCGATCGGGGACACCACACGCGGCAGGGTCGATCTGGGTCTTGATTACAGGTTGCAGAACAACAGCCTGCTTGCGGCAGGTGTGTTTTACGACGGCATCGGCGAAAGCGGATTTGAAAGCTACAGCGTCGATCTGACGTGGCAGATCAACTTCTGACCGACACATTCCTTAAAGTCCCGGATCCGTCCGGGACTTCTTTTTCTAAAAAATAAGCCGAAACGGATTCTAAAGACCGACGAAGGGTCAGGACCCGACTTTGTGCTGCTGCAGGATGTCCAGCGGCACAATGTCCAATGCGCGTTGATGCGTGGCCTCAAGATGAACCCTCGGGGCGCAGCCCTCGTCATGGGCCTGAAGGAACCGACCCGCACACAGACACCAGCTATCGCCGGGCTTGAGGCCGGCGAAATCGAATTCGGGGCGTGGGGTGCTCAGGTCATTTCCGACATATTTGGAATAGGCGAGGAATTCGGCTGTCATAACAGCACAAACCGTATGGCTGTCCTGGTCTTCGGGGCAGGTATTGCAGGCCCCGTCCCGGAAGAACCCGGTCAGCGGATCACGCGAACAGGGGGCAAGGACACCCCCCAGCACATTGATGCTGTCCTGTTTTTGCATAGAGGCATCCTACAGGGTTTGGGCGATCTTGCGGAACATTTCTATATTCTGATCGCTGACACCGGGTTCGCGGAATTTGCGATCGGCTCCGGTGGTGACAATCAGGACATCCCGCGGCCGATCGAAATAGATGTATTGCCCATAGACACCGCGCGCCAGAAATTCGCCCTCATGCGCGTTTTTGGGGATCCACCATTGATATCCATAGCCGATCTTGCCGGTTTCGGTCGGGGCACTTGGCCATGTCGACTCGGCAATCCAGTCGGCGGGAACAATCTGCTCGCCGCTTCGGGAACCGTCTTGCAGTATCATCTGTCCGAACCGGGCAAAGTCGCGGGTTGTAAAGTTCAACCCGCCAAGAACAAACGCGACACCGGCCCCATCCGTGATGTAGTACCCATCGCGTTCCAGCCCCAAAGGCTGAATGATCCTTTCGGTCAACAGCTCGGTAACACTGCGCCCGGTCGCGCCGCGAATGACCATACCTATCACATGCGTGTCGATTGATACATATTGCCAGGTGTCACCCGGCGCGGCAAAGCTGTCCTTCAGGGACGCGGCGAAGTCGTCCAACTCCCCCCCCAGCGCCACGACACGGCCCATCCGATTGATGTCCGAGTTGTAATCCAGATAGTCCTCGTCAAATGTCACGCCGCTGGCCATGTTCAGGACATTGCGGATCGTGGCACCGTCATAAGCGCTGCCGGCCAGTTTGGGCGCATATTTCACCACAGGATCGTCCAGCGAGTCGATTGACCCCTCGGCCAACAGAATGCCGAACAGGGCGGACAGATAGCTTTTGGCGACGGACCACGATATCCGCTGATCGTCCGGGCCGGTGTCCAGATAGTATTCTTCGAACCGGATCTGGCCTTTCTGCATCACCAGCAGGGATGTCACAGCGCGCTCCCCGATCCATTGATCGGTTCCCTCAGGCAGATCAAAGCCCGGTCCATAGGGCAGTTCCCATGTCGGGCCGCTCCCGCGCGGCAGATCGACCGTCAGAAAGGCGTCGCTCATGTGCGAGAAATTGTGAACGATCCGCTCTTCCGAGAACAGGGAATTGACCGCCAGAAGCCGCTCGAGCTCTTCCCGTTTCCACAGGCCAACGACGACGGCCGCCAAAACCAGCGCCAGAACAATGCGCAACAGCCATCTGAATACAGTTCTCATTCGTCCCCTCCACCTGATCAACACAATAGAAAAGAGGTCCGGGACCTTTCGCAATCCGAACGTTGCGGCAGCAGGTGATTTACCGAAACTTGTCCAACAGCTTTTGCATCGGTGACCGGTCATCCGGAGCCGGAATAGGCTCAGGGTCGGTCGCGGCTTTTGGTGTGGGCTTCTCCGGTGTCTTTGATGACCGCGCAGGCGCCGTCCGCAATGCGACGGTATTCATGAATTTCCCGCTTTCCCCTTCGGCAAGATATTGGGCCCCGTCCGAAACGCCCCGCAGGACGTCTTCGAGCCAGTCGGCGTCAGCCTTGGCAAAATCGCTAAGCACATAGGCTGAGACCATTTCCTTGCGCCCCGGATGGCCAATGCCCAGCCGAACCCGGTCATAGGCGGGGCTGATGTGTTCGTGGATGGATCGCAGCCCGTTATGTCCCGCGTGACCACCGCTGGCCTTGACCCGCACCTTTCCGGGGGCCAGATCCAGTTCATCATGAAAGACGGTCACGTCAACCGACTCGAGCTTGTAGAACCGCATCGCTTCACCAACGGACTGGCCGGACCGGTTCATGAAGGTTTGCGGTTTCAGCAGCAGAACTTTGTCCGTGCCCAGACGACCTTCGCAGACCTCGGCCTGAAACTTTGAACGCCAGGGACCAAATCCGTGATCCTCGGCGATACGGTCCAGTGCCATGAAGCCGATGTTGTGACGGTTTCCAGCGTATTTTGAACCGGGATTCCCCAGGCCGACAAACAGCTTCATCATTTCGTCCTTACATGTCGCGGGCCAATACCTGAATACGTATCAGGTTCATCGCACGGTTCGCCACTGCCTTTCCAGTCCCGCCCGGCCAAAAGAAAAACGGGGCTCTGAAAGAACCCCGTTTCATATCCAGAACTGAAAGGTCCCGAAATTATTCTTCAGCGCCGATTACTTCGACTTCGTCGGCTGCAACTTCGCCCTCTTCGCCGTCTTCATCGTCGCTGGACGACAGACCGGTCGGAGCCGAAATGTTCGCGATCACGAAGTCACGGTCGATGGTCGGCTTGGTGCCACCCGGCAGATCAACCGACGAAATCGTCACAACGTCGTTGATGTTCAGACCGGTCAGATCAACGGTGATCTTGTCAGGAATGTCACCGGCGGTGCACATCAGTTCGACTTCCGGACGAACAACGGTCAGAACGCCGCCCTTCTTGATGCCGGGCGCTTCTTCTTCGTTGATGAACTCAACCGGGATGAACAGCGCGATCTTGGTGGTCCGGCGCAGGCGCATCAGGTCCAGGTGGGTCGGCAGGTCTTTGACGACGTCCCGCTGAACGTCGCGGCAGATGACGCGGACGTCTTCGTGGCCTTCAACCTTCAGGTTCCACAGGGTCGACTTGAACCGACCTGCTTTCAGGCGCTTGAACAGGACGTTGAACGGGATCTGGATCGGCAGCGGCTCTTTGTCGCCACCAAAAACAATGCCCGGAACCATGCCGTCGCGGCGTGCCTGACGAGCGGCGCCCTTGCCTGTCCCCGTCCGTTCCAGAGCTACGAGATCAGGAATCTCTCCAGCCATGATAATTCTCCAATGTTAGGGCGGGCATCCTCCAAGGCTGTATGCCCGCGTGAAGCCGCGTCCTTAGCTTGATTCATTGGGTTTGGAAAGGGGTTTTTGACGGATTGTCATTTTGCGAGGCTCTGCCTCGCGCTCCGGGATATTTGGGGCCAGATGAAAAACGGATCCGGTCTTCATCTGGCTAAAAATATCCCGGGGGAGACGCCCGTAGGGCGGCGGGGGCAGAGCCCCTGACAACAGCGGCCCTCTCAGTTCTGCCAACGACCACCGAAGTCTTCAGGAATCAGCAGGTTGTGGCGCCCCAGATTGCCAACATTGCGTTCGCCGCACAGCGCCATGGTGGTGTCCAGTTCCTTGTGGATGACGTCCAGCGCCGTGGTTACGCCTTTCTGACCCATCGCCCCAAGGCCATAGACAAAGGCGCGGCCGATATATGTACCCTTGGCCCCCAGCGCCAGTGCCTTCAGAACGTCCTGACCCGAACGGATGCCACTGTCCATATGCACTTCGACGTCTCCGCCAACGGCGTCCATGATCTGCGGCAGCATTCGGATAGAACTGAGCGCACCATCCAGTTGGCGGCCGCCGTGGTTCGAGACCACAATGGCATCCGCCCCCAGCTTTGCGGCCATCTTCGCGTCTTCGGCGTCTAGAATACCTTTCAGGATAACCTTACCGCCCCATTGCTCCATCAGCTTTTCGACCTTGCCCCAATCAAGGCTTGGGTCGAATTGCTCGGCAGTCCAGGCCCCCAGTGAGGATGCGTCAGAAACGCCATGCGCATGTCCGACGATATTGCCGAACTCGCGTCGGCTGGCACCGAGCATCTCGATTCCCCAGGCCCATTTCGTCATCAGGTTGGCGATTGTTTTGGCCGTCAATTTCGGCGGGGCGGACAACCCGTTCTTGAGGTCCTTGTGCCGCTGGCCGAGGATTTGCAGGTCGAGTGTGATCACCAATGCCGAGCATTTGGCGTCCTTGGCCCGCTGGATCAGGCGATTGATGTAGTCCTGATCCTTCATCGTATAAAGCTGGAACCAGAACGGCTTGCCCGTGTTCTCGGCCACATCCTCGATAGAATTGATTGACATTGTCGACAGGGTGAAGGGTACGCCGAAATCTTCCGCTGCTTTGGCCGCTTTTATTTCGCCATCTGCGTGTTGCATGCCGGTCAGCCCCACGGGCGCCAGCGCGACCGGCATCGTTACGTCCTGTCCGATCATCTGCGACGCGGTCGAACGCCCGGACATGTCTACTGCAACACGTTGGCGCAGGCGGATGTCCTCGAAATCCGAGGTGTTTTCGCGAAAGGTCTGCTCGGTCCAGCTGCCGCTTTCAGCGTAGTCGTAGAACATCCGTGGCACACGGCGTCCATAGATGCGTCTGAGGTCTTCAATCGTTGTAATGACTGGCATGATTCCGGGCCTCGGTAGCTTTGGTTAATTTTCTTTACCAATTTCTCCTGCACTCTGCAACGTATCTCTGGCAACAAAAAAACCGCAGCTCGCAAAGGCGGGCTGCGGTTGACGCATGAGACGAGTTTTGTCGGCGGATCAGGCCGAATGTGCACCGTCCGCCAGTGACCGGACGAAGCTCAGGATCTGGCCGACCGGCTTTCCCTCGGCAATCTGGCTGACAATGGCTGAACCGACCACGGCGCCATCAGCTATGCTTGCGATTGCCTTCGACTTTTCGGGTGTATTTATGCCAAAGCCCACGATAACCGGCAGATCGGTCTCGGACTTGATCCGAGCTACCTCCGGGCCGACATTGGTGGCCTGCGCCTCGGCAGCGCCGGTGATGCCGGTGATCGAGACGTAATACACAAAGCCCGATGTATTCTGAAGGACGCGGGGCAGGCGCTTGTCGTCGGTTGTGGGCGTTGCTAGCCGGATAAAGTTCAGGCCGGCGGCCTGCGCGGGCAGGCACAGTTCGGCATCCTCTTCCGGGGGCAGGTCTACAACGATCAGGCCATCGATTCCGGCGGATTTCGCCTCGGCCAGAAAGTCGTCGACACCTCGGCTGTAGATCGGGTTGTAGTATCCCATCAGGACAATCGGGGTCGTATCATCTGTTTCACGGAAAGCCCGCGCCAGATCCAGAGTGCGCTGCAGGGTCATTCCCCCGTCCAGCGCGCGCTGGCCCGCAGCCTGAATCGTAGGGCCATCAGCCATCGGGTCCGTGAAGGGCAGGCCCAGTTCGATCACGTCGACACCGGCGCCCGGCAGACCTTTCACGATCTCAAGCGAGGTGTCGAAATCGGGATCCCCGGCCATGACGTAGGAAACAAAGGCCTTCCTGCCTTCGGCCTTGAGGGCGGCGAACTTGGCGTCGATACGGGTCATCTTCTGTCCTTGCATTCAGGTTTGAACCTGATGTGCAGAAACTTTGCCCGGAAATCAATCCCGCCAAGGCTGAATGGTTCAGAACGCGTAATGATATCTGACCAGGGCCGAGTTGACACCCGGGTTGTCGTCCTGGGTGCTGGCGTTGGATTTGTGGGTAATCGCGAATGACAGTTTGTTGCCATTGTTCAACGTATATCCAAGGCCAACAAGGCTGCGGATCTGGAACTCTCCGCCCAGATCGTTCAATGAGTCGCCTTCGGAAAAGTACCCCGGCATAACGCTGCCTTCGACGAACCATCGGTCAGCGAAGGTGTAGAACCCGATCAACCCGATCCCGATATGAACATCACCAGCGGTATCCACCGTCAGGGCGCTGCCCCAGGTGGCGGACACGCGGGTGGCTTCGTAAACGGGGCGGTGCTGGTACTCGAGCGAGAAAGCGGCTTCATCGTCTGCGTCGCTGTCGGAGAAATCCGAATACCCAGCGCCAAAGATGATGGTTTGAGCGTACGCTGCCGGAGCGGCCATTACCAGCACAAGGGCTGCAACAAAACTCTTCATAACTGTTGATCACTATCTGGTTGTTTGCAACGTCTTACATGGTGAGCTTAGAGCGCAGGATTCAATGCCGGCAATATCACGGATGTCGAACGATTTCGTGATGTTGCATTTTGGACCAGGCCGCCATCTTTCGCTCTGGCTTGCGCATTGACCCGGACCTGCATAGAAGCACCCCTCGAATGGCATCAGGAGACCGTCATGGGCTTTAAAATGGGAATCGTGGGTTTGCCGAATGTGGGCAAGTCGACCCTCTTCAATGCGCTGACCAAAACCGCGGCTGCACAGGCTGCGAATTTCCCGTTCTGCACGATCGAACCCAATGTGGGCGATGTTGCCGTGCCCGATGACCGGCTGGACAAGCTGGCGGCGATTGCAAGCTCGAAACAGATCATTCCCACGCGGATGACGTTCGTTGATATCGCCGGTCTGGTTAAGGGTGCCTCGAAAGGCGAGGGGCTTGGAAACCAGTTTCTGGCCAACATTCGGGAAACCGACGCCATTGCCCATGTGCTGCGCTGCTTCGAAGACGGGGATGTGACCCATGTGGATGGCCGTGTCGATCCGGTAGCTGATGCGGACACGATTGAGACCGAACTGATGCTGGCCGATCTGGAAAGCATCGAAAAGCGCCGCGCCAATCTGGTGCGCAAGCTCAAAGGAAATGACAAAGAGGCACAGCAGCAGGAACGCTTGCTGGCCGAAGCGCAAGCGATGCTGGAAAGTGGCAAGCCCGCGCGTCTGGTTGAAGTGTCAGACGAAGACGCCAAGGCCTGGAAGATGCTGCAACTGCTGACCACCAAGCCGGTGCTCTATGTCTGCAACGTGTCCGAAGAAGAAGCTGCCGAAGGTAATGAGTACTCGGCGAAGGTGGCCGAAATGGCCGCTGCTCAGGGCAATGCTCACGTTATTATCAGCGCCAAGATCGAAGAAGAGATCAGCCTGCTGGAAGCGGACGAAGCCCAGATGTTCCTTGAAGAGATGGGGCTGGAAGAACCTGGCCTCGACCGTCTGATCCGCGCCGGCTACGACCTGCTGAAGCTGGAGACCTATTTCACCGTCGGCCCGAAAGAGGCCCGCGCCTGGACCATCCGCACCGGCACCGCCGCGCCGCAGGCCGCTGGTGTGATCCACGGGGATTTCGAAAAGGGCTTCATCCGCGCCGAGACCATCGCCTATGACGACTACATCGCTGCCAATGGCGAACAGGGTGCGAAAGAAGCTGGCAAGATGCGGGCCGAGGGCAAGGGATACATCGTCAAGGACGGCGATGTGATGCACTTCTTGTTTAATACTTAGCGTCTGATCATTGACACTGCGCAAGGCGGAAATTTCGGATGCGTCCAGCATCGCGGCAATCTCGATTGAGGTGTGGATCGGCACCTACCTCAAGCGTGGGGTGAATTCGAGATTTGCCGACTTTGCTTTGCAGGAATTCACACCGTCCAAAATCCGACAGCTTATCCGTGACCCGAATGAGTTCACTCTGGTGTCTGACAATGATGAAGGGATCGACGGGTTCATTCGCCTGTCATCGGAACGCAACGCGCCAATTGTCGGCTGGTCGGGCATGGAAATCTCGACCTTCTACGTTCAACCGCGCCATCATGGGAAAGGCATAGGTAAACGTTTGTTGAAATCGGCGCTCCAGTGCTGCCTTGACCAAAAAGCCGGTCTGGTCTGGCTGACGACAAACGCAGAAAACGACCCGGCCATTGCGTTTTACCTTGCTCAGGGGTTTGAACAGATCGGCGAGACCTTATTCCATATTGGGGATGAGGGATATTTGAACAACGTTTACGCCCTGCACCTGAGCTGAGGTTTTCATCAGGCTCTTTCCCCTGTTGAAAATACCGCTAATCTGGGCCTCTCTCCAGACTTTGGGCGCCGCCACATGATCGAAATCCGCGACCTGCAATTGCTCAGCGCTCTGGCGCGGCAACGCCATTTCGCCAAAGCGGCCGAGGAATGCGGGATTTCACAACCCGCGTTTTCCATGCGCATCCGCAATCTCGAAGATCGGCTGGGCGTTTCAATTGTCCGCCGGGCCAACCGGTTTCAGGGCCTGACCGAAGAGGGCGAGATGATCGTCCGCCGCGCGCGGCGTATCCTCGATGACGCAAAGGCGCTGGAACAGCAGGTGCTGGCCGCGCGGGGTGAGATTACGGGGACGTTGATTCTGGGCGTGATCCCCACCGCGATTGCCTTTACCGGACGCCTGATCAAACGCCTCCAGCAAGCTCATCCACGCATTTTGTCGCGGATCGAAACCATGTCGGCCTCGGCCATTCAGCACCGGCTGGACGAAGGCAGTCTGGATGCGGGCATCACCTACGGCGACAGTATCGGCACCGACTTGCGGCAGGTTCAGCCGCTGTATGAAGAAACCTATGTGCTGCTGGTCCCGTCCCACATGACAGAGGAAACCGGCCCTATTCCGTGGGCTCGGGTGGCTGAATTTCCGATCAGCCTCCTGGAGCCGCAGATGCAGAACCGACGTATTCTAGACCGGATTTTCGCCGAACAGGGCCTGCATCCCAACGTCGTCGCCGAAACCAGCGGCTTTACCGCATCGATGGTGATGGCGCGCGAGGGGCTGGCAGCTACGGTTGTTCCTCGGGTTCTGATCCGCGCTTTGGGTGATCTGAAGGGAACCAAAGTGCTACCTTTGGTCGATCCCGTTGTCAGCAAACCGATTTGTCTGGCGACCCTCAGTCGTGACCCGGAATTGCCAACGGTCGAGGCTTTGCGTGCCGTGGTGACGTCTTTACGGTGATAAACTGTCGTTATCGTGCGATTGAATTTGGCGATTTGACGATATGCTATTCTGATGAGACACGGAGCCTCAATCGGAGGGCATCATGGCACCATTAGACACCAAGCCATCAGGCGCACCCAAGGGCGTCTGGAAGTCAGGTAAAGGCAAAGGGCGGCACACGCCCAAAGGCCGTCAATTCACGGATGAGGCGCAGGCGGAAATTCATCGCCTGCTTGGCGACCGCCCGCGCCGCCGCGACCTGCTGATCGAATTTCTGCATTTGATTCAGGACGAACACGGCCATATCAGCGCCGATCACGTCGCCGCGCTTGCGGTTGAGATGCGGATTGGTCAGGCCGAGATCTACGAGACTGCGACCTTCTACGCCCATTTCGACGTTGTGAAAGAAGGCGAGACCCCTCCGCCTGCGCTGACGATCCGTGTCTGTGATTCCCTGTCCTGTGAAATGGCTGGTGCCCAGCAGCTGCAGAAGGCGCTGGAAGACGGTCTGGACCCGGCAGAGGTGCGTGTGGTGCGCGCGCCGTGCATGGGCCGTTGTGATACCGCGCCGGTGCTCGAAATCGGTCACAACCATATCGACCATGCGACCCCCGAAAAGTTGCAGGCTGCGATTGCTGCGGGCGACACTCACGCCCATCTGCCCGACTACGAAGCCTTCGCTGCTTATGAGGCAAACGGCGGTTACGCCAAGCTGAAAGAGCTGCGCGACGGTGGTGACTGGGAGAAGGTGCAGGAAGACATCCTGTCCTCGGGCCTGCGCGGCCTGGGTGGTGCTGGCTTCCCATCCGGCAAAAAGTGGGGCTTTGTTCGAATGAACGAGGGCACACGCTATCTGGCCGTGAACGGGGACGAGGGCGAGCCTGGCACATTCAAAGACCGCTACTATCTGGAACGCACGCCGCATGTCTTCCTTGAGGGCATGCTGATTGCCGCCTGGGCGGTCGAGGCCGAGACCTGCTTCATCTACATGCGTGACGAATATCCGGCCGTTCTCGAAATCCTGGCCCGCGAGATTGCCGCGCTGGAACAGGCCGGGATCGTCGAAAAAGGTTACATCGACCTGCGTCGCGGTGCTGGCGCATACATCTGCGGTGAAGAATCCGCGATGATCGAGTCGATCGAAGGCAAAAAGGGTCTGCCGCGTCACCGTCCTCCATTTGTGGCTCAGGTAGGGGTCTTCAACCGTCCGACCTTGGTGCACAATGTCGAGACGCTGTATTGGGTCTCGAAGATCTGCCGCGAGGGGCCGCAGATTTTGAGTTCAGTTGAAAAGAATGGTCGCAAGGGCTTGCGCAGCTACTCGGTCTCGGGCCGGGTTGCGAAGCCGGGTGTTTACCTGCTGCCTGCGGGTTCGACTATTCTTGACGTGATTGATGCCGCCGGCGGCATGGCCGAAGGTCATGCGTTCAAGGCGTATCAACCGGGCGGGCCGTCGTCAGGTCTTCTCCCCTCCAGTATCGACGACGTCCCGCTCGACTTTGACACCCTGCAGCCGTTGGGCACCTTCATCGGGTCTGCCGCTGTGGTGGTTCTGTCCGATCAGGACACGGCCCGCGATGCGGCGCTGAACATGCTGCGGTTCTTCGAGGATGAAAGCTGTGGTCAGTGCACGCCCTGCCGGGCGGGCTGCGAAAAGGCGGTGAAGCTGATGCAGGCCGACAAGTGGGATCAGGACTTGCTCGAAGATCTGTGCCAGGTCATGGGCGACGCGTCCATCTGCGGCTTGGGGCAAGCGGCCCCGAACCCGATCCGCCTTGTCATGAAACATTTCGCTGACGAAATCTGAGGGAGACAGAGCCATGCTTGACGCAAGCCCAACCAAGACCGTCACCTTCAACCTGAACGGCGAAGACGTCACCGTGCCCGAGGGCTGGACCATCTGGGAAGCCGCCAAGGGGCAGGGGTTCACTATTCCGCACCTGTGCCACAAGCCGCAGCCGGGCTATCGCCCGGACGGCAACTGCCGCGCCTGTATGGTCGAGGTGGAAGGCGAGCGTACGCTGGTCGCCTCGTGCATCCGCCCTGCGGCGGATGGGATGGTCGTTAAGACCGACTCGGAGCGTGCCGAGAAATCGCGCGCCATGGTTATGGAGCTGCTGGTTGCCGACCAGCCCGAGGCAGCGCACGACACCTCGAGCCACTTCTGGGACATGGCCAAGCTGACCGATGTCAGCGACAGCCGTTTCCCGGCGAAAGAGGCCGATAAAATCCCGCTGCTGGATGACAGCCACGTTGCGATGCGCGTCAATCTGGATGCCTGCATCAACTGCAACCTCTGCGTCCGGGCCTGTCGCGAAGTGCAGGTCAATGACGTGATCGGCATGGCCGGTCGTGGCCATACGGCGCAGGTCGTGTTCGATCAGAACGACCCGATGGGCGCGTCGACCTGTGTGGCTTGTGGCGAATGCGTTCAGGCCTGCCCAACCGGGGCGCTGATGCCCGCGACCGTGCTGGACGATCAGCAGCACGGCGACAGTAAAGACTACGATAGCGAAACCGAAAGCGTCTGCCCGTTCTGCGGTGTGGGCTGTAAAGTCTCGCTGAAGGTCAAGGACGGCAAGGTGAAGTATGTCGAAGGCATCAACGGCCCGGCAAACGAAGGCCGTTTGTGCGTCAAGGGGCGGTTCGGCTTTGACTATATCCACCACCCGCACCGCTTGACCAAGCCGTTGATCCGTCGCGAAGACGCGCCAGAGAAGGGTCTGAATGTCGATCCCGGCGATTTAAGCACCCATTTCCGTGAAGCGACTTGGGAAGAGGCGATGGATCTTGCCGCCACCAAGCTGAAGGCGCTTCGCGACGAAGACCCGCGCAGCGTTGCAGGCTTTGGTTCGGCCAAATGCACCAACGAAGAAGCCTATCTGTTCCAGAAATTCATCCGCCAGGGTTTCAAACACAACAACGTCGACCACTGCACCCGATTGTGCCACGCGTCCTCCGTTGCGGCGCTGATCGAGAACGTGGGCTCCGGCGCAGTGACCGCGACCTTCAACGAGATCGAAAACGCGGATGTGGCGATCATCATCGGTTCGAACCCGATCGAAAACCACCCGGTTGCGGCGACCTACTTCAAGCAGTTCGCCAAGCGCGGCGGCAAGCTGATCGTGATGGATCCGCGCGGCGTTGGGATGCGCAAGTTTGCGGATGAGATGCTGCAGTTCCGTCCGGGTGCGGATGTCTCGATGCTCAACGCGATCATGAACGTGATCGTCGAAGAAGAGCTGTATGACAGCCAATACATCCATCGCTGGACCGAGAACTGGGAAGCCGAAAAAGAGCATTTGCGCCAGTTCACGCCCGAGGCGATGTCGCCGATTTGCGGCATCGAGCCCGATCAGCTGCGCCGTGTCGCGCGCACCTTTGCGCAAGCCAAGGCCGGACTGATCTTCTGGGGCATGGGCGTCAGCCAGCACATCCACGGCACAGACAACTCTCGTTGCCTGATCTCGTTGGCTCTGATGACCGGCAACGTCGGAAAACCGGGCGCAGGTCTGCACCCGCTGCGTGGTCAGAACAACGTGCAGGGTGCATCCGATGCGGGCCTGATCCCGATGTTCCTGCCGGATTACCAGACCGTGACGGACGATGGCATTCGCGCCAAGTTCAACGAGGTCTGGAACTCGGACGACTTCTCGAACGAGAAGGGCCTGACCGTGACCGAGATCATCGACCAGATTTATGCGCGCAACATCAAGGGCATGTATATTCTGGGCGAAAACCCGGCCATGTCCGACCCGGATGTGAATCACGCGCGTGACGCGCTGGCCAAGCTGGACCTGATGATCGTGCAGGACATCTTCCTGACCGAAACGGCGAACTACGCCGATATCATCCTGCCCGCCTCGGCGCTGTATGAAAAGAACGGCACGGTGTCGAACACCAACCGTCAGGTGCAGCGGGTGCGGCCTGCCGTGACACCTCCGGGCGAGGCGCGCGAGGACTGGAAGATTACCGTCGATCTGGCGCAGCGGATCGGGCTGAACTGGGACTACACGGACGTGTCTCAGGTGTTCAATGAGATGAAGCTGACCATGGCGTCGCTTGACAACATCACGTGGGAGAGGCTTGAGACCGAAACCATCACCTATCCGTCGCTCAGCGAGACCGATCCGGGGCAGGCGATTGTATTCGGTGACGGATTCCCGCGCGCGGATGGCCGGGCCCGGTTTACCCCGGCCAGCGTCATCCCGCCGGATGAAGCGCCGGATGACGAGTACCCGATGATCGCCACCACCGGCCGTCAGTTGGAACACTGGCACACCGGGTCGATGACTCGTCGGTCGAATGTTCTTGACGCTGTTGAGCCGGAAGCGAACTGTTCGATGAATCCCCGCACGCTCAAGCTGATGGGGATCGAGCCGGGTGAGATGATCCGGCTGACCACCCGGCGCGGGACGATTGACATCATGGTTCGAGCCGATCGGGCGATCGCCGAAGACATGGTCTTCATTCCGTTTGCCTATGTTGAGGCGGCGGCGAACATTCTGACCAACTCGGCCATCGACCCCTATGGGAAAATCCCCGAGTTCAAATTCTCGGCCATTCGCGTTGAAAAGATTGGGGATGCCATCGCAGCGGAGTAGGCGCCGCGCACGACAAAAATTCAAGGGCGGTTCTGATCAGAGCCGCCCTTTCGCGTTTCACACCATCCTGTGCCGGTCATGCCTGTCCAAAACTGTGCAGCGTCAGTTGCGCCTCAACGCGCCGCAGTCGCCAAGGAGCAAGGCGAAAAAAAGCGCTTTGGCACAGGACAAAACAAACTTACACACTTGTCCCGATGGTTCTGGAACCGCACCTGGCCCTAGTAGTCGCGTTCGAAAAAGACGCCCAAACCTGTTTCACCACGCCCGTCGACCGTGCCACGCACGGTGAAACTGTCAGTAACATCCAGATTCAGGTTCACTTCGGTGTCGCCTTCGGTGTTGACCGTGAAATCAGTGTAGAGGTTGTCGCTCAGATAAGCGCCTGCGCCCAGACGGCCCGCACCGCCCTCCGAGGCGCCAATGTCGACGGTATCCACGCCCGTCGCATCGCGCAGCCCTTTGGTTGCGTCCCCGCCTGCACCGCTGAGTTGCGCCAGCGACGCCGCCATTTGCGCGATCACAAAGGGTGAAAGCTCGGAAAAGCGATTGCCGAACAACAATATCGCCAGGGCCTCTTCCGCAGGGCGTTCAGGGTCGGAAAATATGTCGACCTGAGGCGCATCCAGTGGCCCCGCAATTTCAATTGTGGCAGTGCCGTCCGACGTGCTGGTTGAGGATTCGAACTCGATATAGGGTGTCAGGTCGCCCTGAAGTGTCACGACACCCTTGGTCAGCGCCAGCCTGCGCCCCAGAATGTCGAAGTTGCCCCGGATCAGCTCAATCTGACCGGACGGCACGATGGATGCCGTGGTTCCACCGATGTTGATTCTGCCCCCAAGTTCAGCGTTCACACCGCGGCCCCGCACAAACACGGCTTTGGGGGCCAGCAGGCTGACGTCCAGCGTAATCCGCGAATCGCTTTTGGCTTTGTCCCCGGTCACGACCAGCTGCGCGCGTTCCCGGGTCAGGAAGCCAGCCGCGCTTTCGTTGACATGCGTGATGTTGGGAATGGGTGCCGCGCCCACCGCGCCAGAGGCTGCAGCGAGATTGATGTTGGTCTCGTCGAATGTGATCTGCCCGGCGACCGAGCTGTTGCCCGCCAAAGCGCCGGTCATGGCGACCTGGCCGTTCAGCGTCGTTTCATATAGCAGCCTGTCCGTCAGCACGAGGCTGTTGAGAACGGTCGTGATGTTGGCATTGAAGGGTGGCGTCAGGTCTATTGGGCCGTTGACCGTAAAGGACCCGCCAGCCTGCATCCCGCCGTTCAGCGCGACGGTAGCGCGGCTTTGCGCCAGGTCGACCGATCCGCTGATCCCCGTCACGGTCTGTCCAGCCGCGGGAATGGCCAGAGCTGTACCGGAGGTTGAAACCGTTCCGCTTAAGGCCGCCAGTGACGGCGCGCCTTTCAACGAAAGATCAAACCGCGCCTGACCATCGATCTTGTTGGGTGTGATAAACACATTGGCGATGCCAAGGTTCAAACCACCTTGCGCGGTCAGGTCGGCCTGACCGGTGGTCTCGCTAAATGTCCCCGAGACATCGCCGCTGATTTCGGCTGGTCCATCGGCCTTGGCGCTGACGGTCCAGACGCCGTTGTCACGTTTTGCTGTACCCTTGGCCGCTATAGTCCCCGGAAACTCGGGCACAAACCGTTCGATTTTGTTGAACCGCGCGTCAAATTCCAGATCGGCGTTTCCGTCCAGTCCAACATTGCCGTCCAGACTGGCGTAAGAGCTGTCAGGGCCTTGCAGGCTGACGGTGCCTTCCAGACCTGATCCATCGGGTGCTACATTGCCGGTCAGGGTCAAAGGACCGGAAAGGGTGCTTGCCAACCTGGCCAGGTCATCCAGTCTGACGTTGAAGGTCAATCCCCCGTTTTCGCGGTTTAGTTCACCGGATGCTTCCGCAGACAAGGCCGTTCCCTGCAGACGGAATGCCCGGATATCGACGGTTTCCTCGGTTTTCTCGGCGTCCACCGTCAAAGTCGTGCGGCCCTTAATCAGTTTGTCCAGCGCTTCGATGCCGGTCTGGATGTCGCGTGCATCCAGATCGCCCTTGATGTCAAAAGTCCGGCTGGCCAGCGCGGCGCTCCCGTTGGCGTCGGCCTGCACCGAACCCGCCAGATCGCGTTTGGCCAGGCCGGAGAACAGCGACAGATCCGGCGCGTTCAATTGCGCCTGTCCGTCAACGGACAGGTCCCCTGTCGGGTCCTGCACAATCGCCGAGACCTGCGCGTTTAGTGCGGTGCCGTTTACCGTGGCGTTACGGATATCAATTTTGTCGGCGGTCCGGGCGCCATCCCACTCGATAGTGGTCCGACCGGTCAAAAGCGGATCGATGTCCGAAAGCCCGGTTGTGATGTCTTGTCCGATTACGCTGGCTGTTCCGTCAAACTCCAGCGTTTGCACGGTTCCCTGCCCGTCGAGGGTGGCCTGAACTGCGCCGCTCAGTTCGCGCTTTGCCAGACCCGAAAAGACGGAAAGATCCTGCGCGTTGACGCTGGCCTGACCGTCGATGGTCAGGTTTCCGTCCGGTGTCGTGACCTCACCGCTGGCCGCCGCCTGCAAGGTTTCGCCGTTTACTGTAAGGTCACGGATGGTGACGCCGTCCGTGTCGCGCTTTGCATCCACCACAATGGTCGTTTCGCCGGCAATCACCGGATCGATATCGTCCCGGCCCGTCAACAGATCGCGGGCCTCGACGTTCAGCTTACCGTCAAAGCTGCCTTCCAGCGGTGATCCATTACCCTCGACCCGGGCCGAGACCTGTCCGCCCAGATCAAGCTTGGCCAGTTCCGAGAACCGGGACAGGTCCGTTGCGTCTAGGGTCGCCGTTCCGTCAATCGTCAGACCGCTGGCCAAACCGCTGATCAATGCGTCCGCCCCAAGCGTATAGTCCGAACCCACCAGTTCCACCCCTGACAGGGTCAACGACTGATCACTACCGTAGCTGAACAATCCGTCCAGTGTGATGCGATCGCCGAGTGCCGCGTTCAGCCAGGCATCCGCCAGATCGATCCCGTCCAGCGCGGCCTGAATGTCACCTTCGAATTGTAAGGATGCACCTTGTTCCAGTGTTCCCTGGCCGGTGATCTGCGCCCGCTGCAACCCGATTTGCGGCGATTTGAAAGCGTTTGTTGTTAGGCTCAAATCCCACAGGTTGCCGTTCTTCTGATCGAACAGCGCTGAAATCTGAGCCGCTTCGATAGATGTTTGACCGCCTGAGACTGGCAGCACGACAGTTTTGCCATCCGGCGGCGTGATCCGCCCTTGAAGGGCCGCCAGTTGCAGTACACCGCCAGGGGCAAGCTGCAACTCTCCCTTCAGCTTCAGCGCCTGCGAGGAAAACTCGAGATCGGAAATGTCCAGCGCGCCGTCCGGCTGCGTCCGGCCATCGACAAACAGACGCGTGTCAGGGCCAAAGAACGTGTCCATGTTTTGCGCCAGAAATGGCGTCAGGTCGCCTTTGAGATCGGTTGTAAAGGCGATGCCGTCACTTGACGCGCCACCTGCCTCCGTGGCCGACCGCAACCGGACCTGTCCTGCGACACGCTGCTGGTTGTCACTGCTCAGGCCGATATCCGCTGTGAAATCCGTAAGGGGACCTGACCCGGTGGCGGTCAGACCGATCGGTGGGCTGTCGGGTATCTTCAGCGCCGTCGAGATCAGTCCGCCCGAATCCTCGACCACTTTCAGGTCCAGACGGATTTCACTGCTCGCGTTCTCGAACCCGGCGGACAGGCTGATCTGGTCGCCGGCCTGGTCCAGTCGCGTGACATCCAGTTTGGTATCCAGCGTGCCGTCTGCCAGCGACAGATTTCCGTTCACGGCAAGCTCGGCCGCGACCCCGATCAGGGGTTGGCCCAGCGACAGCTCGTCTACCCGGATTTCGCTGATTTGGATGGCAACGGGCAATTCAGGCAGCTGAAACGGCTTGGTTTCAGCCGAAGGCGCGGGGGTGTCCTTGGTGGTTGCCCCAGGCGCGCGGGCGATGTCGATTTCCTGCGCAGTCAGGGCGTTGACCGAAAAACGGCCGCGGATCAATGCAAGCCGGTTCCAGTCCAGCACTGCATCCTTGATGGTCAGCCAGACGCCTTCGTCATCGGCCACGGTGATTTCTTCGATGGTCGCCCGCGAACTCAGCGCGCCCTGAAGGCCCTTGACCCGGACGTTCTGGTCGTCGCCGGACAGGGTGTCCTGCAGGAAATTCTCCAGCATGCTGCCGCCGCTATCTTCCTGCGCGGTCACGGGCGATGTGATCAGCACCGCGCCGATCAGAACGGGATATGAAAGCCGCCGGATCAAAATGCCTGTCCAATCCCGATATAGAACTGCAGCCCGCTGCCGGTGTCGCCCTGAACCGGCCATGCCAGATCAACGCGCAACGGGCCGAACCCACCCAGATCGTATCTGGCACCGATACCGGCACCAGCATGATACTCGGCACCGCTGCCGATGAAGGATGACGTGTCGACCGTGCCATAGTCGTAGAACCCGACCAGAGACAGTGAGTCGGTGACCTTGCCGCGTACCTCTCCGGACAGGCCGAGAAAGGACTTGCCGCCCGCCACGCCGGTTCCCACCGGGATGCCGAGGCTTTCAAAAGGCTGTCCGCGCACGGTTCCCGCGCCGCCCGAGAAGAACAGAAAATCCGGTGTTACCCCGTCTGGTGACGGCCCCAGAACCGACCCCAGCTGCACACGGCCGGCCAGCACCAGCCTGCCGCCGGTTCCGAAACTGGCATAGCCGCGCCCGTCCAGAAAAATGCGCAGGCCGGACTCGGTCTCGGACAGTCCGGCAAAAGGCATGGCATTCGCATCAAGATAGAACCCCCGCGTGGCGCTGACCTTGCTGTCGCGCTGGTCCCATTCCGACCGGAAGGGGAGGATGAAATACCTGAATTTGCGCCCGGAGCCGTAGGCATCATCCGCATCCGAATACTGGAACCCTGCTGATGCCTCGGCATAAAGCTGGTCCGAGAAGGTGCGCCGCGCACCATATGCCACTGAGGCCACGGTAACGTTGTAGTTTTCGGTATCCCGCCGCTCCAGCAGGGCGCTCCAAAAGGTGCTGTCGTCGGGGCCCAGCCTGTCTGGCTGATCCAGTCGCAGGCCAATCCGCCCATCGATATTCTCGGCCCCGCCAATGTTGCGGATCGCGGCCTCGAACCTCAGCCGCTGCGCACGCCTGAACACATTTCGATGGGTCCAGGTCGCGGTCAGATCAAGACCATCGCGCGAGGCAAGCTCGCCCCCGAGTGTTATGCGACGCGGGGGCAGGTCCTCGAACGTGGCATCAAAATCAAGCGAGCCATCTGGGTTGGGTTCTTCCCGCTCCTTGATCGAGACAACATTGAACGTCCCGGTGCGGCGCAGACGGGTGCCGACTTTCTGCACTTTTTGCGGGGAGTAGACTTCGCCCGTAGGAAAACCCGCGATCTTTTCGATCGATCTGTGCCGCACGGTGGTGTCGCCGTCGATGAACATCCTTCCAAATGTCAGGCGCGGGCCGGGCGCCAGATCGATCTCGGCATCCAGCTTGGATTGTTTGTGCCGGGCGACGACCTTTTGTCCAGCAACGTCCGCCTTTGCGTGCCCGGCGTCTTTCCATGCCTGAACACCTGTGGACGTGGCCTGCTGGATCGCGCCCGTTGTCGCACGTTTGCCGGTGGCAAATTCCTGGGGCAATACGGTCAGCGGGGCCAACGGCTGCACAAGCGCTGTTCCGAAGGTAAAGACCGGGCCCGTGTTCACAGTGATGACAGCGCGCTTGATCTGGCTTGGAACGCTCAGCGAGCTGAGGTCGGCCGCTTCCTGTCCATCCAGTTTGATGCTGACGACCGGGCTGAAATACCCCTCGTCATACAGGATCTGGACGATGGTGCGGTAATCCGAAAGCGCGGCGGACAATATTTCCAGCGGAGTGTCCAGCCCGCGCGATTTGGCTGTTGTTACCGAAGAGTTTTCCTTGAGGCGGTCCACCACTTCTTTCGGCGCTCCGGGCGCCGTCAACGTGGTTTCCAGCGCCGCCAATGTGGTCGGCGCGATGGCCACGACAACGCCAAACAGCCAGCACTTAAGAATGGCGCGCGGCCTTCTTCCCTGCATCAAATGGCTCCAACTGCCCCAACTCGAAATCACTTTGGCCGCCTTGTACGGTTCGGCGGCTGTTCAACTTCATGTTAGACCATCTGATGGGGTGCAGGAAAAGGGAAATGACGTGCGAATTGCGATTTGAGGCAATCTTTTGTGCGGTCAAAGACCCGCATTCCGGAACCAGCGGATCAGGGCGTCGCGGTCCTCGGGCTCCATGAAGGTGACATTTGCAGGCGGCATCGCATGACTGACGCCTGCCTGCAGATAGATCTGCTTTGCGTTTCTTGCGATGTCGCCTTCGGTTTCCAACAGCACGCCCTTGGGTGCCCACAGGATACCCTCCCAGACCGGTTCGCGAGCGTGGCACATTGAACAGCGGCCCAGAACGATGTCATGCGCCTCTTCGAACCCGTCTGCGGCGGCGAACTTTTGTTCATAAGGCGTCAGCGGCTGCGCTTCGGCCTCTTCCAGCGGTTTGTACATCGGCGCGGTGGACAGCCACATGATGGCGATGAACAGCAGGGCGGTGACCAGCCAGGTCCAGGTCGGGTTGCCGGCACGGGCATGGCGGGTGTTGAAATAGTGCCGGATGGTGACACCCATCAGAAAGACCAGCGCCGCGATGATCCAGTTGTATTCGGTCGCAAAGGCCAGTGGATAGTGGTTCGACAGCATCAGGAACACGACCGGCAGCGTCAGGTAGTTGTTGTGCGTGGACCGCAGCTTGGCGATTTTGCCGTATTTCGGGTCCGGTGTGCGCCCGTTCTTCAGGTCATCCACTACGATGCGCTGGTTGGGCATGATTATGAAGAACACGTTCGCCGTCATGATAGTGGCCGTGAAGGCCCCCAGATGCAGCATCATTGCACGGCCGGTGAAGATCTGGTTGTACCCCCAACCCATTGCCACCAGCAGCACGAACAGCAGCACCATCAAAAGGGTGGGGCGTTCGCCAAGACCGGATTTGCACAGGTAGTCATAGGCCAGCCAGCCCACGGTCAGCGAGGCGGCCGAGATCAAAATTCCCTGCCACAGTGCCAGATCGGCCTTTTGCGCGTCGATCAGATACAGCTCGCCGCCGACCCAATAGACGATCATCAGAAGCGCCGCCCCGCTGAGCCAGGTCGCATAGCTTTCCCATTTGAACCAGGTCAGGTGGTCCGGCATCCGCTCGGGCGCGACGAGGTATTTCTGAATGTGGTAGAAGCCACCGCCATGCACCTGCCATTCCTCGCCATCGGCGGGGCCGGGGATGTCGCGGTTCAGTCCAAGATCCAACGCTATGAAATAAAAGGATGATCCGATCCACGCGATGGCGGTGATCACGTGCAGCCAGCGCACAGCAAAGGCCATCCAGTCCCAGAACACGGCGAGGTCATACATGCAAGAAGTCTCCGATTGCTTGCCGTCACACTAGGCAAAAGGGATTTTCTTCGGTATTCCCGTATATTGTCAAACTGTATCAAAAAAATCGATAAGATGTCCTATCTCGAGAACATCCGTACCTTTGTCCGTGTCTATGATCTGGGCAGCATGTCCGCTGCGGGTCGAGACCTGCGGATCTCCCCTGCCGTAACCTCGGCCCGGATTTCCCAGCTTGAGGATCATCTGGGCGTGCGTCTGTTTCAACGCACCACGCGAAACCTCAGTCCGACCGAACAGGGTCGCGCCTTTTATCCCGGTGCGGTCGCGGTTCTGGATGCGGTGGATGAGGCCGAGGCGAAGGTTGTCCATCTGACCGAAGCGCCAAGGGGATCGCTATTCGTTGCGGCGCCGTTGGGGGTTGGCCGCCGATTGCTGGCCCCGCATGTGCCTGATTTTCTGTTGGAATACCCTGAGATTGACGTGCGCCTGCGGCTGACGGACAGGTCGGTGGATCTGACCACCGAAGGCCTGGATCTGGCATTTTTCATTGGCCAGCCCGAGGACAGCACCCTGCGGATCAGAAAGATCGCGGATTGCCAGCGGGTGCTATGCGCCGCGCCGGATTACGTGGAACGCAGGGGCATGCCGCAGACCGGCGCGGACCTGGTTTCGGACAAGCATGAGTGTCTGAACCTTCGTTTCCCCGGCGCGACAGAGTTCCAATGGCTGCTGGAAACACCCGAGGGCCCGAAGCGATACGCTGTATCAGGTCGCTTCGAATGCGATGACGGCGATGTTTTGACCGATTGGGCGTTGTCCGGGCAGGGGATTGCGATGAAACCCGCCTTTGAAGTGGCGGAGCATCTGAAAGCGGGCCGTTTGGTGGCCGTTGCGACGCAGACGCCGCCGGTGCCTGTGCAGATGGCATGCCTCTATACCCATCGCCGCCATCAGGACCCCAAGGCGCGGTTGTTTATGGATTTCATGATCTCGCGTATCGGCAAGGTCGTGCGCAGCTCGCAAGCGACGGGATGAGCCGATGCTCCCGCCACGGTTTGCGCCTTGCAGGCGCTGAACTGCGTTGGGCGTGGCGCCGCGGCAAAGCCGCGGCGCGGTTGCGACCTCTATCAAGTCGGGTAACAGTGTTTCAGGGCTAATCCGCACAGCGCCTGCAAGGGGCAGTGCCCGGCCCAACGGAAGGCGACCCTGAAAGGGTCGGCGACGGGCGGCAGGCGCGCGGAAAGCGGTCAGCTGCCCCGGTAAGTCGAATACCCGTAGGGGGAAAGCAGCAGCGGTACGTGATAATGTGCCTCGGCATCGGACATGCCGAACCGAATGGGAACCTGATCCAGAAACAGCGGATCCTCTGCCGCCTGCCCGGTTGCGCGCAGGTAGTCACCGGCAAAAAAGATCAGCTCGTAAGTTCCGGTTTCAAAGTCTTCCTGCGGCAGGATGGGGCTGTTGGTGCGCCCGTCGGAATTTGTCTCCATCTCGACCAGTTTGCGATGGGAGTTTCCCGACACCTGATACAGTGCAATTTTCAGACCTTCCGCCGGGCAGCCGCGCGCCGTGTCCAGAACATGGGTTGTCAGGTAGCCTGCCACAGTGATCTCCTTTGACTGTTTCATCGGGTTTGCCACAGTGTGGCGCAAACATCAAAATGGTGGAAATGCCGAAACAACCGGAAACAGCGTTCGGATTGATTTGATAATCGGATACGAATTTTTAGGCTATTGCATTAATCAGGAAGTTAAACCCGGAACGGAAGACGACATGCAGCCCCCTCGTTACCCCCGCGATATGATCGGATACGGAGCCACCCCGCCCAATGCCAATTGGCCCGGTGGTGCAAGGATCGCGGTGCAGATCGTGCTCAACTACGAAGAGGGCGGCGAGAACTGCGTATTGCACGGCGACAGCGCGTCCGAGGCCTTCCTGTCCGAAATCGTCGGCGCTGCGCAATGGCCAGGGCAACGTCACTGGAACATGGAATCGATCTATGAATACGGATCACGGGCCGGGTTCTGGCGCCTGCACCGATTGATGAAAGATCTGCCGATCACGGTTTATGGGGTCGCTACCGCACTGGCCCGCTCACCCGATCAGGTGGCCGCGATGAAGTCGGCAGGGTGGGAGATCGCGAGCCACGGATTGAAATGGGTGGAACACAAGGACATGCCCGAGGCCGAGGAACGGGCCCAGATTGCCGAAGCTGTGCGCCTGCATACCGAAGTCGTGGGTGAGCGCCCGCGCGGCTGGTACACCGGTCGGTGCTCGGAAAACACAGTAAGGCTGGCGGCAGAAGAAGGCGGGATGGCCTATGTCGCGGATACCTATGCCGATGACCTGCCGTACTGGACCCGGTTCGGTGATCGGCATCAGTTGATCGTGCCCTACACCCTGGATTGCAACGATATGCGCTTTGCAACGCCACAAGGGTTCAATTCAGGCGATCAGTTCTTCTCCTACCTCAAAGACAGTTTTGATGCGCTTTATGCCGAAGGCGGGGCCGGGGCGCCAAAAATGCTGTCGATTGGGTTGCACTGCCGGTTGATTGGGCGTCCGGGCCGGGTGATGGCCCTAAAACGGTTCCTGGATTACGCGCGCGGGTTTTCGGATGTGTGGTTCGCCACGCGCCTGCAGATCGCCGAACACTGGGCAGCGCATTACCCACCCACACCGCGCGCAAGGCCGACCGAGATGGGCCGGGACGACTTTGTGGCCAGCTATGGCGGCATATTCGAACACTCAGCCTGGATCGCCGAGCGCGCCTTTGATCTGGAACTGGGTCCGGCGCATGACACGGCGGGCGGCCTGCACAATGCCCTGGCCCGCATGTTCCGCTCGGCCACTGAATCGGAACGGCTTGGCGTGCTGACAGCGCATCCCGATCTCGCGGGCAAGCTTGCGCAGGCCAAGCGTCTGACCCAGGAAAGCACGTCCGAGCAGGCCTCGGCCGGGCTGGATGCGCTGACCGACGATGAACGTGCGACTTTCACGGATCTGAACCAGTCCTACACGGACAAATTCGGATTCCCTTTCATCATCGCGGTTCGGGATCACAACAAGGCATCGATTCTGGAAGCGTTCAAACGGCGGATCGGGCAGGACCGGGACACTGAATTTGCGGAAGCCTGTCGACAGGTCGAACGGATCGCCGAGTTCCGTCTGCGGGATGTGTTGCCGTCATGAGCAATCGGATCGGCCTTCAGCCGCTGACCGCTGATGCGTTTGCCCCATACGGCGATGTGATCGACGTTGCGGGTGAGCCGGACAAGATCATAAATCAGGGCCAATGTGGTCGGTATCATGACCGGGCAGCTCTGGATTTTGCCGACGGGCGCGCCGGGATCAGCCTGTTCAACGCCAACCCACGGGCACTGCCCTATACGCTCGACATGGTCGAACGGCACCCCGAGGGCAGCCAGGCCTTTATCCCGATGACCCACCAGCCCTTTCTGGTGATCGTCGCGCCGGACGCCGATGGCAAGCCCGGGCGACCGCTGGCTTTTGTGACCCGGCCGGGGCAGGCGGTGAATTACCTTCGCGGCACCTGGCACGGGGTCCTGACGCCGCTCCACGCCCCCGGCCTGTTTGCCGTCGTCGACAGGATCGGCGCAGGCGCAAATCTTGAAGAATTCTGGTTCGACACGCCCTATCAGGTCGTGCCGTAGCCAGTTGAAGCCGCAGGATAAGCGGTAAGACCCCCATGAAATCTGACAGGGAGGACAGTACTCATGGCCGACACTTCGATCGGTACGCCCGAACAGCTTCGGGATCCGAACTATACACCCGCATTACACAAGGCGGTTCCCCTTGGGATACAGCACGTTCTGGCGATGTTCGTGTCCAATGTGACGCCCGCGATCATCGTCGCGGGCGCGGCGGGATTCGGATTTGGATCAAATTCGCCCGATTTCCCGGAGCTACTTTATCTGATCCAGATGTCCATGCTGTTTGCCGGGGTCGCTACCCTGCTGCAGACGGTGACACTTGGTCCGGTCGGGGCGGCCTTGCCCATCGTTCAGGGAACAAGCTTTGCCTTTCTGCCCATCATGATCCCGCTTGTGGCCGGTAAGGGCGTCGATGGGCTGGCTGCCCTGTTCGGCGGCGTTCTGATCGGTGGCCTGTTTCACGCCAGCCTCGGGGCGGTGATCGGTAAGATCCGGTTTGCGCTGCCGCCTCTGGTGACCGGGCTGGTCGTAACCATGATAGGTCTGGCGCTGGTCAAGGTAGGTATTCAATACGCGGCTGGCGGCGTTCCGGCGATTGGCACGCCGGAGTACGGCTCGGCCCTGAACTGGTCGGCGGCTCTGGTCGTGATCTTCGTGACCCTTGCGCTCAAGTTCTTTACACGCGGGATGCTGTCGGTTTCGGCGGTGCTGATCGGTCTGGCTGCCGGCTACGTATACGCGCTGATGGTTGGCATGGTGACATTTGAGGCAATCGGTTCAAGCTGGAGCCGCGCCTCGGCCTTCGCATTGCCGATGCCGTTCAAATACGGGTTCGAGTTTTCGTTCGCTGCCGTGATCGGGTTCTGTCTGATGGCCTTTGTTTCGGCCATCGAAACCGTGGGCGATGTGTCCGGTGTGACCAAGGGCGGTGCCGGGCGTGAAGCCACCGACAAGGAGATTGCCGGTGCAACCTATGCGGATGGTTTTGGCTCGGCGGTTGCCGGAGTGTTCGGCGGGTTGCCCAACACGTCGTTCAGCCAGAATGTCGGGCTGATCGCCATGACCGGCGTCATGAGCCGCAATGTCGTGACCATTGGTGCGCTGTTTCTGATCCTGTGCGGGCTGGTCCCCAAGGTCGGGGCCATCATCCGCACCGTTCCGATCGAAGTGCTGGGCGGCGGTGTGATCGTCATGTTCGGGATGGTTGTGGCCGCCGGTATTTCCATGCTGTCCGATGTGGACTGGAACCGGCGCAATATGGTGATCTTTGCCATCTCGTTGTCCATCGGATTTGGGCTGCAACTGGAACCGGATGCGGTCCAGCACTTGCCGGAAACTTTGGGCATCTTGATGAAAAGTGGGCTTTTGCCTGCTGCGGTCATCGCAATTGTGCTGAATCTGATCCTGCCCGAAGAACTGGCGGATGAGGCCACCGAAGAGGTGTCAGGCGGAATGGCCGGGCATGGCTCGGGCAGCTTGCCCCACGACTGATCCGTGAATCGCAGCCCGCCGTTTGGCGGGCTGCGTCGACTTCAGCTTGCCGCCATCAGGCGCGCGACATCCAGCATTCGGGCCGAAAAGCCCCATTCATTGTCATACCAGCCAAACACCCTGACCTGCCTGTTTCCCACCATGCGAGTTTCGGGGCCCGCGATCACAAGCGACTCGGGTCGCGTTCGCAGATCGGATGAGACCAGAGGCAGGTCCGTCCAGCCCAGAACAGGCGAGTTTTCGGCCGCTGCGCGCAGCTTTGCGTCAAACACCTCGGGGCTCATCTCGTTTTCCAGGGTCACGATCAGGTCTACGGCCGAAACGCTGGCGGTGGGTACGCGCACCGCGGCGCCCGAGATGCGACCGGCCAGATGAGGCATGACTTCGTCAATCAGATGCGTGGCACTGGTTGTGGTTGGAACCATGGACAGCGCACCCGCACGCGAGCGTGCAAGATCGCCGCGCGGCGCGTCCACCATCGGCTGGCTGTTTGTGTAGCAATGGATCGTTGTCATATGGGCCGCGGTGATGCCGCCGATCCCATCCAATACCCGCACCAGCGGAGCCAGCCCGTTGGTGGTACAGGACGCGTTCGAAACGATCCGGGCGTTGCCCAGCTGGTCTTCGTTTGCGCCCAGTACGATCGTGACTTCGGTCGCGGGCGAGGGGCCGGAGATCAGCACCTTGCTGGCCCCGGCAGTCAATCCTCGGCTGGCAACATCGGACGTGCGTGCGATGCCTGTGCAGTCCAGCAGGACATCGACCCCGGATAGATCCACACGGGTCAGATCCTCGCTGTGGGTCATCGGAACCCGGTGCCCGTCCACGATCAGGGTGTCACCTTCAGCCAGGACCGTTCCGGCGTAAGGGCCAAAGGTGCTGTCGTATTTGAACAGATAGGCGCAGGTCTCAAGCGGGGCGATATCGTTGATCAGCACCAGCTCGACATTGCTGTCTTCCGGCAAGGCCAGAACCTGCCGCAGAATTGTGCGGCCGATACGGCCGAATCCGTTGATCGCGAGTTTCATGGGCAAGCTATGGCAGGCTGACCGGGCGATCTCAATGCCCGTTTCGATACCGTTCTAACCGCAGGAGACCTGCGAGAAAAACTGGCCCGAGATGTTCTGATACATGCTTGAGCGGATAACCTTGCAACCCGTTGCCTGCTGGATCGCCGCTATGGCTTGTATCGTCCGCAGGCGCGGCGGCGGACCAAAGGGGTTCAGATTGTTGTTGTCCCGTGTGGCGCGGTAAATGACCGGAGCGTCTGAAACCTGTGTCACAGCCCATGTACGGCTCATGACAAATACGGATTTGGTTTCTTCCCTGGCCGCAACAGGTGCGGCATCGAACGCCGTCAGGCCGATAACGGCCGCAAGCGCAAACATCGTTCCGCGAAATAACATGGTGCAATCTCCAGTACTATAACCCGAGGATATTTCACCAGATTCAGACGCTTCTGTGAACCCCTGACAGGCAAATGACCATTCTACCCGTTTAACGCCGCGACAGGTTCAGCGGCATGTGCCGGTTAACGTCCTTGTAAAGCAGATAGCGGAACCGCCCCGGGCCGCCTGCGTAACAGGCTTGCGGGCAGAAAGCGCGCAGCCACATGTAATCTCCGGCCTCGACCTCGACCCAGTCTTGGTTGAGCCTGTAGACGGCCTTGCCCTCCAACACGTAAAGCCCGTGCTCCATCACGTGGGTTTCGGCAAAGGGGATCACGCCGCCGGGTTCGAAGTTGACGATGTTGACATGCATGTCGTGACGCAGATCCTGCGGGTCGGCAAAGCGGGTCGTCGACCAGCGCCCTTCGGTGCCGGGCATTTCGATGGGGGTCACGTCGCGTTCATTGGTGATGATTGGGTCGGGCGCGGGCAGGCCGGGGACGGCCTCGTAAGCCTTGCGGACCCAGTGGAATCTTGTCACTTCATCTGCTCGGTTGTGCAGCGTCCAGTCCGAACCCGGCGGGATGTAGGCGTAGCCACCGGTTTCAAGGACATGAACTTCGCCGCCAAGGGTCAGAGTGACAGTGCCCTGGACCACAAAGATCACCCCCTGGGCCTGCGCGTCGGTTTCGGGGCGATCAGATCCGCCGCCGGGCTGAACCTCCATAATGTACTGCGAAAAGGTCTCGGCAAATCCGCTGAGCGGGCGCGAGAGCACCCATAGACGCGTGCCTTCCCAGAATGGCAGGTAACTGGTGACGATGTCGCGCATGGTGCCCTTGGGGATCACCGCGTATGCGTCGGTGAACATGGCGCGGTCTGTCAGAATCTGGTCCTGGCCGGGATGCCCGCCGGATGGGGCGTAATAAGTCGGATGTGCCATCGAATGCCTCTGGTTCGTATCGATCGCACTATGCTGGCAATAAACCGGCGGTCCTAGCGCCTGTGTTGCGATAGGTTTGTTCGGGATAATTTGAAGGTGCGCGCCGTGGGGGGCTTGGCCACGGACCAGCGCGGGTATAGTCTTGGGACTAAATCTATTTCAGAACGGTGAGGCGAATATGAAGCCCTGGAAATTGGCAACCTTCGCAGCGGTAATGAGTTTTGGTCTGGGCGTTGCCGCAGACGCCAAACCGCTGTCCCGCATCATATCGGAGATGGGGCTGACCCCTGCGGATTTTGAAGTGGTAAATGCCACGGCGGACCAGTTGCTGACAGGCAGCGCGCGGGCCGGAGATGAGCGCAGCTGGGTCAATGACGCCACGGGGTCAAAGGGAACGATCCGGGTCCGGGATGTTCGCGGCAACTGCGTTCATCTGCAGCATTTCATTCAGCCCGAAGGCGCCGAGAGTTCCCGCGAGGTCAGAACGCGCAGATGCAAGGACGCCAGCGGCAACTGGATTCTGACGCCCTGACCATTTTGCGGCAGATCAGTAACCGCGCGCCCTGTCGACTTCGTGCAGCAGTGGCTGACCGCTGGTCAGGCGCCGGAAGTTCTCGGCCACATCGGACAATGCGTTGCCCAGATGCCAGCCCGACACATGCGGGGTGATCGTCACTTGGGGATGCCGCCATAACGGGTTGTCCGAAGGCAGGGGTTCTTGCGAGGTGACGTCCAGAACCGCATGACCCGGTGTGCCGCGATCCAGCGCCGCCATCAGCGCGGTTTCGTCGATCAGATCACCGCGTCCGGCATTCAGCAACTGGCTTCCGGGCTTCATCGCACCCAGAAGCGTTTCATCGAACAATCCGATTGTCTGAGGTGTCGATGGCAGGATGGCACAGACATGATCGCACTGCCCCAGCAGGTCGGGCAGCATGTTCTCGCCGTGCAGGCAGGTCACGCCCTCAATCTGCTTGGGCGAACGGCTCCATCCCATGACCTGGAACCCGACATCGCGCAGCATCCGGGCGGTTCGCGCACCGATATGGCCCAGCCCCAATACCCCGACCACCGTATCAGGGCTGAAGCCGGGCGCGCGCGGCGTCCATTCGGCTCGGCGCTGGGCGGCTTCATAGATTGCCATGTGCCGCTGCCGGCGCAACACATACGCCAGAAACCACTCGGCTATGCCCTGCGCCGGTGCATCCGGTTTCAGGCGGGTGATGCGGACATGATCGGGCAGGCCAGGATTGCTGACGATTGTCTCAACCCCGGCGCCGAGTTTCTGCACGAGTTTCAAATTCGGATAGCGCTTCGGCTGATCCTGGCGCAGGCCAACAAGCGCGATCATCGTGATGTCTGCGGCATCGCCAATCGTATCCGGGGTGCGCACGTCCGCGTCCGGATCGTGTCGCCGGATTTCGCGCGCAATATCATCATCGCTGATCCAGTCGGACAATCCGGTTTCAACCAACAATGCCATTTCGCACCCCCATGTGTTTCGATTTGAACGAATGACGTTCCGTCACCCAACTGGACATCTTTCGGGCAGCTAAGTCATTCTCGGTCCAAAGGTAAAGCCCGGTCCGTCGTCGGATCGCGGAAACATGATCGACAAATGACCCGTGGGATCCGACACCGATGACTGCCATGCCCAGCCAAAAGGCTTTCTTTGACGTTGACCCGGATGGCGTGTTTGTCGGCAACGACCCGGCGCGCGGACCGTGGTCCGCCGATCATTGTCATGCCGGCCCCGTTGCCGGTCTGATTGTCCGCGCGGCCGAGGCTGAAACAGGCCCCGAAAAGATGCTGACCCGGCTGACGGTGGACCTGATCCGGCCATTGCCGCTGGCGGGATTGCGGGTTGCCGCCGAGACCACCCGGCACACACGCACATTGGCGACAACACGGGTCACGGTGCACGATCTGGACAACACGCTGTGCGCAACGGCAACAACAATGCATCTTGTGCGCAAGAATCTGGGCGAGGTTCCCACGGCTGAGGTTCTTGCACCTGCATTTCATGATCTCGTGACCGGGGATTTTCCCTTGATGGAGTTGCGGCATGACCTGCACTGTTTTGCGCAGGCCGTGGACGTGGCCTATCCAAAAGGCGGCAATCAGGGCCTTGGTCCCAAGACGATCTGGTTGCGAACGCCGCATTTGCTTGGCACCGAACGGCCTTCGCCTGTTCAGTCGCTGTGTCCGCTGGCCGATTGCGGCAACGGTATCTCGTGCAACGTGCAACCTTCGGGCATGGGGTTTATGAACACGGACCTGACGCTGCACATCCACCGCGAACCTGTTTCGGACTGGTTGGCGGCCGAGTCGGTCTCGCACTGGCAGCCGAACGGAATCGGAATGTCGCAAGCGATCCTGTATGACACGCAGGGGCCAGTGGGTACGGCGTTGCAGACACTCGTTCTGCTTCCCCCGCGCTAGCGCAAGCGTCGGATGATGCGATCCACGTCGGAAGTGCATTGCCGCAATTGGTTTCGGCCCCTATGTTCTGGCCATGCGCTGGCTGATCACACTGTTAACCTGTTGCCTGCCGGTTTCGGCAATTCCGCACCCGCATGTCTATATCGACACCGGGCTGGAGTTCATTGTCGATGAGACGGGCCAATTGACTCATGTCCGCGTGACCTGGGTCTATGACGAATTCTATTCCCTTCTGGTTCTGGAAGACCTGAAACTCGATCAGGATGCAGACGGCGTGTTGTCCGAGGCCGAGCAGAAGGTTCTGACCGGTTTCGACATGCAATGGGTCGAAGGCTACAACGGCGATCTTGTCGTCACCGCAGGTGGAACGCCGGTTTCATTGACGGGGCCGTCAGAGCCGTCCGCGACTACCGAAGACGGGCGTATCGTGACAACTCATTTGCGCGAGGTCGAATCTGGCGGCGTATCGGCGGCGGACCTGTCCGCCAAACCTTTCGATGAGACCTTCTACACGGCCTACGAGGTCACGCGCCCGGTGACAATTTCCGGGCCGGATGGCTGCAAGATCGATCGCCATGAACCCGATATCGACGGACAACTGGCGCAGATGCAGGCCTTTCTGCTGACATTGGATGCAGATGTCGACCTTGAAGAAAACGATATCCCGCTTGTCGGGGAAAGCTTTGCGACCGAGATCCGCGTTTCATGTCCAAATTCCTGATCATTCCGGTCGCGCTGTCCTGTGCCTTGCTGTTGTGGTTCTGGGGCAGCGGCGGATTCGATCATCTTGCTGCCTGGGCTGCGGGTGAACAACGGGACTTCCAGAACCAGATCGCGCGTTCCCTGCGCGCCGCGCGCGCGGAACAGCCGGAAGCTGTCGCAACCCTGCTGACGGTTTGTTTCGCCTATGGGTTTTTCCACGCGATCGGCCCGGGACACGGCAAGGTTCTGATCGGCGGCTACGGGCTGGGCCGTCAGGTCGCTTTCTGGCGATTGTCCGCCATCAGTGTTCTGTCCAGTCTGGGGCAGGCGGTAACGGCGATCGTTCTGGTCTATGCCGGGGTGCTGGTGTTTCAGATGTCGCGCGAGTCCCTGATCGGGACAACAGAACAGGTGATGGCTCCGATCAGTTATGGGGCCATTGCGGCGATCGGGATGTGGCTTGTCCTGCGTGCGGTTCGCAGTTTTGCCCGACAGCATCGAAACTCACAGTCCTCCGCGCACCGTCATCATGACCACCATGATCACCACCACCACGATCACGGGGAGTGTTCCGAGTGCGGTCACCGCCATGGTCCAAGCCCCGAGGAAGTGGCGAATGTCGGCAGCCTGCGTGAGGCGTTGGTGCTGATCGCGGGGATCGCTGCGCGTCCCTGCACCGGCGCGCTGTTCGTGCTGATCCTGACTTGGCAGATGGGTATCGCAATGGTCGGCATCGCCGGGGCATTTGCCATGGCGCTGGGCACTGCGACGGTCACAACCCTTGTGGGCTGGACATCCTTCGGCTTGCGTGGAGGGCTTCTGGCTTCGGCCTCGGCCACGCGGTTCGTTTCCGTGCTGGCCCCGACTATCGAACTGGTGGCGGGTCTGATTATTGCAGTGATCGCAAGCGGGTTGCTGATGCGCGCGCTATAGGTCAGTCGAACACCGGTTCAGGGTATCCGACCCGCGCCAGGTAAAGGCCTTGCGGCGGGCAGACCGGGCCACAGGCAGCACGGTCAGCGGCCTCCAGCGCATCGCGCACATCTTCCGGGCTCCAGGCGCCCGCGCCGACCCGTTCCAGTGTGCCGACAAAGCTGCGAACCTGATTGTGCAGGAACGACCGCGCGCGCACGTGGAAGTGCACTTCGGGCCCTGAAAAGCCCTGAACCCGTTCAACCCGCAACTCATCCAGAGTTTTGACCGGGCTGGCCGCCTGACAGATCGACGAGCGGAAGGTCGTGAAATCATGCCGTCCGATCAGCATGTCCGCACCGGCCTGCATCGCGTCAATATCCAGCTGGTGGTTGATCTGCCAGACCTGACCGCTGTCATGGGTAGCCGGGGCGCGGCGCATCAGGATGCGGAACAGGTATTGCCGTTCGAGTGCTGAAAACCGGGCATGCCAGTCGTCATCCACCCGCGCAGCCTTCACGATGGCCACGGGTTGAGGCTTGAGGTGATAGTTCAGCGCCTCGGACAGGCGAAACGGATCCCAGTCTTTCACCAGATCGCAATGCGCCACCTGTCCCAACGCATGAACGCCCGCGTCTGTCCGCCCGGCGGCGGCAATTGTGTGCTCACCCGGCTGGATACGCGACAGTGCGGTCTCGATTGCGCCCTGCACGGACGGCAGGTCCTTTTGCCGCTGCCATCCGGCAAATGGTTCCCCCTGATATTCGACTTTCAGCGCGTATCTTGGCATGTGGCGCTGGTATCGCGCCGCGCCGGTCCGGGCAAGGGCCGGATTGGGAAAAGCTCTGGCAACCTCGGGGCTTGCTACCTATCTTGAGCAAAACAACCATGCGGGGCGGCGGATTGGTCATCTCATCACTGGCAGACAGTCTTGTGCGCGGTGTCGAATCCGTGGGCGACCGCGTGTCTGAAACCCTGTTCGAGCCGGTCATACGTCTGGGCGTCACCGGACTGGCGCGGTCCGGCAAAACGGTGTTTATCACCTCGCTTGTGGCCAACCTGCTGGATCGGGGCCGCATGACGGGACTGGTCGCCCAGCAGGAGGGGCGGATCAACGCCGCCTATCTGCAACCACAGCCTGATGACACGGTGCCCCGGTTCGACTTTGAATCTCATCTGTCCGACCTGACCGGCCCCGCGCCGCACTGGCCCGAGAGCACGCGCGCGGTTTCCGAACTGCGCCTGTCATTCAAGGCGCGCCCCGCCGGTTTGCTGGCCGGGTTGCAGGGACCGCGCACCGTTCATCTTGATATCGTGGACTATCCGGGGGAATGGCTGCTGGATCTGGCCCTGTTGGAGAAATCCTATGCGGAGTGGTCGCAGGGCACGCTGACCCGCATCGAAAACCGGTCCGAAGCAACAGATTTCCTGTCACGGATCGGGGCAACCGATCCCAATGACAACCACGATGAACCGACGGCTCAGGCACTGGCGGCGGCGTTCACGGATTATCTGAACGGGGCGCGGGACAGTGGGTACTACGACTGTACACCGGGGCGGTTCCTGTTGCCGGGCGACCTGGCCGGATCACCGGTTCTGACCTTTGCGCCGTTGCCGGTCGACGGCCCGTCGCGCAGGCGCTCGCTGCACCGCGAGATGGAACGGCGGTTCGAGGCGTACAAGTCGCAGGTGGTCAAACCGTTCTTCCGTGATCACTTCTCGCGCATCGACCGGCAGGTTGTGTTGGTCGATGCGCTGGGCGCAATTCACAAAGGCCCGAAGGCGGTCGAGGACATGCGCCGTGCGATGGCAGATATCCTGTCGGCTTTCCGTCCCGGCCGAAATGCGTGGCTCAGCCAGCTGCTGCTGGGCAAACGGGTCGAGCGTATTCTCTTTGCCGCCACCAAGGCCGATCATCTGCACCACTTGCAACACCCACGCCTGACCGCGATCATGGAGGCGCTGACGCGCGAAGCACAGGACAGGGCCAAATTCGCCGGAGCCGAGACCGCCGCCCTGTCACTTGCGTCGCTGCGTGCCACGACGGAAGACATGCGCAATCACAACGGGTCTGAACTGCCCTGCGTGCGTGGCACCCTGTTGGATACCGGGAACCAGGCTGCCTTTTATGCCGGGGATCTGCCGTCAGATCCCGCTCATCTGCTGGGCCCGGCCCGCGACGGGGCTGAGAACTGGCTGAACGATGATTTCGGTTTCATGACATTTGCCCCGGCGCATCTGACCCTTCGCCCCGGGGACGGGCCGCCGCACATCCGGCTGGACCGGGCCGCCCAGTTTCTGATCGGAGACCGCCTGTGACCGTAAAACTCCGCCCCGCCCGCAGTACGGATGCCGGCACGACCGGTGAAATCCTGCATGGATTCGCGCGCGAAAACGACTGGATGCCCGAGCTGCATTCCTGCGCTGAAACCATCGCGTTTTGCGGCAGGATGATCGATCAGGGTTGGGTCACAGTTGCCGAGACGGACAAGGGCGTCGTGGGGTTTCTGGCGCGTCATGGTGACGAGGTTCATTCCCTCTATCTTGCTGCTGCGGCGCGGGGGCAGGGGATTGGGCGGAAATTGCTGGACCGGGCTAAAACCGAACGATCTCAGCTGTCGCTGTACGCATTTGAGGCAAACAGGCCCGCGCTCAGGTTTTATGAGCGTCACGGATTTGTCGAGGTCGCGCGCGGCGACGGATCGGACAACGATGAAAGCCTGCCGGATATCAGGTTTGTCTGGAATGCGGAGGGCGGCAGCAATGGCTAAAGGCCCGGTTCTGATCGATCTGGAAGCGGATGAACCCGCTGCCGACGTAGCGCAGGCGCCGCCCGTTCCCGATGTTGCGCAGCCGCAAGGTCAGGCAATGCAGGCCGCGGCCCGGCTTGCGGCCCGAAAGCCTTCTGCCCTGTCCCGGTGGTTCTGGGGGCTGGCGCTGGCCGTTGTGGGCGCGGCGGTTTCGATTGCAGCGTGGGATTTTGCAACGTCGCTTGTGGCGCGTTCGCCTGTTCTGGGGTGGATCGTCACCGGGCTGATTGCGGCGCTGCTAATGGTGACGCTGATCATCGTGATCCGTGAACTGGCGGCTATTGGACGGTTGTCGCGCGTGGATGGAATGCGCCGCGCCGCCGATGCCGCGCTGGCCGAAGCTGATCTGGCGCAGGCGCGGGCGGTCACGAACCGGCTGGTCGCGTTCTACAAGGGCCGCGAAGACACGAGATGGGGCCGCGACAGGCTGGCCGAGCGCATGGGTGAGCAATTCGATGCCAGCGGTCTGCTGTCCCTTGCCGAGGACGAATTGCTTGCCCCGCTCGACGCTGCCGCCAGCCGTGAGGTCGAAGCCGCGGCCAGGCAGGTGGCCACCGTGACCGCGCTTGTACCGCTGGCGCTGGCGGATGTCGCAACGGCGATGCTGGCGTCCCTGCGGATGATCCGGCGCATTGCCGAAATCTACGGAGGCCGCGCCGGTTTTTTTGGCGGATGGCGTTTGACGCGGGCCGTCTTTGTGCATCTGATCGCCACAGGCGCCGTCGCTGTGGGTGATGATTTGCTGGAGCCGGTTCTGGGCGGCTCAGTCCTCAGCAAACTGTCCCGCCGTTTTGGTGAGGGTCTGGTAAACGGCGCGCTGAGCGCCCGTGTTGGCGTGGCCGCGATGGAAGTCTGCCGTCCGTTACCCTTTTCCAAACGGCACAAGCCGTCGACCCGCGGCATGATCCGGCGTGCACTGAGCGGCCTGTTCTCGAAAGATTGATCTGACGCAAGGCCATAGTGCTATCCTTCCGCCAAGCTAATGGCGACGGAGGGCCAGCCATGATCGACCACGGTCACAGCCAGAAAGAGATTTCCGCCCGGATCAATGCCCCGCCCGGTCGCGGCGTCCTGCGGGATCTTGTTTATGGCGGGCTGGACGGGTCGGTCACGACCTTTGCCATCGTGTCCGGTGTCGCCGGGGCGGGTCTGTCGCCCTTTGTCATCGTGGCGCTTGGCCTTGCAAACGTTCTGGCCGACGGGTTTTCGATGGCGGCGGGGAACTATTCGGGTACCAAGGCCGAACTGGACAATATCCGCCGCATTCGCGCGGTCGAGGAACGCCATATCGACCTTTATCCCGAAGGCGAGCGCGGCGAAGTGCGTGAGATTCTGGCTCAGAAAGGACTTTCGGGCCGCGTTCTGAATGAGGCGACGGATGCCATCACCGACAATCGGGAAAACTGGATCAACCTGATGATCGAAGGCGAATACGGTCTGGGCAGTGTCGAGCCTCATCCGCTCAAGGCTGCAACGGCGACGTTCTTCGCGTTTCTGGTGGCCGGGATGGTTCCGCTGGTTCCGTTCCTGGTGTCCGTCCAGAATGCCTTTGCGGTCTCGGTTTCACTGACACTTGCCGTTTTCTTCGCCATAGGTGCGATGAAAAGCCGGTGGTCGCTGGCACCTTGGTGGCGGTCGGGCTTTGAGACCTTGTTGATCGGCGGAACGGCGGCGTTGATTGCTTACCTTGTCGGGTCCCTGTTTCACCCCTGACGGCCCGTTTGGCCGTGGGGAATTGGTGTGAAAATGACTTGTTCACCGCTCTTCACACCGGGCGGCAGAACCTCTGGACCATTGCGGGAAGGCGTCTTATAAGCCTGCCATGCATGACCGTCTGGCCATCATTATTCGAATTATATCCCCGGCGCTCTGACCCTCTGAGACGCCGGGCAAAGGTGTTTGAGACTTCGCACCGAACGCTTCGATCCTAGTAAGACCAGATCATCCAAGGGACGCCCCAAATGTGCGCCGATACGATCCAGACACCTGACTACAAAGACACGCTGAACCTGCCCAAAACCGAGTTCCCGATGCGCGCCGGCCTGCCCAAGCGCGAGCCCGCATGGCTGGAGCGGTGGGAATCCATCGGCGTCTATGACCGCTTGCGTGAAAAAGAGGGCCGCACGCCCTTTACGCTGCATGATGGCCCTCCTTACGCGAACGGCCACCTGCATATCGGTCACGCGCTGAACAAAACCATCAAGGACATGATCGTGCGATCCCATCAGATGATGGGTTTCGACGCGCGTTACGTGCCCGGCTGGGACTGTCACGGCCTGCCCATCGAATGGAAGATCGAGGAACAGTACCGCAAGAAGGGCAAAAACAAGGATGAGGTGAACATCGTCGACTTCCGTCAGGAATGCCGCAAGTTCGCCGAAGGTTGGATCGACGTCCAGCGCGAAGAGTTCAAGCGTCTGGGCATCACCGGCAACTGGCCCGATCCCTATATCACCATGGACTATCACGCCGAGGCCGTGATCGCCGACGAGTTCATGAAGTTCCTGATGAACGGCACGCTCTATCAGGGCTCGAAGCCCGTCATGTGGTCGCCCATCGAAAAAACCGCTCTGGCCGAGGCCGAGGTCGAGTATCACGACAAGGAAAGCTTCACTATCTGGGTGAAGTTCAAGGTCGTGAATGCGGGCGATCTGGATGACGCGTTTGTCGTGATCTGGACCACGACGCCTTGGACCATGCCGTCGAACAAAGCGGTCGTGTACGGCAAGGACATCTCTTATGGCCTTTATGAAGTCACCGGAGCGCCGGAGGAATGTTGGGCCAATGTGGGCGACAATTTCCTGCTGGCCGACAATCTGGCCGCCGATGTGCTTGGCCGCGCCCGCCTGAACGACGACCAATGGACCCGCGTCCGCGATGTGACTGCCGATGAACTGGAAGGTGTCCAGCTGACCCACCCGCTGGCCGGCGCCGAGGGTGGCAATGGTGAATGGGACGACATCCGTGACTTCCGCGCCGCTGAGTTCGTAACCGACACCGAAGGCACAGGTTTCGTTCACTGTGCACCGTCCCACGGGATGGAAGAATTCGAGCTGTACCGCGATCTGGGGATGCTGGAACAGGTCATCACCTACAACGTGATGGACGATGGCTCATTCCGCGCTGATCTGCCGTTCTTTGGAGGCAAATTCATCCTGTCCCGCAAGGGCGGTGAGGGTGATGCGAACAAAGCCGTGATCGACAAGCTGGTCGAGGTCGGCGGGTTGCTGGCGCGTGGCAAGATCAAGCACAGCTACCCGCATTCGTGGCGCTCGAAGGCTCCGATCATCTACCGTAACACGCCGCAGTGGTTTGCATCCGTTGATCGCAAGCTGGATGATGGCATGGGCGAGATGGGAGACACCATCCGCGAGCGTGCCCTGCGGTCCATCGACGAACTGGTGAAGTGGACGCCGCAAACGGGCCGCAATCGCTTGTATTCCATGATAGAGGCGCGCCCGGACTGGGTTCTGTCGCGCCAGCGCGCCTGGGGCGTGCCGCTGACCTGCTTCACCAAAAAGGGTGCTCTGCCGACCGACGCAGATTATCTGCTGCGCAACGCAGACCTGAACGCGCGTATCAAAGCGGCGTTCGAGGCAGATGGCGCGGACGTCTGGTACACCGCGGGCTTCAAAGAGAAGATTCTGAACGGCATCGCCAACCCCGATGACTACGATCAGGTGTTTGACGTGCTGGATGTGTGGTTCGACTCGGGCTCGACCCACGCTTTCGTTCTGCGTGATCGCGAGGACGGCACCGAAGACGGCATCGCCGATGTCTACATGGAAGGGACCGACCAGCACCGCGGCTGGTTCCATTCTTCCATGCTGCAGGCCTGCGGCACCAAAGGCCGCGCGCCTTATCGCAACGTTGTGACCCACGGTTTCACGCTGGATGCCAAAGGCAACAAGATGTCCAAATCTCTGGGCAACACCATCGTGCCGGAAGAGGTCATCAAGCAATATGGTGCCGATATCCTGCGCCTTTGGGTGGCTCAGACCGACTATACCGCCGACCAGCGGATCGGGCCGGAAATCCTCAAAGGCACCGCCGACAGCTATCGCCGCCTGCGCAACACCATGCGGTTCATGCTGGGTTCGCTGGCTGACTTCTCCGAGGCGGATCGCGTCGCCCCCGAGGATATGCCGCGACTGGAGCGTTGGGTTCTCAGCCGTCTGGCCGATCTGGATGAGCAAGTACGCAAGGGCTACGCCGCGTTCGACTTCCAGGGCGTGTTCAGTGCCGTATTCACCTTTGCGACCGTCGATCTGTCATCGTTCTATTTCGATATTCGCAAGGATGCGCTGTATTGCGATGGCGACACGCTGCGCCGCCGGTCCGCGCGCACCGTGCTGGATACCCTGTTCCACCGCCTGACCACCTGGCTGGCGCCGGTCCTGGTCTTCACCATGGAGGAAGTCTGGCTGGAACGGTTCCCGGGTGACGACAGTTCAGTCCATCTGGTGGACTTCCCCGAGACGCCTGCCGACTGGCGCAACGCCGAGCTTGAGACAGCCATGGCCAAGATCCGCCGTGTGCGCCGAGCTGTGACCGCTGCGCTGGAAGTGCAGCGCCAGGACAAGGTCATCGGCTCCAGCCTGGAGGCGGCGCCGATCGTGTATATCGAAGACTCCGAAACGCGCGATCTGCTGGCAACGTTTGATGTGGATGATATGTGCATCACGTCTGGCCTGTCGGTGACCGGCGATCCGGCCCCGGCCGAGGCGTTTCGCGTGCCCGAGATCGAGGGCGTCGGAGTGGTGTTCGAAAAGGCGGAAGGCGCGAAGTGCCAGCGGTGCTGGAAGATTCTGCCTGACGTGGGCCGCCACGCGCATGACGACGTCTGCGGGCGCTGCGACGAAGCGTTGGGCTGATCCGTTACCGGCGGCTATGGGGCAGGGCCTTTAGTGAGGCTCTGCCTTTCTCCGAAAGGTATTTTGAACAAAAGACGGGCGAATTGTCTGGATTCGGGTTGCGGTGGCTGTGACCTGTCTGTCAGCATGACCGCATGGGAACGATTGCGGTAGACACACGGTTCGGGCGCCTCGGCATCGTCGAGGAAGACGAGGCAATCACGAGGCTGATTTGGGACGGGTCCGACGATGCACCTGATACGCCGTTGTTGCGCGAAGCGGCGGCGCAGATGCGGGCCTACGACCAGAAGCGCCTGCAAAGGTTCGATCTGCCCTATCGCATAAAGGGATCAGAGTTTCAGCGCCGAGTCTGCGACGCAATGTTCGCCATCCCGCTGGGTGAGACCCGGACTTATGGCGAGTTGGCGGCGGAGCTGGGCTATTCGGCGCAGGCGGTGGGGCGCGGCTGTGGCGGCAATCCGATCCCGGTGATCATCCCGTGCCACCGCGTTTTGGGGGCAAATGGAAGGATGGTCGGGTTTTCCGGGTGCGGGGGTGTCGAGACCAAGGTTGCCCTGTTGCGCCATGAAGGAGCCGCCAGCCTGCTTATCTGAACCGTGGAAACCTGTTGCAATCGCCCGGATTGCGGCCCAACTTATATTCGATACTGAATTTGAAGGACCGCATTGAATGACCACTGAAGCAGACCTTGCAGCCCGCAAGAAGGCAATTATCGACCGGTTGATGTCGCTTGAAGCGCAGGAGCTTGCCACGGCGCAGGCGCATTATGATGCGTTTCTGAAAGATTCGCAGCTGGATGACCGTGAAGGACATGACAAGGACGACATCGCTGCCTCGCGCGAGAATGCAGATCTGGCGGCAGCTTTCGACGCGCCGGTCCATGCCCATCATGCCAAGATCGACGTGATCGAAAACACTGATTTCAGTCTGACCGACACGGTGCGGCCCGGCGCGGTGATCAAATTCAACAACCGGCGGTTTGTTGTGTGTGTTTCAACGACGCGGTTTGACGTCGACGGCAACACCTACATGGGCATTTCCATGCAAAGCCCGATCTATCTGGCCATGGCCGGCCTGCAGGAGGGCGATGTGTTCACCCATAATGGGACCGAATTCGAAGTGCAGGAGGTCCTGTAATTTCAGCTATCGCGCGCGGGTACCATCTGCTGAGCGATGCCCGCGAAAGTCAGGTACAGGCTGGTGACGACCAGCCCCCAGTGCGCCCAACTTTCGGGATGGAAATCAACCCAGGCCGCCCATCCTGCAAAGAACGTCCAGGCCAGGGCCATTGGCAAAGTCAGATTGCGCCAGCGTTCGGTCCGGACCGGGTGAACGAATTTCAGCGGCAGGAACATTGCCAATGATAGCAGCGTGACCAGCAGCAGGATCACCCAAAAACTCGGTTCGAGTGCGAAGATCACGATAACGAACATGTTCCAGCAGCCGGGAAAGCCGGAAAAAGAGTTGTCCTTGGTCTTCATTCGGGTGTCGGCAAAGTACATCGCGCTGGCAAATGTGATGACAATGATGGCGAACCAGCCGGTCCAGCCGTCCATCAGCCCCGATTTGAACAGTGCGAAGGCGGGGATGAACACATAAGTCAGGTAGTCGATGATCAGGTCCAGCAGGACGCCATCGAACTCGGGCGCGTTTTTCTTGACATGGTAGTGGCGGGCCAGCGGGCCGTCGATACCGTCCACGATGAACGAGACCACAAGCCAGAGATACATCAGGCTCCATTTTTCTTCAACGGCGGCCAGCATGGCCAGCATTGCAAAAACGGCACCGGTGGCGGTGAACAGATGAACGCTAAGGGCTTTGAATCTCAAGGTCATGGGGGTGTCATGGACGATGCGGCCACGAGATGCAAAGCAAAAAGTCTCCAATGACCAAACGCCGGCGAGCGGCTGTGGTGATCCGGTTCAGGCTTTGGGATGAGCCCGGTTGTAGACTTCCATCAGGCGCGCGCTGTCGACTGCCGTGTAGGTCTGCGTGGTCGAAAGCGACGCATGCCCCAGCAATTCCTGAATTGCGCGCAGATCACCACCCGCCGACAGAAGATGCGTAGCAAAGCTGTGCCTAAGTGCATGTGGGGTGGCTGTGGCAGGCAGGCCCAGCTGCATCCGTGCCTTCGCCATGACGCCCTGGATTGCGCGTGGGTTCAGCGGCCCGCCCCGCACACCGCGAAACAGCGCTTCCGAGGGCAACAGGGAATGAGGACAAAGCGACGTGTACCGTTCCACGGCCTGACGGGCGACTGGCAGAACCGGCACGATCCTCTCCTTCCCGCCCTTGCCCAGAATCCGCAGTGTTGCTGGAAGAGGCACATCCCTACCCGTCAGGGACAGGGCTTCGGATATTCGCAATCCGCACCCGTAAAGCAGTGTGACCACCGCCATGTCCCGGGCCGCGACCCAATCCGAGCTGGATTGCAGTTCGACCGTATCAATCATCGCGCGCGCCGCATCTTCGGCAAGCGGACGGGGCAGTTTTTGGGTGTATTTGGGTGCGCGAGTCGACAGAACGGCGGTGGGTTCAAAGCCTTCGCGCTCGGCCAGCCAGCGATAAAAGCTTTTGACGGCGGACAGTTTGCGTGCCAGCGACCGCGCCCCCACACCGCTACCGCGCTGATCCGCCATCCAGGCCCGCATGTCCGAAACCGTGATCCGTTCAAGCGCGGCCAGCCCCTGCTGCCCGTTATGGTGCAGGGTCATGAAGGCCAGAAAGTCGGTGACATCGCCGCGATAGGCGGATTGCGTGTTCTCCGACCGTCCGGCCAGCGCGGCAAGCCCGTCAAGCCAGTGCTGCAGCGCATCGCGGCAGGCCGGAGAAATCAGGCTCACGACAGCCAGTGGCGCATGGAGCGTTCAAATACGCCGGCAAAAAAGGTCAGAAGGTCGGTGCCCAGTTGTGGAGTGAAATGTCGTGGATCCCGGGCGCCCATAACGATCATGCCCGGCAGGCGACCAGTGCCCAGGTTCAGCCGCAGGCAGGCTTCGGACCGCAAATGCCCCGCCTGCGCACCATAGATCCTGCGGCTGTGTTGACGGGTTTCGCGCAAGATGACATCCCGCGCGGATCTGCTGCGATCACTGTTGAGGTACGCGTCGACAAAGCCGGGCTCGACCACAGCCAGAACGCCCCCCAGCTTTTCGATGGCGGGATCGTTTTGTTCGGTTGTGGTTTCCAGAACCAGAGTGATCTGGTCCACGCGCAAAATATCGGCCACGTCACTGCCCAGGGCGCGCAGGAAGTCTTCGAACTCGACGGGCTCCAGCAGGCGCAGAATGGCGCGGTGTACTTGATTTGTGCCCGCAAGGTTCTCGTAAGCCGCCGCGATGACCGAGCGGTGGGTGTCTTCCAGTCGGTCCAGCCGCGCTTCAAGCCGCTGCATGGCGATGCCGCGCAGGTCGATGACATTTTCGCCACGCGCCTGTTCGTTCGCGGCCACCAGGGCCTGCATCAGGTCCTTGTCATCCAGCACGGCGTCTGGTTCAGCCAGAATCGCGGCGCGAAGGCTATCCTCGAGTTTGGGGTTACTGCTCATATCCCGTCCGGTCTTTTTTTGTTGTGCCAGACTATAACATGGCTTGCCGCGATTGCCTTGGAAAAAATGCAGCTTTGACGGGTTTTCTCAGGTCTCATGCGGCGGCTCCCGCCTGCCTGCGCCTGATCGGGGATCAGGCCTCGGCCGTTGGGCCGGGCGCGGCGCCTGACGGCGCCGCGCGGTTGTGCAATGGATCAGAGGATTTTCTGGCCGGTCTTGGCCCAGTCGGCCAGGAAGGTCTCGAGACCCTTGTCGGTCAGCGGGTGATCGGCCAGTTTCTTGATGACGGCGGGTGGCGCTGTGATCACGTCGGCACCGATGCGCGCGCTGTCCGTCACATGGTTCACGGTGCGGATCGAGGCGGCCAGAATTTCAGTTTCGAACCCGTAATTGTCATAAACCTGACGGATGTCGGCGATCAGATCCATGCCATCAAGGTTGATGTCGTCCAGACGTCCGATGAAGGGCGAGATGAAAGTCGCACCAGCCTTGGCTGCCAGAATGGCCTGGTTGGTGGAGAAGCAGAGAGTCACGTTGACCATCTGGCCTTCGTCGGTCAGCGTTTTGCATGTTTTCAAACCAGCCCATGTCAGCGGCACTTTTACAGCGATGTTGGGGGCGATCTTGGCCAGCTTGCGGCCTTCGGCGATCATGTCGTCGGCTTCGGTTGCGACCACTTCGGCAGACACAGGCCCGTCGACCAGATCGCAGATTTCCTTGGTCACTTCCAGAATGTCGCGGCCCGACTTCAGGATCAGCGACGGGTTGGTGGTTACGCCGTCCACCATGCCCAGATCGTTCAGTTCGGCGATGGCATCGATCTCGGCGGTGTCTACAAAGAATTTCATGAGGGCAGTCCTTTGATGGGTTGGCCTTGGTTGCGGATGGCTTTACCTCAAAGAGACCCATGCTGGAACCCCCTGCGAAGGATATGCCGTGAGCGCTAACGGATTTTTCGACGAAGGAGACCTGGTTGCGGTGCTGACGACGCAGCCGCTGGACCGGACGTTGGACTATAAGGCGCCCGAGGGTGGGTGCTTTCTGGGGGCGTTTGTCGAAGTACCATTGGGTCCGCGCAAGGTTCTTGGCGTGGTCTGGGGGCCGGGGCAGGGGGGCTTTGACCTTGCCAAGGCGCGTTCGGTCATAAGTGTGCTCGAAGTTGCGCCGATGCGAGAGGAGATGCGCGTGTTTCTGCGGCGGGTGGCCGATTACACGCTGACGCCGATGCCCGCGATGCTGCGTCTGGCGACCCGCGCGCCGGGGCTGGGTGATCCGCCGTCTATGCGCAAGATATATCGCCTTGGCGAAGGTCAACCTGACCGGATGACGGATGCACGTACCCGCGTGCTGGAAGTGTTGCGCGACTATGGCGGGTTGGCCTTTACGCTGAAGGAGCTGGCTGAACAGGCGGGGGTAACGTCCTCGGTCGTCAAGGGCTTGGTCAAGCAAGGCGCGGTTCGGGAAGAGGACAGCCCGCGAGATCTGCCCTATCCGCGTCTGGACCCGGATTTACCCGGAAAGGAGCTGACAGATGATCAGGCAGAGGCGGTCGCGCGGCTGCAAGCCGGGCAGCGGACGGGGAATTATGGCACGACGTTGCTGAAGGGCGTGACCGGGTCCGGCAAGACCGAAGTGTATCTGGAAGCGGTGGCCGAGACTTTGCGGCAAGGGCGGCAGGCGCTGGTCTTGCTGCCAGAGATTGCCCTGACTGCCGAGTTTCTGACCCGGGTCGAGGCAAGGTTTGGCGCGCGTCCGGCCGAATGGCACTCGGGCGCGACCATGACCGAACGCCGCCGGGTCTGGCGGATGGTCGGGCAGGGGGATGCGCAACTGGTAGTCGGCGCCCGGTCGGCGCTATTCCTGCCGTTCCGCAATCTGGGCCTGGTTGTTGTAGATGAGGAACATGATACCTCTTACAAGCAAGAGGATGGCGTGCATTACAGCGCCCGCGACATGGCGGTCCTGCGCGCGGCCATCTGTGGCGCGCGGGTGATTCTGGCCAGTGCCACGCCCTCATTGGAAAGCTGGGCCAACGCCGAGGCCGGGAAATACGAGCGTCTCGATCTGACGTCGCGGTTCGGGGCGGCGGTCCTGCCCGAGATGAAGCCCATCGACATGCGCGCCGAACAGATGCAGGCGGGAACGTGGATTTCGCCGTCCCTGCGGCAGGCAGTGAGGCAGCGGATCGAGAAGGGTGAGCAATCGCTGCTGTTCATCAACCGCCGTGGCTACGCGCCGGTGACGCTCTGCCGCGCTTGCGGTGAACAGATTGCCTGTGATCACTGTGACGCGCGGATGGTCGAGCATCGCTTTTTGAAACGCCTTATGTGCCATCAATGCGGCGAAACCAAACCGATGCCCGAGACCTGTCCGTCCTGCGGGGTCGAAGGCAAACTGGCCCCGGTCGGGCCGGGAATCGAGCGGCTGGCGGAAGAGGCCGAAGCGACCTTTCCCGAGGCGAAGATCGCGATGCTCAGTTCTGACCTGTTCGGCTCGGCGCGGGCGCTGAAGGCCAAGATTGAAGAGATTGCCGAAGGCGACGCGGATCTCATCATCGGGACACAGCTGGTGGCCAAAGGGCACAACTTTCCAAAGCTGACGCTGGTCGGAGTTATCGACGCGGATCTCAGCCTGCATGGCGCAGACCTGCGGGCTGCCGAGCGGACCTTCCAGTTGATGCGGCAGGTTGCGGGTCGAGCCGGTCGGGCCGACAAGCCCGGGCAGGCGCTGTTGCAGACCTTTCAACCGGAACATCCTGTCATCCGCGCCATTCTGTCCGGCGATGAAGAAGGTTTCTGGAAGGCCGAGGCCGCCGGGCGGCAGGCGGCAGGCGTGCCGCCTTATGGCCGCATGGCTGGAATTGTTCTGTCGGGCCCCGAGGTCGGCCCGGTTTTCGACATCGGCGATGCCATGGCCCGCAATGACGCGCCGCTGCGTGACGTGGGCGCGCAGGTGTTTGGTCCGGCCCCGGCGCCCATCGCCCGCATCCGTGGCCGCCACAGGGTGCGGCTGCTGGTCAAAGCGCCGAAGGGCGCGCCCATTCAGGACGCCATCGCGCGCTGGATCGAGCCTTTGCGCCTGAAAGGCGATATCCGACTTTCCGTGGATATCGACCCGCAAAGCTTCTACTGACGTCTGCATCTGCGCAGGCCTGCTGTGCGCATGCCGCTTCCCTCTCGCCAAACTGTTCAAATGGGCGTAGAGGGAGTCCCATGCTGAAACCTATGCCGCTTTCTGAGGCGCAGAGCCTTCCGTTCTGGCGCCGTCCGGTTACGCTCCTTTTCGTGATGGCATTGACCATGCCCATCGCGTTCAACGCGTGGAGCGCGCTGTTGAACAACTTTGTCATCGAGGTGGCGAATTTTGACGGTGCGGATATCGGTCTGCTGCATACGGTGCGGGAAATTCCGGGCTTTCTGGCCGTCGGCGTGATTGCCGTGATCCTGTTTATTCGCGAACAGGTGCTGGCGATGATCTCGCTGATGCTGCTGGGTGTTGCAACGGCCGTCACTGCTTGGTTTCCCAGCCTTGGCGGGTTGCTGTTTGTGACGCTGTTCAGTTCGATCGGCTTTCACTACTACGAAACGGTAAACCAGTCGCTGCAACTGCAATGGTTGCCCAAAGACCGTGCGCCGCAGGTGCTGGGATGGCTGGTGGCGATGGGGTCTGCCTCGACTCTGGTGGTCTACGGCCTGATCGTTCTGACATGGGACCGGTTCGATCTGTCCTACAACACGGTATTCATGGCGGCCGGGGGGCTGACGGCGCTGCTCGGCTTGTTGTGCCTGGTCGCTTACCCGCAATTCGATGCGCCGACGCCGCAGACAAAGAAGATAATTCTCCGCCGCCGGTATTGGCTCTACTATGCGCTGCAATTCATGGCCGGGGCCCGGCGGCAGATCTTCATTGTTTTTGCCGGCTTCATGATGGTCGAGAAATTCGGTTTTGACGTGCACGAACTGACAGGGCTGTATCTGATCAACCTGCTGATCAACATGACCGCTGCGCCCATGTTGGGCAAAGCGGTGGCGATGTTCGGCGAACGCCGCACGCTGATCTTTGAATATACCGGCCTGGCGATCGTGTTCGCGGCCTATGGCGGCATCTACTGGTTTGGCTGGGGCGTACTGTTGGCCGCAATCCTTTATGTGATCGACCACGTGCTGTTCGCGCTCGCGCTGGCACTGAAGACCTATTTCCAGAAGATCGCCGACCCGGCGGATATTGCGCCTACGGCGGCGGTGGCTTTCACGATCAACCATATCGCGGCCGTGTTCCTGCCTGCGTTGCTGGGTCTCTTGTGGGTTGTCTCGCCCGGCGCCGTTTTCGGGCTGGCTGCTGCCATGGCGCTGGTCTCGCTGGGTCTGTCCCTGCTGATCCCGCGTCACCCGGAACCGGGCAACGAAACCATCCTGTCGAAATACGCACCCGCCCCCGCCGAATAGGCGCCAGCGCTTGACCTTGGCGGCCGGTGGCCCTAGGCGCAGTGCGAGATTGGACAGGAGGCCCCGATGCCCACATTCACTGCGCTCACGACACTGAACGGGAAGAAAGCCGCCGAAAGCCTGGGCGAAGCGATGGAGCGTCTGGACCCGGAACCAACCGGTGTGGGCGTGTTCGAGGTCGAAGACGACTCGGGCCTGTGGGAGGTCGGCGGTTACTTCACCGAAGCCCCCGATGAAACCGCGCTGGCCGTTCTGGCCGCTGCGTTCGGGGCGAAGCCCTTTGTCGTTTCGGAACTGCCCGAAACCGACTGGGTCGCGCATGTCCGCCGGGAACTGGCACCGGTCGAGGCGGGGCGGTTCTTTGTCTATGGCAGCCATGATGCGGACAAGCTGCCCGAAGGTCGTATCCCTCTGCTGATCGAGGCCGCGATGGCGTTTGGCACGGGGCACCATGGCACGACCCTTGGATGCCTCAAGGCGTTGGATCGGTTGCTTGACGAAGGGTTCTCGGCGGCGAAAGTGGCAGATATCGGCTGTGGCACCGCTGTTCTGGCAATGGCCGCCGCGCGGGTCTGGGACGGGCAGTTTCTGGCCAGCGATATTGACCAGGTCGCGGTTGACGTGGCCGAGGCCAACCTGAAGGCAAACGGGATGTCCGGTCAGGTGCTCTGTATCGAGGCGGCGGGCTTCGATCACCCCGAACTGCAATCGCATGCGCCCTATGACCTGATCTTTGCGAATATTCTGAAAGGTCCGCTGGTGGCTCTGGCACCGGAAATTTCAGCGAATCTGCGCTCTGGAGGCTACGCGATTCTGTCAGGGATTCTGAACGAACAGGCCGATGACGTCGTTTCCGTTTATTTACAAAATGGGTTCAATACCCATGATCGCGGCCAGATTGGTGACTGGACGACGCTGATCTTAAGCAAACAGGGCTAATTCAGGGCCATTTGCAGGAGTTTTGTGGTTTTTTGCCTCTTTTTTGTCGCAATCTGTTTCTACCGTCATTCAAGTCAGCGGGGGGCGGTTTTAGGAGGCTGCCATGACGGTAAAACAACTGGAGTTCGATCAGCGCGTCAATCGCCTGAACAAGAAGCACAGCAAGATGAGCCACGGCTATCGTGCGACGATGCGCAAGGATGGTCTGGTGGTGATGAAACCACAACGCGTCAGATCGGCGATCCCTGCAAAGGTTCTGCTGTTCTGCATCTGCGGGTTCTTTGCCTTCAAGGCGTTTCTGCTGTCCAGCCTTGGTCCGACCGGTTATGACCACCGCATTGACACCCTAAGCCAGGGCACCTCGGTTGAGCAGGCAGGAGCCTGGATCATGCAGGTGGACCCGATGACAGAGTTTCTCTCGGTTCAGCTTAACAAAGTCCTCTACTGACTTGGCCTGAATCAAAAAACACCGCGCTGCTTCTGGCTGCGCGGTGTTTTTTTGCTCCGTAAAGAAGCTGTGAGTGGGCGTTTGCCGTCTTAGCGGCGGCCTTCGGCAACGACGTCGATGTCGCCGCGGCACAGGCCGATATCTTCCAGTTCACGGTCGGTCAGACCGCTCAGCGCGTTGCGGGTAACGCGGGCGTCATTCCATTCGACAACAGCGTTGACGACCGCTGCGAAAGTTTCGCCGATACGGCCAACGAGGCCGAACGAGCCAGTGGCGGTGCGGGTTGTGTCCAGTGCAGCCATATCCTGTTTCCTTCTGGTTTGTGTTACTGTCTGATCTTGCGATCTGCCGGGCATCTAGTGATGTCATATCGTCGGCACAAGAGCGGAATTTGCATGTGTCCTATGCAATTTCTGCAGAGCTCGAGTTTCCTTAAATTCCCTTAAATCATTGATGAATTTCTCTTTCATTAGGTGGCGGAAACAGGACATTCCGGGTCGCAAAAAGGGTCCATCTGTCGCCGTTGAGACAGGTCTGTCGTTTTTGGCCTTTGGGTCAATTCGCTTGGAAAATGTTCTTGCTTCGTGCTAGTTGATAAAAAAATCACACGAACCCGAGCAGGCCAAAGGCACAACATGCGAATTCTAGGCATTGATCCGGGGCTGAGAACCCTGGGATGGGGCATCATCGAATCGCATGGCAGCCGTCTGAGCCATGTCGCCAACGGGTTGTGCAAGTCGGACGGGGACGATCTGGGCGAACGCCTTTTGTCCCTGCACAACCAGATCGTCGAGGTCATAGCCGAGTATCGACCGGATCAGGCCGCGATTGAGCAGACATTCGTCAACAAGGACGGGGCTGGAACGCTGAAACTGGGTCAGGCGCGCGGCGTGGCGTTGCTGACGCTGGCGAAGGCCGGTTTGACGGTCGGGGAATATGCGCCCAACCGGGTCAAGAAAACCGTGGTCGGTGTGGGTCACGCCGAAAAAGAGCAGGTGCTGCATATGGTCAAGCTGCAACTGCCGGGGTGTCAGCCCAAAGGGGCGGACGCGGCGGATGCGCTGGCGATTGCTATCTGTCATTCCTATTACGGCGCGGCGCCTCAGGCGCGGATGAAAGAGGTGCGGGCATGATCGGAAAATTGACCGGGCGGCTGGATTATCGCGCGGCAGACCACGTGCTGATTGATGTGCGCGGGGTCGGCTATATCGTCTACTGTTCGGACCGGACCATGGCGGCACTACCGGGTGTGGGTGAGGGCGTCTCGATCTACACCGACATGGTCGTGCGTGAGGACCTCATGCAGCTTTACGGGTTTCTGTCGCTGGTCGAAAAGGAATGGCATCGCCTGCTGTGTTCGGTGCAGGGCGTTGGGGCCAAGGTCTCGCTAGCCATTCTGTCCGCACTGGGACCGGACGGGGTCAGCCGCGCCATTGCGTTGGGTGACTGGGGTGCGGTCAAGGCGGCCAAGGGTGTCGGACCTAAGACGGCGCAGCGAATTGTGCTGGACCTCAAGGACAAGGCTCCGGGCGTGATGGCAATGGGCGGCACGGTGACAGAGGCGATGAACGGTCCCGAACTGGAAGTGGTCGAATCGTCCGAACCTGCACCAGTCGCCAAACCGACGGTCAGGCCAGTCTCGGGTTCGGCGGCTGCTACTGCGGGGGCTTTGTCGGCCCTGTCCAACTTGGGGTATGGACCGTCCGAGGCAGCATCGGCCGTGGCCGAAGCCGCAGCCAACCTGCCCGACGCGGATGAGGCGGAACTGATCCGGGCCGCTTTGAAACTGCTTGCTCCGAAAGGGTGAATGAATGGTAGACGCCGATCCCGCCCTGCGCCCTGACCCATTGCCGGAAGACAATGACCGCGCGCTGCGTCCGCAGGGGCTGGACGAATTTATCGGTCAGGCCGAGGCAAGAGCCAATCTGCGCATCTTCATCCAGTCAGCCCGCCAGCGGGGCGAGGCGATGGATCACACGTTGTTCCATGGCCCGCCGGGGCTTGGGAAAACCACGCTGGCGCAGATCATGGCGCGCGAGCTGGGGGTGAATTTCCGCATGACTTCGGGCCCCGTGCTGGCCAAGGCGGGCGATCTGGCGGCGATCCTGACCAATCTGGAATCTCGGGACGTATTATTCATCGACGAAATCCACCGTCTGAACCCGGCTGTTGAAGAGGTGCTGTATCCGGCGATGGAGGATTTCGAGCTGGATCTGGTGATCGGTGAAGGTCCTGCAGCGCGCACCGTGCGGATCGAATTGCAGCCCTTCACTCTGGTGGGCGCTACGACCCGCATGGGGCTGCTGACCACGCCTTTGCGCGACCGGTTTGGTATTCCAACGCGTTTGCAGTTCTACACGGTCGACGAACTGCACGAGATCGTCACCCGCAACGCGCGCAAGCTGGGTGCTCCGGCTGATGATGAAGGCGCGCGCGAGATCGCCCGGCGTTCGCGTGGAACCCCCCGGATCGCCGGGCGGCTGCTGCGGCGCGTGGTCGATTTTGCCATTGTCGAGGGCGATGGACGAATTTCACGCGATCTGGCCGATGGTGCCCTGACGCGTCTGGGTGTGGACAACCTGGGGCTGGATGGCGCGGACCGGCGTTATCTGAAGCTGATCGCAGAGAACTACGCGGGCGGCCCTGTGGGAATCGAAACCTTGTCGGCGGCGCTGTCAGAAAGCCGGGATTCGCTCGAAGAAGTGATTGAGCCCTATTTGTTGCAGCAGGGCCTGATACAACGCACACCGCGTGGGCGGATGCTGGCGCAGAAGGCATGGACCCATTTGGGAATGGCGGCGCCCCGGGGGCAGAGCGATCTGTTTGGTTGATGCGGTGCGCCATGGGTTTTATGCCTTCGGCGAGAGTATTTTTGAAAAGATGAAGGGTCGGCCGTGACACCGGAAGCAATCGAAGCACTTTTTACGCGTGAAAGCGGCGAGTTCCTGTTCGCGCGTTGGGGGCGACCGATCGTGCCGATCGTCTTTGGCGTCGAAGATGATACGCTTTCCGTGATCAAGGGCGCGTTCGAGGCGGTTGTTGCCCTGGCTGGCCACTCAATGGCCGAGACCGATCCGGAACTGGGCGCGAACTGCATGGTCTTCTTTTTTCGCGACTGGCAGGAATTGCTGGAGGTGCCCGATCTGGACCGTCTGATCCCTGATCTGGCCCCTCTGGTCGGGCGGCTGATGGAGGCGGACGCCAACCAGTACCGCATATTCCGGTTTGAGGAGGACGGGACCATCCGGGCGGCGTTCGTGTTTTTGAAGATGGATGGCGAATTGTCCAAAATTCCTGCCGAAACGCTTGCGCTGGGGCAGGTGGTACAGACCGTTTTGTTGTGGTCCGATGCTGCGTTCCGGTCGCAGTCTCCGCTGGCCGTGGCTGGCGAGACGACAATTCTGCGCCCTGAAATCGCCGCGCTTATCCGGGCCGCCTATGATCCGATTTTGCCGGGAATGGTGCAGGATGCGTCCCACGCATTGCGATTGTTTGCGCGTCTGGAGCAGCCACAATGAAGCACGTCTTTCCCATTCGGGTCTATTACGAAGACACCGACATGGGTGGTGTTGTCTATCATGCGAATTACCTGCGTTTTATTGAACGGGCACGATCGGACTGGGTGCGCAACCTCGGCAATGACCAGAACGCGATGCGGGATCAGGGGATTGTCTGGGTCGTGCGCCGGATCGAGGCGGATTATCTGTCGCCGGCCAGGTTTGACGATGAACTGATCGTCGAGACCGAGATAGTTTCGATTTCAGGAGTGCGCCTAACCATGGCGCAGCATGTCCGGCGCGGCGAAACCGAGATTTTCCGCGCCACCGTGACCGCCGTTTGCATCAATAGCGAGGGCAAGCCGATCCGTCTTCCGGCAGAGATTCGCGCATTGATGTAACAATTTACTCAGCCGGGGTGGTTCTGTTGGCTTTTCTATACCAACTGCGTTAGCGTTTGGCAAAACAAGGCCAAATGGCTGTCAGGCAAAACAAAGAGCAGGTTCATGGAAGCTGAAACGCTGGCGCTGGCGCAGGAGATCGACTTCTCCATGTGGGGGCTGTTTTCCCGCGCGACCTTTATCGTCAAACTGGTGATGCTGATGCTGGTCGTCGCATCGTTCTGGTCCTGGGCGATCATCATTCAAAAACTGATCAATTACCGCGCAGCGCGACGCGAAGCGCAGGTTTTTGATGAATCCTTTTGGTCCGGCAATCCGCTGGATGAGCTGTTCGAACAGATCGGAACGCGACCGGACGGCAGTTCCGAGAAGATATTCGCCGCCGGCATGATCGAGTGGCGCAGGTCACACCGGACCGACGGCGGCTTGATTGCCGGCGCGACGGCACGGATTGACCGGTCGATGGATGTGGCCATCGCAAAAGAGGCGGAAACACTGCAAAAAGGTCTGCCCATATTGGCCACGGTCGGCTCGACCGCGCCATTTATCGGTTTGTTCGGCACCGTATGGGGCATCATGAACGCCTTTATTGAGATCGCCGAGCAGCAGAACACCAACCTTGCCGTTGTTGCGCCCGGTATTGCCGAAGCGCTTCTGGCCACCGGTCTGGGCCTGTTGGCCGCGATCCCGGCGGTGATTTTCTACAACAAGCTCAGCGCGGACAGTGATCGGATCGTTGGCGGATATGAAGCGTTTGCCGACGAATTCGCCACCATCCTGTCGCGGCAGTTGGACAGCTGAGATGGGTGCGGCGGTTCAGCAATCCTCGGGCGGAAACGGCCGCAGGCGGGGGCGGCGGCGTGGTCGCGCCCAGCCGATGGCCGAGATCAACGTGACGCCATTTGTAGATGTCATGCTTGTGCTGCTCATCATATTCATGGTGGCGGCCCCGCTGCTGACCGTGGGGGTGCCCGTGGACCTGCCCAAGACGGCGGCCAGTGCCCTGCCGGGGGACAATGAGGAACCGCTAACCGTCACACTGACAGCGGACGGGCGGGTGCAGATCCAGACCACGGACGTCGCGCGTGCCGATCTGATCGGAAAACTCAGGGCCATTGCGGTTGAACGTACCAGTGACCGGGTGTTCCTGCGGGCGGACGGCGCAATTCCCTACGCGCAAGTGATGCAGGTGATGGGGGCGCTGAATGCCGGCGGGTTTTCGAATGTGGGCCTTGTGACCGATACCGGCGGGCCGACATTTGACGAAGGTGGAGAGTGAGGCCGCGCGGTGGATACCGGCACCAAGATCTCGGCGATTGCCCACGTAGGTCTGATCGGATGGGCGCTGTTAGGCGGCACGTTCCGGTCGGAGCCTTTGCCTATGGCCGTTCAGGAGGTATCTGTGGTCACGGCTGAACAGTTTGCTGCGATGACCGCGCAACGCGACGCGCCCCAGGTTCCGTCGCCGCCCGTTGATTTGCAGCAGCCTGAAGAGCCCGAAGTGGCCAACGCCCCTGAACCGACACCCGAAGAACAACCAGAGCCCGAGCCGATTGTCGCGTCCGAGCCCGAGCCTGATCCTTTGCCCGAGCCCGTGGAGGCGCCGCCCGAGCCGGAAGTGATCGAACAACCCCCGACGCTGGACCAACCTGAACCGGAAGTCGCTGCGTTGCCGACGCCGGGTCCGGAATCCCTGCCCAATTCCGCTGACAAGGTTGCGCCCGAGCCGGTGGCCCCGCCGCCGCCCGAGGCAAAACCGGATGACATCGAAACCCCCGCCGTATCCCTGGATGAAGGGGCCGAGACCCAGCAGGAGCAACAGGATCAGACCGCGCCCGAGGAAGCCACGGATCAGATCGTGACCGAGGCGGAAGAGACGCAGGAATTGTCGCCCCAGACTTCCCCGCGCCCCCGAACGCGGCCCAGCCGCCCACAACCTCGGGCCGAACCCGTGGTGGCCGAAACACCGGCAGCCCCCGAAGAACCGGTGCAAAGCGACCAGCAGGCCATCGAGGATGCGCTGGCCGATGCATTGGGACAGGATGACGCGCCTTCGGGTCCACCGCTGACCAGTGGTGAAAAGGACGCGATGCGGCTGGCGGTATCGAAATGCTGGAATGTCGGATCGTTGTCGACGGACGCCTTGCAGACCGTCGTTGTGGTCGGCTTTTCTCTGACCCCGGATGGTAAGGTTGTTGGCGGCAGCTTGCAGTTGCTCGACAGCTCAGGCGGCTCTTCAGGGGCTGCAAAACAGGCCTACGAGGCCGCTCGGCGCGCTATTTTGCGTTGCGGAGCCAAAGGATACGACCTGCCTGCTGACAAATACGCGCAGTGGCAGGATATTGAGATTACATTCAATCCCGAGAGGATGCGGATCAAATGATGAAACTTCTGACCAGCCTCTTTATTGGCCTGACGCTTCTGTCGGCGCCGGTTTTTGCACAAAGCGGGCCGCTGCGGCTGGAACTGGATCAGGGTATTATCGAACCCTTGCCCTATGCCGTTCCAAATTTCGTACCGGACAGTCCTACCGCGGCACAATACGCGCAGGACATCTCGCGCGTAGTTGCGGCAGATCTGACCGGCACCGGGCTGTTTCGCGAAATCTCGTCGGATGCGTTCATCAGTCAGGTGACAAGCTTCGAGGCCCCGCTTCAGTTTGCGGACTGGAAGGCCATCAATGCCGAAGCGCTGGTGACGGGCGCGGTCAACGTGTCGGGAAAAAAGCTGACCGTCCGTTTCCGGGTCTGGGATGTATTCTCGGGTCAGGAACTGGGCAGCGGGTTGCAGTTTGCAGGCACCACGGATGGCTGGCGGCGCATGGCGCATAAAGTGGCCGATCAGGTTTATAGCCGGGTGACAGGCGAGGGCGGATATTTCGACAGCCGGGTTGCGTTTGTGTCGGAAAGCGGCCCCAAGGACCAGCGCCTGAAACGGCTGGCGATCATGGATTACGACGGAGCCAATGTTCAGTATCTGACCGACAGCTCTGCCATCGTTCTGGCCCCGCGCTTTTCCCCTACCGGCGAGCAGTTGCTTTACACAAGTTATGAAAGCGGCAGCCCCCGGATTTACGTTCTGGACGTGGGCCGGGTCAAACGGCGTGAACTCGAGACGCAGGACGGCACGATGAGTTTCTCGCCGCGCTTCTCGCCGGATGGGCGCTCGATCGTCTATTCGCTGATTCAGGGCGGTAATACCGACCTTTGGAAGATGGACCTTGCGTCGGGCCAAAGCGTCCGCCTGACGAACACGCCCGCAATCGAAACCGCCCCCAGCTATTCGCCGGACGGATCGCAGATCGTGTTCGAAAGCGACCGCTCGGGCACGCCGCAACTCTACATCATGCCCGCCGGCGGGGGTGAGCCGACGCGCATCAGTTTCGGACAGGGCCGGTATGGCACGCCGGTCTGGTCGCCGCGTGGTGATCTGATTGCTTTTACCAAGCAGAACAAGGGCCGTTTCCACATCGGTGTCATGCGTACGGACGGCAGTGAAGAACGCTTGCTGACCTCGTCCTTCCTGGACGAAGGCCCCACGTGGTCGCCCAATGGTCGCGTGATCATGTTTACCCGCGAGACCCAGGGCGCAAGCGGACGGGCGACGCTGTATTCGGTGGATATTTCGGGCCGGAACCTGCGCCCGGTCCGCACGCCGGACGGCGGCAGCGACCCGTCCTGGGGGCCTTTGCAGAATTGATCGGGGCAGCAATCGGCAAAGTTCACATGAAACTCTGGCTGTGCTAAAGAGACGGCAATAAACAAACAAATCCACGAGGCACCTGAAATGAACGTATTGGGCAAAATCCTGGCCTTGGGCGCGCTGAGCGTGATCGCGGCCTGTACCAACAATGATCCATCGGCACTGGGCGGCGGCGCAGGCGGCAGCGGTTCGATCCTGCCGGGATCGCCAAGCGACCCACGCTCGCCTGCCTATTTCCAGCAAACGGTCGGGGACCGGGTGCTGTTCGAGGTCGACCAATCCACCCTGACCACGCAGGCGCAGACCGTTCTGCAGGGGCAGGCCGACTGGCTGATGGCAAACCCGGATTTTGTGGCGATGATCGAAGGTCACGCCGACGAACAGGGCACACGCGAATACAACCTTGCGCTGGGCGCGCGCCGGGCGAACGCCGCGCGTGAATATCTGATCTCGCGGGGGGTGGCGGGTAGCCGTCTGACCACGGTCAGCTATGGCAAGGAACGCCCGATCGAGATTTGCAGCACCGAGGATTGCTATTCCAAGAACCGCCGCGCGGTGACGGTGCTGACCGGCTCAACACTGGGGTAAGATGATGCGAATTGCAGGATGGGTTCTGGCGGCGGTCGTGCTGACCGCCGGCGTGGCAAAGGCGCAGGATCAGCAGACGCTGGCGGATATCCGGCAGGAACTGACAGTGCTGCACGTGGAAATCCAGCGCCTCAAGCGCGAGTTTTCGACCACCGGCTCCCCGGCTCCGAACCTGTCCGGCAGTTCCGTACTGGAACGCGTTGACGCCATCGAGGCCGAGTTACAGCGCCTGACCCGGCAGACCGAACAGCTGAACCAACGTATCCAGAGCGTTGTGACCGATGGCACCAATCGAATTGGTGACCTGGAATTCCGGCTGGTCGAACTGGAAGGGGGCGATCTCAGCACGTTGGGCGAAACGTCGACCCTAGGCGGGGAAACCGCGACCGATGTCGCCGTCGCTCCTGCGCCAATTGAGCCGACCAATTCGGGTCAGGGTGAACTTGCCGTGGGTGAACGCGCTGATTTTGATGCAGCGTCGCAGGCGCTGGCTGATGGTGACTTTCAGTCTGCCGCAGATGGATTCGCGCAATTCGACACCTCGTATCCCGGCAGTCCGCTTGCACCCGAGGCGCATCTGAAACGTGGCCAGGCGCTGGAAGGTCTGGGCGATACCCGTGAAGCCGCCCGGGCATTCCTGGCGAGCTTTACCGGTGATTCCGAAGGGGCCTTTGCCCCCGAAGCGCTGTTTGAACTGGGCGCCGCGCTGGGGCGATTGGGACAAACCGATCAGGCCTGTATCACGTTGGGCGAGGTTGGGGTGCGTTTCCCATCCTCCAGCACGGTCTCGGACGCCACGCAGGAAATGGCGTCTCTGGGTTGTTCTTGACCCGAAGTGCAGCTTCTCTGACAGCTCAGATCCGCGAGCGACTGCCGAAAACACTGCCGCGCCGTATCGGTGTGGCGGTTTCGGGCGGCGGCGACTCGGTTGCGCTGATGCATCTTCTGCATGGCATGGCACAGGCTGAAGGGGTGACAGTTCTGGCAGCAACCGTGAATCATGGCCTGCGGCCTGAAGCAGCGGCCGAGGCAGAAAAGGTGGCCGCGCAGGCAGTAAGCCTTGGGTTGTCGCATGATACGCTGGTCTGGCAAGGGTGGGATGGCAGCGGAAACCTGCAGGATCAGGCCCGTCAGGCGCGATACACGTTGCTGACGGAATGGGCCGGTCGCAATGGGGTGGAGGCCATTGCCCTTGGGCACACGGCAGACGATCAGGCCGAAACCGTTCTGATGAGGCTGGCGCGCGCGGCCGGCGTCACCGGCCTGTCATCGATGCCGTCTGTTCGCGCACGAGACGGGGTTTTGCTGCTTCGACCGATGCTGGATATCTCGCGTCAGGAACTGCGCACTTATCTACGCGAGATCGGCGCTGATTGGATCGAGGACCCGTCGAATCACGATACCCGATTTGACCGGATCAAGGTGCGGCAGGCTCTGGCAAGCCTTGAACCGATTGGCATCACCGCGCAGTCTCTGGCCCGAGTGGCAGAAAATCTTGCACAAGCCCGTGATGCTTTGGCGCGGTATACGCAGGAATCCGCCCGCAAGATCACCGAAGTGAAAGACGGCGCTGTCTGCATTGATCCCGCAGGCTTTGCGGCGTTGCCGCGCGAGATCCAGCGCCGCCTTCTGGTCGCGACGATCAACTGGATCGCGGGAGAGGGGTATCCGCCGCGCCAGTCAAATGTGGATCAGGCGCTGGAAGCATTATTGAATCGCCGGACCAGCACCATCGGAGGCTGTCTGGTCTTCACAGAACGCGATAATGCGTGGATTTGCAGGGAACTAAAGGCGCTTCAGGGTGTATCGGCCGCGTGTAACCAGCCTTGGGACCGACGCTGGGTGGTGTCCGGCCCCACAATTCCAGATGCCGAAATCCGCGCGCTGGGCGAGGACGGGCTGAAACAACTGCTGGATTGGCGTGAAGCACGCTTGCCCCGGCGCGCACTGATGTCCACGCCTGCGGTCTGGACAGGCGATACGGTCGTGTCTGCCCCGCTTTCCGGATCTCCAAATGGCTGGCATGCCGAAATGATGCCAAATTGGCCCGAGTTTTATGCTATGATTTTATCGCATTGAACCTGCCACAATCCTCTCTATTTTAAGGAGCAAGCGGCGGATCCTCACCTGCCGAAATCTGTTGGGAGATTTTTCTTGGGCAACGCTCGTAATATCGCTTTCTGGGTCGTTCTTTTTCTGCTGATCCTGGCATTGTTTAATCTGTTCAGCGGACCGGGCGGTTCGCTTCAGAATAACGAAAGAACTTATTCCGACTTTGTCAGCGCTGTTGAGGGTGGCGAAGTCAAGAATGTGACACTGGACGGCGAGCAGATTCGCTATACCACCCAAAGTGGTGCCAGCTATGTTACCATCAAGCCCGGCGATGCCGAAGTCACCAAACTGCTGATCGACAAGAACATCCCCGTGCGCGCTGAAAAGCAGCAACAGTCGGGTTTCCAGTCGTTCCTGATCACACTGCTGCCCTTCCTGCTGCTGATCGGTGTCTGGGTCTATTTCATGAACCGGATGCAGGGCGGCGGCAAAGGCGGCGCGATGGGCTTTGGCAAGTCCAAGGCTAAGATGCTGACAGAAAAGCATGGCCGCGTGACATTTGACGACGTGGCGGGCATCGATGAAGCCAAGGAAGAACTGGAAGAAATCGTTGAATTCCTGCGCAACCCGCAGAAGTTCAGCCGCTTGGGCGGCAAGATTCCAAAAGGTGCGCTGCTGGTTGGCCCTCCGGGTACCGGTAAAACGCTGTTGGCCCGTGCGATTGCAGGTGAGGCTGGCGTGCCGTTCTTCACCATTTCGGGTTCAGACTTCGTTGAAATGTTCGTGGGTGTCGGCGCGTCCCGTGTGCGCGACATGTTCGAGCAGGCCAAGAAAAACGCGCCCTGTATCGTCTTCATTGATGAAATCGACGCCGTGGGTCGCCACCGTGGCGCCGGTTATGGCGGTGGTAACGACGAACGCGAACAAACCCTCAACCAGTTGCTGGTCGAGATGGACGGGTTCGAGGCCAACGAAGGCGTGATCATTCTTGCGGCCACCAACCGTAAAGACGTTCTGGACCCCGCGCTGCTGCGTCCAGGCCGTTTCGACCGTCAGGTCACCGTGGGTAATCCGGACATCAAGGGCCGCGAGAAAATTCTGGGTGTCCACGCCCGCAAGACGCCTTTGGGCCCCGATGTCGACCTGCGTATCATTGCACGCGGTACGCCGGGATTCTCGGGTGCTGATCTGGCGAACCTCGTGAACGAGGCCGCCCTGATGGCTGCCCGTGTGGGCCGCCGCTTTGTCACCATGGAAGATTTCGAGAACGCGAAAGACAAGGTGATGATGGGGGCCGAGCGCCGCTCGATGGTTCTGACACAGGACCAGAAGGAAAAGACCGCTTATCACGAGGCCGGTCACGCCGTGGTCGGCCTGACCCTGCCACTGTGCGATCCGGTCTACAAGGCGACGATCATCCCGCGCGGTGGTGCGCTGGGTATGGTGGTTTCGCTGCCGGAAATGGACCGCCTGAACTATCACCGCGATGAGTGTGAGCAGAAGCTGGCCATGACCATGGCGGGCAAAGCCGCTGAGGTGATCAAATACGGTGAAGACCATGTGTCGAACGGTCCGGCCGGTGACATCATGCAGGCCAGCCAGCTGGCGCGCGCCATGGTGATGCGCTGGGGCATGTCCGACAAGGTCGGCAATATCGACTATGCCGAGGCGCATGAGGGGTATTCAGGCAACACGGCCGGATTCTCGGTTTCCGCCCACACCAAGGAACTGATCGAGGAAGAGGTGAAGCGCCTGATCCAGCAGGGTTATGAGCGTGCGCTCGAAATCCTGCACGAGAACGGTGAAAGCTGGGAACGCCTGGCACAGGGCTTGCTGGAATACGAAACGCTGACGGGTGACGAGATCAAGCGCGTCATGAACGGCGAATCGCCCGGCGAGGGGGATGACGAGGGCGACAACACCGACGAGGGTAGCGCCCCCAGTGTCACCGCGATCCCGAAGACCAAGGTCAAGAAGTCTCCACCCGAAGGTGGGATGGAGCCGGAACCTTCAGCTTAAGAACACGGACCCGGGCAATGTCCCGGGTCTTTTTTCTTTCCAATCACCTAAAACTGGGTTTCTGTGCCGTGTTACCGCACACAGCCTGAAAGGGGTGACATGCCCGTATTGCGCCAAACCGAATACACCGCCGAAGTGACCTGGCTGGGGCACGTTCCTGCTGGCAATAGCATTCGGGCCAAGTCGGTCCAGACGCTGGATCTGGATTTCGCGGGTGATCCCGGCGCGCGGCACGAAGGTGTGAACCGGGCCTCCTGCGTTCGCATTACAAACCTGTATCCGAAGGGAACAGAAATTCGAAATGTCCGGCAGTTGTCGGTATTGTCAGCCGAGCAACTGGACGAGATTGCCGCCGAGATGAGCCTCACCCGGCTGGACCCGTCCTATCTGGGCGCCAGCCTTGTGTTGCGCGGAATTCCCGATTTCACCCATGTGCCGCCAAGTTCCCGTCTGCAGGCCGTAAATGGCCTGACGCTAACGATCGATATGGAAAACCGTCCCTGCATCATTCCGGGACGCGAGGTGGAAGCCGACCTGCCGGGACATGGCCCTGCCTTCAAACCGGCGGCACAGGGGCGCAGGGGCGTGACCGCCTGGGTCGAACGCCCGGGTCAATTGAAGCTGGGTGACAGCATGAAACTGTTCGTGCCGGATCAGCGGGCCTGGGCACCTTCCGGTGCCGGCGTTTCCGATTAGAAACGCGGTAAACACCCCGACGCCGTTTCGCGGCACAATTATGTCGGAATCCATAGCCATCCGCTTTGTACACGACGGTATGGATTGCACAGCGCCGACGCTCAGCGTCGGTTTTGCACGGCATTCAACCAGGGACCCTGCCCAATGAGCTACAAATCCGACATCGAAATCGCCCGCGAAGCGAACAAAAAGCCGATTCAGGAAATCGGCGCTAAAATCGGCATCGAGTCCGCAGACCTGCTGCCATACGGTCACGACAAAGCAAAGGTCAGCCAGGACTTCATCAACTCGGTGCAGGACCGTGAAGATGGCAAGCTGATCCTGGTGACCGCGATCAACCCAACCCCGGCAGGTGAAGGCAAAACCACTACCACCGTTGGTCTGGGCGACGGCCTGAACCGCATCGGCAAGAACGCGATGATCTGTATCCGCGAAGCCTCGCTGGGTCCGAACTTCGGGATGAAGGGCGGCGCTGCAGGTGGCGGTTACGCGCAGGTTGTTCCGATGGAGGAAATGAACCTGCACTTCACCGGTGACTTCCACGCCATCACCTCGGCTCACTCGCTGCTGTCGGCAATGATCGACAACCACATCTACTGGGGCAATGAGCAGGCCATCGACATGCGCCGCGTCGTGTGGCGCCGCGTGGTCGACATGAACGACCGCGCTTTGCGTCAGATCACCTGCTCGCTTGGCGGTGTCTCGAACGGTTTCCCGCGCGAAGCAGGCTATGACATCACAGTGGCGTCTGAAGTCATGGCGATCCTGTGCCTGGCAAACGATCTGAAGGATCTGGAGAAACGCCTGGGCGACATCATCGTCGCTTACCGTCGCGACAAGACGCCGGTCTACTGCCGCGACATCAAGGCTGAGGGCGCGATGACCGTTCTGCTGAAGGACGCCATGCAGCCGAACCTGGTGCAGACGCTGGAAAACAACCCGGCCTTCGTTCACGGCGGTCCTTTCGCGAACATCGCGCATGGCTGTAACTCGGTCATCGCCACCAAGACCGCTCTGAAAGTCGCCGACTATGTCGTGACCGAAGCGGGCTTTGGTGCCGATCTGGGTGCCGAAAAGTTCATGAACATCAAATGCCGCAAGGCGGGCATCGCTCCGTCTGCTGTCGTGCTGGTTGCCACCGTGCGCGCGATGAAGATGAACGGCGGCGTTGCCAAGGCCGATCTGGGTGCCGAGAATGTTGATGCCGTGAAGTCGGGCTGTGCCAACCTGGGCCGCCATATCGAGAACGTGAAGTCCTTCGGTGTGCCGGTCGTCGTCGCGATCAACCACTTCGTCACCGACACCGACGCCGAAGTGCAGGCCGTCAAGGACTATTGCGCCGAGCACGGGGTTGAGGCGGTTCTGTCCCGTCACTGGGAACTGGGCTCGGAGGGATCCGAGGATCTGGCCAAAAAGGTTGTGGAAATCGCCGATGCCGGTACTGCGAACTTCTCGCCGATCTATCCGGACGACATGCCGCTGTTCGAAAAAGTCGAGACCATCGCCAAGCGCATCTACCGCGCTGACGAGGTGCTGGCTGATTCCAAGATCCGCAACCAGCTGAAGGAATGGGAAGCCGCCGGTTACGGCAACCTGCCGGTCTGCATGGCAAAAACCCAGTATTCGTTCTCGACCGATCCGTCCCTGCGTGGCGCGCCCACCGGCCACTCGGTTCCGGTTCGCGAGGTTCGCCTGTCCGCTGGTGCCGGTTTCATCGTGGTTGTCTGTGGTGAGATCATGACCATGCCCGGTCTGCCGCGCAAACCCGCCGCGGAAACCATCTGCCTCAATGACGCAGGTGAGATCGAGGGCTTGTTCTAAGCCGCTGAATGAGACATCTCGTGGTCCGGGGAATCCCCGGGCCATGAGGAGATTGCGATGCCCACTCTGACACTGCCGCAAGACTGTCTTTCCATGCAGGAATTGCGGGTTCAGATCGACAAGCTGGACCGCCAACTGATTGAGATGTTGGTGACGCGCGCAACTTACATTGACCGCGCGTCTGAGCTGAAACCGGGCGAGGGTCTTCCGGCCCGAATTCCTGAGCGAGTTGAAGATGTGGTGCAAAAGGTACGTGTGAGCTCGGACAGACTGGGCATGGACCCTGATCTTGCCGAAGATCTGTGGCGTATCTTGATTGATTGGTCGATTGCACGCGAAGAAAGTGTGCTCGGCCCTGACTGAATGACCGGGCGCTTCTGGCGCCCGATCCGCTTTTGAAAGAAGGGATCAAAGGATGGTAGCTCAAGTCATCGACGGCAAGGCCTTTGCGGCCAAAGTCCGCGCGCAGGTGGCCGATCAGGTTGCAAAGCTGAAAGAGGAAAACGGCATCACGCCCGGCCTGGCCGTGGTTCTGGTGGGCGAGGATCCGGCCAGTCAGGTCTATGTCCGCTCAAAGGGCAAAATGACAGTCGAGGTCGGCATGAACTCGTACGAGCACAAGCTGGATGTCGAAACCTCCGAGGCAGACCTGCTGGCGTTGATCGACAAGCTGAACAACGATCCCGCCGTGCACGGGATTCTGGTTCAGCTTCCGCTGCCCAAGCATCTGAACGAGGATCTGGTGATCAACTCGATCGACCCGGCCAAGGACGTGGATGGGTTCCATATCTCGAATGTGGGCCTGTTGGGTACCGGTCAGAAGTCGATGGTGCCCTGCACCCCGCTGGGTTGCCTGATGATGCTGCGCGACCACCATGGGTCACTGTCGGGTATGGATGCTGTTGTGATCGGCCGGTCGAACATCGTCGGCAAGCCGATGGCGCAACTGTTGCTGGGTGACAGCTGCACCGTGACCATCGCGCATTCGCGCACCAAGGACCTGCCGGACGTCGTGCGCCGCGCCGATATCGTGGTTGCCGCCGTAGGCCGCCCCGAGATGGTGCCGGGCGACTGGATCAAGGAAGGGGCGACCGTGATCGATGTGGGCATCAACCGGATCGAGCGCGACGGCAAGAACAAGCTGGTCGGAGACGTCGACTATGCCAGTGCGGCCGAACGCGCCGGTGCGATCACGCCGGTTCCGGGCGGCGTTGGCCCGATGACCATCGCTTGCTTGCTGGCCAACACGCTGACAGCGTGCTGCCGCGCGAACGGTTTACCTGAACCCGAGGGCCTGACCGCTTGATCGCGGAAGATTGCGCGCAATTTCAGCGCGCAACCGATGCTTTGGAACGGCCGGGCAGGGGAAACCTTCCCGGCCGTTTCCTCATTGAGAGACAACATTAATTTTGAATAAACGGGTTTGAATGTGATCAAATCGGTGATAAGTTATTAAATCCAGTTGGTTAAATGCGAAATGCATGCCGCTCGAAGTGACTGTAACGGACCTCAGCGGATTGCCCGTCGGAACAATATGAAGTCAAAACTGAACCTGATCATAGCCGCTTGCACCCTTCAACGCGTGGTGGCTGGATTGGTTTTCGTTCCGCTGCTGGCTTACACATTTCCACCTTTTCTGGACGTCGCATTGCCGTTCGGCATGCGATTGACATTCTGGGCCGGTGTCATGGCACTGGCAATCGCCGCGACATGGCTTTCCAGAAAGTTCATCTATGAACATCTGTCTCAGGACTATCTTTCGGCCCGAGACGTTGTCTTCTCTGCCGTCATCCTGATCCTGTTTACACCGGCATTGTGGCTTTTGGCCTGGCTGCTGTTCACGATTGGCGGACAGGAAGCCCCAGGTGCGCTGGCGGTCTTACCTTACGGGGTGCTGTTCTCGACCGGCCTGATTCTGGTCGGCCGGACCGAACCCGGACATCCAAAGCCGACCGGATTGCCAGAGCAGATGCCGCGTCTGGTCAGACGTCTTCCGGCGGGTTTTCAGGGCCGGATCTATCGTCTGACGGTTCGGGATCACAATGTGGATGTCGTCACCTCTGAGGGTACGTTTACCATTCGATCGCGTTTTACGGATGCGATCGACGAGATGGAGCCGATCCCCGGTCATTGCACACACCGATCCCATTGGGTGACTGATGATGCAATTGTCAGCACCGAACGGACCGACGGAAAGACTTTCGTCCGGCTGCGTAACGGCGACCTTGTGCCGGTCAGCCGAAAATACAGACCCATGTTGGAACAGGACGGGCTGATCTGAACTAGCGCGGCATGGGAATGACCTGTGGCTGTGGCCCGGTCAGAATGGCTTTGGCCTGTTTGTCCATCAAGCCGGCCAACGCCGCGTCGGTACTGCGCAGACCGCCCGTAAACGTACCGTATGCCGGCATTATCAAACGTGCCTGATCCAGCAGGAACGCCGGCCGGGTGATGGACCGGCCACGCACGCGTAAGCTCGCCTTAGGGTGGTAGTGGCCCGAAACCTCGGCCCGGCCAGAGGGTTCGGCGATGTGGCGGAATACTAACGGTCCCAAGGAGCACTCGGACAGATGCGTTCCGCCCAGTTCGACAGGTCCCGGATCGTGGTTGCCTTCGATCCAGATCCAGTCCCGGCCGGCCTGCAGGGTGACGATCTGCAATTGATGGTCCGGGATCAATGACTGTGCGGCGTCCAGATCGTCGAAACTGTCACCCAGGCAAATGACCGTCTCGGCGCGGGTCTGGTGCAGGTCCGCCGCCAGCCGCGTCAGCGTGTCCTGTGTGTCATAGGGCGGCAGCGCGGCCCCGCCGCGCCGGGCCATCCGCTCGGACTTGCCCAGATGCAGGTCGGACACGCACAGCAATTTCCGATCGGGCCACCACAACGCCCCGGACCCCAAAGCGTGCAGGGATAGACCGGCAAAGGTAAACAACAGGCTGTTCATGATCCGTTCTTTGCCTTTTTCCCGACCCAAGGCAAGCGGATTAGCCGCTCTCTAATCCCGCAGCCTGCAAAAGCCGCGCGCTTTCCTCGGCCAATAGCCGTTCTTCGGCGGCCCCTTTGACGGGCACTTTGCCGACCTCAAGAAACAGCGGCGCGGCCAGGGGGGAAACTCTGTCCAGCCGAAGAAGATCGATGCGGTCGCCGATGCGCGCAATCATTTCCTCGATCCGTCCGAAATCTACCAGACCACGCATGGCCTCTTCGCGCGTGATCTGCATCAGCAGGTGGTCCGGGTCATATTTCAGCAGCGTGTCATACAGTATGTCAGACGAGAACGTTGCCTGCCGCCCGCTCTTGCGCTGGCCGCCGGTGTTCCGTTCGATCAGCCCCGCGATTGTCGCCGAGGCGCGAAAGGTACGCTTCATCACCGCGTTGCCTGCCAGCCATGTCTCGAGCCCCGCCCGCAATGCTCTGTGTTCGAACAGGGGGCGCGGATCGGTCACCGCATCCAGTCCCCAGATCAGCGAGGCATAGTCGGTGGCGACAAAGCCCAATGGTGCCAGCCCGGTTTCCTCCATCCGTTTGGTCAGCAGCAGGCCCAGCGTTTGCTGGGCGTTTCGCCCGGCAAATCCGTAGACACACAGATTTTCGCGCCCGTCATTGGGAAAACTTTCGATCAGCAGCCGGTCGCGTTGGGGCAGACGGGACATGTTGCGTTGCAGGGCCAGCCACTCGGCGGTGTGCGGCGGCAATTGCGGCCAGTCGTCCTGCGCGAACATCCGCAGGATGCGGTCGCTTAACTGCGTGGAAGTGGCAAACTTCGTGCCGGAAAACGTTGCGATCTTGGGTTTGCGATCAGCGCGGCGACTGACCTCGACAACCATCTCGCGCAGGCCTTCATAGCGGACGATCTGCCCGCCGATCAGAAAGGTATCACCCTGCGTCAGCGAAGCGGCAAAGCCCTCTTCGACCTCACCCAGGGGTTTGCCGCCCCGGTTGCGTTTCAGGCGCACTTTCAGGGTGTCGGTATCCTGTATCGTGCCCAGATTCATACGGATACGCTGCGCAGCGCGCGGGTCGCGCAGTTGCCAACGGCCATCGGGGCGCTGCTGCAGTCGTTGCCAGCGGTCATAGGCGCGCAGGGCGTATCCCCCAGTGGCACAGAACTCCAGACAGGCGTCGAACTCCAGGCGCGACAGTTGGGCAAAAGGCCCTGCCATCGTCATTTCCGCATAAAGGTCGTCCGCATCGAACGGCCCTGCGGCGGCGGCAATCAGAATGTGCTGGCACAACACGTCCCTTGGGCCGCGCCCGCGCGGTTCGCCATCCAGATCATGCGCCTGGACGGCTTCAAGCGCTGCAACGCATTCAACAACCTCGAACCGGTTGGCAGGCACCAGCAAAGCTTTGGAGGGGGCGTTGTATCGATGATTGGCGCGACCAATGCGTTGCACCAGTCGCTTGACGTTCTTGGGCGCGCCGATCTGGATCACCAGATCCACCTCACCCCAGTCGATGCCCAGATCCAGGCTGCCGGTACAGACAATGGCGCGCAACTCTCCGCGCACCATTGCGGCTTCAACCCTTTCGCGTTGCTGCCGGTCCAGACTGCCATGATGAATGCCGATGGGCAGACCCTCGTCATTTGCGAGCCACAGGTTGTGAAAGAAGATTTCCGCCTGTGCGCGGGTGTTGTGAAAGATCAATGTCGTCTTGTGTTGCCGGACCTGCTCTAGCACGGCCGGAATGGCATAGGCCGCGCCGCCGCCGGACCATGGTGGCATCTCGGTCGTTTCCAGCATCGAGATATCCGGGTCAGGACCCGGGTCAGCCTGAATGATCCGGCAGGTGTCAGGGTGGCGGGCAAGAAACCGGGCGATAGCGTCGGGGTCTTCAACAGTTGCCGACAGGCCCACACGACGCAGGGCAGGGCACAGGCTTTGCAGGCGCGCCAGTGCCAGCATCAACTGATCGCCGCGTTTGCTTTCGGAAAGGGCGTGAATCTCGTCCACGATCACCCGCTGCACGCCTTTGAACATGCGCGGCGCGTCCTCGTACGAGGTTAGCAGCGCCAAACTTTCGGGCGTCGTCAGCAGGATATGCGGCGGATCCACGCGCTGGCGTTTCTTTTGCGTGGCCGAGGTGTCGCCGGTCCGGTCTTCGATCCGGATCGGCAGGCCGATTTCGTCCGCCGGGCCACGCAGATTGCGCCGGATATCCGCCGCCAGCGCCTTGAGCGGCGAGACATAGAGTGTGTGCAGGCCCTCATGCGTGCCATCGGCCAGTTCCGCCAGCGTCGGCAGAAAGCCGGCCATGGTCTTGCCGCCACCTGTGGGTGCGATCAGCAATGTCGCCGGGTCCTGTGCCCGGTCGAACATGTCCTGCTGATGCGGATGGATGGACCAGCCTTTGGCTGAAAACCAGTCGGTGATCCGGGCGGGAATCTGCGTCATTTGCGCAGATTAACCGCCCTCGCGCCTGATTGGCACGGCGTTATTTGACGATTTTCTCGTCCTTGACGAACATGTTTGCCCAGGCCCGGTCGATCAGGTCGGGGCTCATCTGATAAGGGATGCCTTCAAATTCGCAGATTGCGATCATCTGGTCGATCAGGAAGATCGGCTGATAGTTCGCATAGATGTTATTGATCGTCGGGTATTTGACTTTCAACAGATGCACCAGCGCGGCCTCGTCCAGCGGCATGCCGCGTTTGCGGGCAACCATGGCGAAGATTTTCAGGAAGTTTTCCTGGTTCGGACCGTCGATCTTGATCTTGAAGAAGATCCGGCGCAGGGCGGCCTGGTCAAAGATCTCGTTCGGGTGGAAGTTGGTCGAGAAGATGACCAGTGTGTCAAAGGGAACTTCAAACTTTTCACCCGATTGAAGGCCAAGGATGTCCTTGTTTTCTTCCAGCGGAACGATCCAGCGGTTGACCAGCGCCTGAGGCGGTTCCGCCTGACGGCCAAGGTCGTCGACAATGAAGATGCCGCCCGTCGATTTCAACTGCAGCGGCGCCTGATAGGTGCGCGCGGTCGGATTGTAGACCAGATCAAGCATGCTGAGAGACAGTTCGCCCCCGGTCACAACCGTCGGGCGCTCGCACTGAACATAGCGCGAGTCGAACCGTTTGCGGCGGCGCAGGCTGTTGGGGTCATCGGGTTCCTGTTCGATCGCGGTGTGCACGATCGGGTCATAGACGGTGATCACCTGCCCGGCATATTCGATGGCCCAGGGCACATAGACATTGTCCCCCAGCGCGTCGCGGATACCGTTCGAGATCGAGGATTTACCATTGCCCGGCGGGCCATACATCAGGATCGACCGGCCGGCGCTGACCGCCGGGCCCAAATGGTCAAGCAGGCTGTCGGGCAGAACCAGATGACCCATCGCACCGGTCAGTTGCTCACGCGTGACCTGAATGTTGCGAATCGACTGGCGCTTGACCTGCTCGCGATACACGTCCAGCGGTACTGGCATGGCGCCGAAATACTCCGACTGGCTCAACGCGTCCAACGCACGTGCCTTTCCCGCATCGGTCAGTTGGTAACCCATTTCGTTGCCGCTGTTTGCGTTCAGGGTGCCGGTCGCCTCAAGCAGTTTCTGATCGCGGGTGATATCGACCAGTTCCTGCGTAACGGAACCCGGAAGACAGATGGCTGCGGCGATCTCGGACACGGTGTCGACGTTCTTGCGAAAGATCGTCTTGAGCAAAATGTCCCGCATCATCACCAGCGGAAGCTGCATTTCACCCAGCCCCTTTGGGGCAGGGGGGGCCATAACGGAAGTGGTCTGCATATTCATGAGCGTGGCTCGTCTATCCCGGTTTCACGTCAACCGGCCCTGAACGGGCCGCTTGCGGAAAATTTGGCCCGCCTTTGTGGCAGGACCAAGGCGGGGGCAAGGCGCGCTGATGATAGTTCACGAACCGTAAACAGTTCCCAATATCAGATACATGGCCAAAGCGCCTGCCAGGGCCAGACCCATTGGAAATTGCCGGCCACGGTCCCAGCTTTCCCAATGCGGTGCAATACTGCGCAGACGGGTGTTCTTGGCCAGGCGATGGGTTGCCACGGCGGCCAGAAGGGTCGCTGTCAGAACGGCCAACAGGATAAAAGCGTCGGCAAACCAGACGAAAGGAGAGGCAGCAGCCAGGAACTTGGCGTCTCCCGCGCCCATGACCCCTGCCGCGTTAAGGACGATGCCAACAAGCAGAACAATGACAATATGCAGCAGTTGCCACAGATAGAGGGGCAAAGTGACGGGTAAGGGGCCAATACGCCCGCTTAACCACTCCTGCGACCACGGCGGCAGGACAAACAGGCCGATGACGGCATATACTATCGCCAGCGCCAGAACCGCGTGATTCTTGATCCGCATTTCACGCATATCAGTGAAAGCGACGTAAAAGCAGATTGGCAGCACAAATGGCAGGAACCACGCAGCTGCAACCGCAGGGATATGCATCAATCAGGCTTCCTCGAGCGCACGCAGCGAACGGACGGCTTCGTCGAAATGTTGCGGGTGGGTGGCAATGGCTTCGCGGAACAGGTTCTTGGCCGTGTTCACATCCCCTTGCTTGACCGCCGAGATCCCCATCGTATTCAGCAACTGGGCGCGCTCGACCTGGGTCATTGGAATGACCGGCATGGTGTAGTTTCTCTGGGCCGATCTGGCCAGGACAAGGTTGTTCTTGGCGGTGAACAGGGATTTGTCGTGCCGGATCGCTTCAGTAAACAGGCGTTCGGCCTCGGCATACTGGCCGCGTGTCAGCTTTGAATAACCCCAGTTGTTCATCACACTGCCCGGGCGCGTCGTCAGGCCCACGGCGGTTTCGTAGAAATGATCTGCCCGCTTCCAGCTTTCCTGCGAATCCGCCACCAACGCCTCGAGACGATAGCGCTTGAATGTCTCAAATGTGGGTGGGACTGAATCCAGCACAGCCTCGGCCTCTTTCCAGTTGCCGCCGCGAACCAGAGCGTCTGCATACTCGACCTTGTCCGCGTTGGTCGAGCCTTTCATGCCTGTGACCTTCTTCCAGGCGGCAGAAGCTTCGGTTGTGCGTTTGGCGCGTGACAGAGATATCGCCAGACCCCGCTGCAGGTCGATGCGATCAGGGTTCTTGGTGGCCGCATTGTGGAAATATGTGACCGCCTCGTTCGGGTCGGCCGCACTCAGCAACACGTCATTCAGATTGGTTTCATCTATGACGTTTACTTCCTGAAATGTACGCTCGACCTTTTCTTCTTCGGTCTCTTTGGCGCATGCCGATACAATCAATCCGCATATGACGATCGACGGAATCAAGAATTGTTGGCGCATTTTTGCGTCCTTTACTGCTCTTGTCTCTGGTTACGGGAGCTTGCGAAGCGTAAATTGCCCGTCGCCTTGCTGCTCCAGCGTATATTCTTGTTCTTGTGAGGTATTATTATCAGGATTTTCCATTTTTGCGAGTGCTAACCGCAGATTGTCGCGGATTGCGTCACTTTCGCCATTGTCCAGCGCATAAGCGCGCTGAAACACCTGGGCCGCTTCGGGATATTGCCCGGTTTCCATCAGCAGAACGCCCAGATTATTCCAGGCCACCGGCCAATCGGTATCATCCTTGACGGCCCGTCTCAGCAGGGTTTCAGCCTGGCCAAGACGCTTCAGGCCCAGATTTGCCGTGCCCATCGATGTCAGGATTTGCGGCGTCATCCCCTGTTCCAGAGCGGCGCGGGTAAAGGACTTGAGCGCCAGTTCGTACTCGCCAGCGGCCATCAAGCGGTTACCAACCTCAATTTCGTCTTCGGCCTGTCCCCCGTGGTCAATGCCCGGAGCCTCCAGATCGCCGGAACGATCGGTCTCTGTGCAAGAGGCCACCATGGCGAAAACCAGGGTGGCCTGAAAGATGCGGCGGAGCCCGGTCCGGGCGCAGCATCGAAATGGGTTCATCAGGTTACTACCGGCCGAAAGTCGAAATAACGTTTGCCGAAGGCCCGACAAGAATAACCAGCAAAGGCGGAACTGTCAGTCCCATTGTGACAAGCGTCATTTTGGTTGGCAGCTTGTTCGCAGCCTCTTCCGCGCGCATGACGCGCTTGTCGCGCATCTCGCCCGCATACACCCGCAGGGCTTCTGCAATTGATGTACCAAAGGTCGCCGACTGGATCATCACCGTGACGAACGAGTTGACGTCCTGCACGCCACAACGGGTGCCAAAGTCACGCAGGACGGTATCCTTGTCCTTACCCGCTTTCATCTCGTAAGCGACGATCTCGAACTCCTGCGCAATGTCGGGGTACGAGGCTTTCATTTCGTTTGACACCCGAACAATGGCCTGATCGAGGGACTGACCGGCCTCCACACAAACCAGCATCAGGTCAAGCGTGTCGGGAAAGGCTTGCGTAATCTTCTCTTTCCGCTCTTCGATGCGGCGCGTGATCCAGTATTTGGGGATCATGTAGCCGACACCGCCGGGCACCAGCACGCGCACCAGAATTTGCTGGGTGGTGAATTCCTGCGTTCCCGCGAACACCGTTACCAGCAGAACGCCGACAATGATGCCGATGATCCCAAGGGAGAACTGTGCAAAGTGGAAAAAACGCACCGCATCCTTGGTCTGGTACCCTGCCTGCCGCAGCTTGAGCTGCATTGCCGACAGCTCTTCCTGATCTTTCGGTTCCAGAAAGGTCGCGAATTTTTCAAGCTGCTCGTTCCGACCGGCGTTCCGCAACTGGTCTTTCTTGGCCTTTTTTCCCTTCTTGGGCGCGGCATTCGAACGCTGCAGCTTTTTGAGCGGATCCTCGGGCTGGTTCAGCATCAGAGGGATAGTGACCAGGATCATGAACAACCCCAGAACACCGACCACGATCAGTGGTCCAAACTCGCCCAGATGCTCGGTCAGCAAGTCATTGATGCGGGTCAGGATTTCCATTGCTGTGCCCTCAAACCTTGATGTTGGTGATGATTTTCATGACGATCAGGTTCAGCGTCAGCGTGATGCCAACAAAGAAACACATCGGAATGAACCAGGGATGGTCGAGAACGCCGTCATAATAGCCGGGATCCTTGACCAGTATGAAAGCCAGACAGCCCAGCGGGAAGGCCGACAGGAATTTACCGGACCACTGTGCCTCGGCCGTGATCGCCTTGACGCGGCGAAACAGGCGGAATCGGGCACGGATAACCTGTGCAAGACCGGCCAGAATCTCTGCGAGGTTACCGCCGGATTGCTGCTGGATGCCCACGGCAACCGCCAAAAACCGCAAATCCTGCATGTCCAGACGTTCGGCCATGTCTTTCAAGGCTTCGCCAACGTCGCGGCCATAGGCGCATTCATCGGCGATGACGCCAAACTCGGTTCCCAGCGGGTCCTGAACCTCGGTGGCAACAACCTGAATCGTTGAGACGAAGGGGTTGCCGACACGCAGCGAGCGAACCATCAGTTCCACGGCTTCGGGCAATTGTTCTTCGATCATGCCCATGCGTTTCTTGGCCTTTTGGTTCACCCACGCATAAACGCTGCCAACACCGATTGCGACGGAAATGGCCGCCCGTAAGGCGGTATCGGTGGCTGTGCCGATGCTCAGCCCCATGAACGCGACCCCGGATACAAGGCACATGATCATGATCAATTGCCGGGGCGAAAACGCAATCGCCGCCTTCTGCGCCTTGTCGGCCAGAAGGGAATAGAGCGGGATGCTCTGCGATTTCATATGCTGCTGCATTTCCTTGCGCAGCTGTTCCAGAACCTGTTCACGCCCGACACCTTTGTCGAGCATGTCGAGGCGGCGGTTTACCCGGCTGTTAAGGCTGATGGATTTGCCGAACGCGACCAGGTAGATACCTTCGACCAGGGCCAGAACGCCCACGAAGATCGCGACATAGATCAATGCCTCCATAGGCAGTTGCATATCCTTGATCTCCTACATTGTGGTTGGGTCGTAAATGGACGCGGGCAGGTCAAAGCCCCACAGGCGGAAGCGCTCGGAGTAGTGGCTGCGCACACCGGTTGCGGTGAAGTGACCGATAATCTTGTTGTCAGGTGTCAGGCCAACACGTTGAAAACGAAAGATTTCTTGCATGGAAATCACATCGCCTTCCATCCCGGTGATCTCGGTGATCGATGTCATGCGGCGCGAACCGTCCTGCAAGCGGCTGGCCTGTACGATCAGGTTCACAGCGCTGGCAATCTGGCTGCGCACGGCCTTGATCGGCATCTCGATCCCGGCCATCGCGATCATGTTTTCCAGACGCGAGATCCCGTCGCGGGCTGAGTTGGCGTGGATCGTAGTCATTGACCCGTCGTGGCCAGTGTTCATGGCCTGCAACATGTCGATCACCTCGGCACCACGCGTCTCACCCACGATGATACGGTCGGGGCGCATCCGCAGGGCGTTTTTGAGACAGTCGCGCGGGCTGACTTCGCCTTTGCCTTCCACGTTGGGCGGACGACTTTCCATCCGGCCCACATGGGTCTGCTGCAGCTGAAGTTCCGCTGTATCTTCGATCGTCAGGATGCGTTCGGCGTCGTCAATGAAGCTGGACAGGGCGTTCAGGGTGGTCGTTTTACCGGAACCAGTACCGCCCGAGACGATAACGTTCAGGCGCGTAGACACCGCAGCTTGAAGATAGGCAGCCATTTCTTCGCTGAACGCACCGAAATTGACCAGATCATCGATGCCCAGCTTGTCCTTTTTGAACTTACGAATGGATACCAGAGATCCGTCCACCGCAATCGGCGGCACCATGGCGTTGAAACGCGATCCGTCAGCAAGACGGGCGTCAACATAAGGGTTAGATTCATCGACCCGGCGACCCACGGCGGACACGATCTTGTCGATGATCCGCATCAGGTGCTTTTCGTCCTTGAAGGTGATGTCGCTGAGTTGCAGCTTGCCGTCGCGTTCTACGAAGATCTGCTGCGGACCGTTCACCAGAATATCGTTGACCGTGTCATCCTGCAGCAAGGTCTCCAAAGGCCCAAGCCCTGTGACCTCGTCATAAAGTTCCTTGTTGAGCTGCGAACGGTCTTCGCGGTTCAGAACGATGTTGCGCGATTCGAGAACTTCGCTGGCAATGGCGCTGATCTCGGCCCGAAGTTCTGCCTCGGCGGCAGATTCCAGCGCCGAGAGGTTCAGGTTTTCAAGCAATTCGCGATGCAGATCGATCTTGATTTCACTCAAGCGTTCCTTGCGCTTGCGGTCACGGTCGGAAGATGAGGCCTCGGCGGCCTTTTTTTGCACCGGTTTGCGGACAACCGCCGTTGTGGCAGAGGCAGGAGCGTTTGCCGCGGCCGGGGTGGCCTCGGGGGCTTTGGCCGCTGTCTTGACCGGCTGCGCATCAGGCTGCTTCTTGTATCTCGAAAACATGACGGCTGTCCCCTTGAGAAGTTGTTACGCGGCTTCCGCGTTGCTCGAGCCCAGGCTGTGAAGCGACTTGGCCAGTTTGGCGATTTCCCGACGTAGCGGGTTCTTGGCTGCAGATTTTGCAAGCGGTAGGCCGTGATCGCCGGCTTGCAGAACAGGTTTACCACCTTCGGGCAGTTGCAGATCGATGGAGATTCCCAGGCTTTCACCCATGCGCTTGACCCGGCCTTTGCCGTTCAGATCCGTGAATTTTGGCGCCCGGTTCAATGCAAAGCGCAGCTTGTTGAACGGCAGTTCCTCGGCCTGCAGTGCGCGCTTCAGACGCAGTGCGTTCTGGGCGGACCGCATATCCAGCTCGATCAATGCAAAATAGACATGCGCCGCCGCCAGCACTGTTTCGGACCAGTGCACCAGTGTTTTTGGCATATCCACGACCACATAGTCGAAATGCTTGCGTGCGGTGTCGATGACGCGCTGAATATCCTCCGGCGTAATCAGGTCCAGCGGCACAATGTCGGAAGGCGAGGTCAGAACCTGCAGTTTTTCTTCATATGTCTGCAGCGCCTGGGAAAAAACATCGTCGTCCATGGACGCCGTGTCCGACAGCATTTCAAACACTGTCTCGCGACGCGGTAGGTCCAGATAGGTGGAAACTGTGCCAAATTGCAGATCCAGGTCAATCAGGCAGACGGTCGGTGCTTCTTTGTCCGAAACCGTAGCCAGTTCCCAGGCAAGATTGACCGCCAGAGTGGTCGAGCCTACGCCTCCGGCCAGGCCGTGCACCACAAACAGCGCGCCTTCTTTTGATTCGCCCTGGGTCAGCGGAACTGCCGCCGCCTGGGGCGCGGCAACCGGATCGGGCCGTTTCATGCGCTCGATGGCTTCCTGCAACTCGCCTTCGGGCAGCGGGTAGGGGACAAATTCATCGGCACCTTTGCGCAGCAGCTGATGCAGCGACGCAGGTGTGACATCTTCGGCGATCAGAACAACTTTGATTTTCTTGTCCTTGGCGCGGGTGATGATTTCACCCATCAGCGTCAGGTTGTCTTCGTCTTCCCCGTCGATTGCAAGTGCCACAAATTCAAGAGAATCTGCCTCGGGTTGGCTGAAAAAAGCCAGTGCCTCAGCAAATCCAAGATCGCCCCAGCGTTCACCCAGCGCAACTTCCATGTCTTCGATCAACAGATCGAAATTCTGGACATCACGGCTGATTGTGCAGGCCAGAATGGCGTTATTTTCGTCTTGCGGCGTGGCGCTTGTCATTAACACAATCCTCGTAGTGAAGGCTTGGCAAATCTTACAAACACAAGCGGTCTGGTCGGATTGGCTGTCGCCCCGATGCGGTCAAATCTGGCCGCAGGTCACCCAATTATTGACAACGTCTCTTGGAAGTTGGGCGAGAATTGGGCGTAAAAGAACAAATTGTAGGGAATTGGGCGACGATGTCGCCCAAAACCAGTTTATTGTTCGGATGTAACGCCAAGGTTTGTTGCGCTGCTCAGTTGTGTTGCGTAAGTCGCGCTCGCAACATACTCGCGATAGACGACCTGGGCGTACTTGCCGTCCAGAATCAGCGGATCGCGATCCAAGAAGCCCGACACCTCGGTCACGGTACGGCGGTTGCGCCGATCCCGGTTTGGCGTGTCGATCAGCGGGCGCGCTTTGCCAAAGGACACAACGGCCTCTAGGCGCGATCGCGAGATGCCCTGCTGAATCAGGAAGGCAACCGCAGCATTGGCGCGCCGTTGACCCAAAGCCTTGTTATAGGCCGTTGAGCCGACAGCATCCGTGTGGCCGTACACGCGGAACCGAGCCTCAGGGAATTGCTTGATCCAATCCGCCTGCTGCGCCAGGATCCGCTGTGCCGAAGCATCCAGTTGCGAACTGTTGAAGGCAAAATTGATCTGGGTTGGAACCTCGGCCGCAAACCGCTGAGCCAGGATCTGGGCATAGGACAACTCACCATTCATCACCTGGATATTGTTGAGAGTTGCGTTGCCGAAAGCGCCCGAATCGATTTCGTAGCCCGCTTCCCGTGTACAGCCTGCGACAGCGACCGACAGACATAGTGTCATCATCCACTTTTGCATGGGTCCTATCCTCCTCATCAATCCAGGACGTAGCCGTAAGAGCTGCCATAGCCCTGTTTGGCCACTTCTGTTGCGGCGCCTGCACCGGCACGTGTTGTCCGGGCGGTCTTGCCATTCACGAACAGATCGAATTCGCTGGGCGGTTTGACCCGATCGGTGGGCAGAGCCAGGGCTTCACCCCGCGTCGGCGACACAAGATGTGCGGTGATGATAATAACCAGTTCGCTTTGCTCGCGCTGGTATTCGGCGCTCCGGAACAGGGCACCCAGGACAGGCACATCGCCAAGCCACGGGATCTGGTTGTTCAGGTCGGCAAAGTTGTCCTGGATCAGCCCGGCGATAGCAAAGCTCTCACCGTCGCGCAGTTCAACCGTCGTGCTGGTCTGGCGTGTGATAAAGCTTGGAACGTTGTCGCCATTGATCGTGAAGTTCGAGCTGTTATCGATCGCCGAGACAGACGCGGCCATCTCCAGATTGATCAGCTCGCCGTCGACAACACGTGGGATGAAGTCTATTTCGACACCGAAGGCCTTGTATTCAATGGTAACGACACCATCGTCCTGCGGAACCGGGATGGGTACTTCGCCGCCGGCCAGGAATGTCGCTTCTTGCCCGGACAGTGCTGACAGGTTGGGTTCAGCCAGGCTGCGGGCCAGGCCTTTGGCCTCAAGGGCCTCCAGCAACAGGCGAACCTGGGTCGAACCTGCGCCAAATCCAAACAGGATCGCACCTGTGTTGGACTGCACGGCGGGAATGTTGTTGCTCAGTGCGTTCTGCAATGCCAGCGAGTTGTTCAGCGTGTTGATACCGCCGGTCACATCGCCGCCACCGAAGCCCAGCGATGCTGACAGGCTCTTGGCGACCGAGCGGTTCATCTCTGCAAACCGGACTTTCAGCATGACCTGCTGCACGCCGCCAACGCTCATAAGGTTCGAAACGCGTTCCGGGGCATAACGCTCCGCCAGTTCCAGCGCGCGGGCCAGCTTTGCCGAGCTGGACACGGTGCCGGACAGCACGATGCCGTCATTTGCCGTACGCACCTCGACCCGCTCATCGGGCAGGATCTGGCGCAGCCTTTCCTTGAATTCGGTCACATCCGGTGCCACACGAACGCGAACGTTCGTGATCAGATTGCCGACGCCATCGAACAACGTCAGCGTTGTGATGCCAGGAGCCTTACCAAGAACATAGATCGTGCGGTCCGAAAGCGACGAGATGTCGGCGATACCCGCGTTGGCGATGCTCAGTTCTGCGAACGGCTCTTCACTCTCAACAACAATTGCGCGATTCATAGGGACATCCAGCGTTTCCGCTGTGCCTTTTTTAACCACGCGAATATTTTGTGCCCAGGCGGCATCGCCTACCGGGCTCACAACAAGCGCCAACCCCAGCAGGGTTGCGCTGATCCAGGAACGTATTGTCATGTGACCTGCCTCTCCGATCACGCCTCGTTTTTGGGTCTATCGCCCTCTAATACGAAACACTGCGCGAATTCAGAATTTATTGCAATAATCAATGGTTTCTGGATTGTTCCTTATGTGGGGAATGGGCAACAATCAAAATAGAAAGAGCCGCGCAGATTGCGCGACTCAAGTCCGTAACGCTCTGATTTAACGTCAGTTTGTGCAGGGAATTGGGGTTTCGACGATCTCTCCGCCGCGGCGAGTCCGGATCGTACACACTCTTTCCTGGGCTTTTTTCGGAGCGGGCGCCGCCTCTTTAATACCCAACAGTTTTCGCTGGTCGACTTCGATTGCCGCGGTGATGGCCTCGTCCTCGACCCCAACCAAGGCAAGGGACAGGCGACCGGTACTCTGAGCCTGGGCCAGCGAGATGGCCTGTTCCGGTGTAACGGCCACCGTGACCGTACGTGCAATCGTTGTGCCCGTGACGTCCGAGCCTGCGGACTGATCAATAGCAACCAGTCTGATACTAGGAAGGATCAAACGTGTGAGTTCACCGCTGGCACCCTCGACCGTGCCCCGCAACGAGCCGGTCCAGATAATGTCGACGTCGTCTCCTGGGCGCAGAAATCCGGATACGCCGGACGCAACATCAACGCTGATGGCAAAGGCCCGCTTGCCTTTTTCCAGGCGCGAGGTCAGACCCGCGGCTTCGCCCGGCCGGGTAATCTTGACCTCCATGATCGCTTCGTCTTTTTCCATGGCCCTCATGACATAACGCTCATTGTCTCCGGTCTCGGGGAACAGGACGGTCATTTCCGTGAATGTGCCCTCGGGGATCGCGTTTTCCGGCCAATCGACGATACGCACATCTTCTTCCTTCACGCGTTCGCCATACTTTAGTGAACGGTTGGACACGATGACGCTGACGGTCGGAACTACATTGACGTTCGCGTTTGCCAAAGCTTCCTGGGCCGCCAAACGCTCGCGTGCGAGAGCATCCTGATAGGCGGTGATATAGTTGCGCGCCATGTAAACCGCGCCGCCGGCCAGAGCCACCCCGACGATCAGAACAAGACCAAACACAGCTCGCATGCGCGCACCTCATATTTTCGATGGCCAGAGTCATTTCGGCCAGTGGGAAACTTTGAAACAGCTTATTTCCTAAACAGGAATTGTGTCGAAATGTAGGACAAAGAAGACATTTCTATCACTGTTCCACGATTGTAGGGCGAGTTGGCAACACACTCAGGTCAAGCGCAGGCCCGGGGGGGCTACGTTTCAAACGTCCAGCTTGAAGAGCCCAGAGTTGGCTGAACTATGCTTGGAAACCTTAGACAGTAGCTCAGCTACCGCCGCCCGCGGTCCCTGAAACAACGATCCCGCCAGGCGCGTTGTTGGATCCGGTACTGATGGTCGCGCTGGACATCGCCGAGCTGGTGTTCCCGCTCAGGCTGATGGTTGCTGTCTGGATACCGAAGTAAATCAGTGTCGCAAGCGCAATGATTATGGCAGTCAGAACGACCCAGTCGACGGTGACAGCACCGTCTTCAGAGGTGATAAAGGTTTTCGTGAACCTGATCATTGCGGGTCACTCCAGTAAAGCAGGGTCGGGGCAGAACCGACCAATAGAATCTGTTCATGTACAACCTTTGCTGATGCACTCATTATGTTTTGCTTTGCCGGAATGGCGTGAATTGGGCAAAACATTGAATAATATGACGTATTTCGATTTCTTTGAGGTGCGCATGGCCGTGACCGCGCCTGATTTTCGCTCGGTTGCCAAATCGCCGATGCCTTGCCTGGCCGGTTCTTGAGTTCACGGTTCCAAAAGAAAAGCCGCGCCAGTGTTGGCGCGGCCTGTTTCCAGTTCTGGGAATTGTCTGGCTTAGTTGGTGCCCGAACCGGTGATACCACCTGAAACGGTACCATCGCTGGTGCCGGTGTTAATGGTTGCGCTGCTCAGCGCGGCGTTCACGTCGGTTGCCATGCCCTGTGCGCCGTTGGCGATCTGCTGGTAGGCCACGGTGCCCAGGCCGATGACTGCTGCGGTCAGAACGACCCAGTCAACTGTTACGGCGCCGTCTTCGTCTTTGCGGAAGTTCCTGATGAACTTGATCATGTTACGTCCCTCCTAAAGGATCTAAGTCAATTAACCTAGGCGTCTTTCAGAGCTTTCTCTCTCAGTCCGCTCATGACCGTCTCGGTATGGATATATGTTTGACCGTTGCGCGTGGCAGGAATTGGGCCAAACACAGTTTTTTTGCGCCTCCTCTTAACTTTTTGGTGACGAATTCTACATCTCATTGAAAAGTAACAAAAAAAATTTTCAAAGTGACGGTGCTGACCTTCGCAAGAGATGCAAAATTGCGCCAAATGAGGCGAAATTGCCCCAATTCGCTTTGTTTTTCTGGCCTTGAGGCCGGATTCGAGGTTCAAATTCATCAAAAGAAAACAAGAGGCAGGCAAAAAATGAATCTCCGGTACGCAATCACATGCGCCGGCGTGTCGGCATTTCTGATATCGGGCACGGTTCCGGTGATCGCCGCCGATATCGAGCCGAGAGGCGTCTATAAAAGGATCAAGGCGCCAAAGCCCGGAACTCGTCCGCGCATCACCGTTCAGATCACGGCTGAAGAACATGCATCCCAGCCTTTTGCCCCCAGCACCGGGGCCGAGCTTGAAACGCCTGAAGTGGTCAAGCGCACCGCGCTTCCGCCTGAGAACCTGCCGGGGTCGAACAGCCCTGAAAAGCCCGTCGGTTCCTACACAGCCTTCTGGGACAAGATCTCGCCGGAACTGGCTGAGGCTGGGGCAGGGCGGCTGGATATGGCGATCAATGCGCTTTCATCCACAAATGTTGCTTCACCACGTTTGCAGACCCTTCAAAATATCGCACAGCTGCAGGGGATCGACATTCTGCGCTCGACAGTGGGAACCAAGGTTTCCCCGGCGCTTGTCCTTGCGGTGATTTCCGTGGAATCGGCCGGCCGGGCGGATGCTGTCAGTTCAGCCGGTGCGCAAGGGCTGATGCAACTGATGCCCGCTACGGCCGAAAGGTTCGGTGTCGAGGACAGTTTTCAGCCCTCGCAGAATATCGCGGGCGGTGTGAAATACCTGAACTGGCTGATGGGGGAATTCAAAAACGACCCGATTTTGGTGCTGGCCGGATATAATGCGGGCGAAGGGGCCGTTCGCAAACACAGTGGTGTGCCGCCTTATGCGGAAACCCGCGATTACGTGCCAAAAGTGCTTGCAGCGTTTCAGGTGGCGCGCGCGTTGTGCTCGACCCCGCCGGAACTGATCTCGGATGGCTGCGTTTTTCAAACGCTAAACTGAAAATGGCCCGCGTGTTGGCGGGCCATTCAATATCAGGTCAATCAGCCGACGATCGTGGCCTGGGTCGAGGCCCGCATATCGTCTTCACTGACACCGTCGGCCAGTTCGACAATCTTCAGGCCGCCTTCAACCACATCCAGCACGCCCAGATTGGTGATGATGCGATCAACGACGCCCTTACCTGTCAACGGCAAGGTGCATTCCTTCAGCACTTTTGAATCGCCATGCTTGTTGGTGTGATCCATGACCACGATCACACGACCGACGCCGGCGACCAGATCCATCGCGCCGCCCATACCCTTGACCAGCTTGCCGGGGATCATCCAGTTGGCCAGATCGCCCTTTTCGTCCACTTCCATAGCACCCAGTATCGCCGCAGCGATCTTGCCGCCCCGGATCATGGCAAAGGACGTGGCGCTGTCGAAGTAGGACGTGCGGGACAGCTCGGTGATCGTCTGCTTGCCCGCGTTGATCAGGTCGGGGTCTTCTTCACCCTCGAACGGGAATGGACCCATGCCCAGCATGCCGTTCTCGGATTGCAGAGTGATGTCCTTGTCACCCACGTAGTTCGCCACCAGCGTCGGAATGCCGATGCCGAGGTTCACATACATGCCGTCTTCCAGCTCTTCCGCCGCGCGTGCGGCCATCTGATTGCGGTCCCAGGGCATTATGCGTCCTCCTTCTTGCGGGTGGTGCGCTGTTCGATGCGCTTTTCGTGGCTACCCTGAATGATGCGGTGCACGTAGATGCCGGGCAGATGGATCCCATCCGGGTCGAGCGAGCCGCGCGGCACGATCTCTTCAACTTCAGCGATGCAGATCTTGCCGCAGGTCGCGGCAGGTACATTGAAGTTGCGTGCAGTCTTGCGGAAAATCAGGTTGCCGGTGTCATCGGCCTTCCAGGCCTTGACGATGGCGAGATCGGCAAAAATGCCTTCCTCCATGATGTAGGTCTCGCCGTTGAAGTCCTTGTGTTCCTTGCCGTCGGCAATCACGGTGCCCACGCCAGTCTTGGTGTAGAAGCCGGGGATGCCCGCGCCGCCTGCGCGCATACGTTCGGCCAGAGTGCCTTGCGGGTTGAATTCCAGCTCCAACTCGCCGCTCAGATATTGCCGCATGAATTCGGCGTTTTCACCGACATACGAGCTGATCATCTTTTTGACCTGCTTCGTCTGCAGCAGGATGCCGATACCGAAATCGTCGACCCCGGCGTTGTTGCTGGCAAAGGTCAGATCCTTGGCGCCCGATTCCCGGATCGCCTCAAGCAGCAGTTCGGGAATACCGCACAGGCCGAAACCGCCCGCTGCAATCAGCATGCCATCCGACAGCACCCCATCGAGCGCTTCAGTGGCATTGGCATAGATTTTCTTCATGGAAAACTCCCCCAATGACATGGTGATGCGGCAGGTTGTGCCGCCACGTCACGGGGAAGTCAATGAAACCAGAGGGCAATGGTATTTCTACCTAGCCCCGTCTCAGCCCGCCTTCTTGGCTGTCTTCTTGGCAGTGGCCTTCTTCTTTGGCGCAGCTTTTTTCTTGGTGCCCTTCCTGGCCGCACGCTCGTTGACCAGTTCAACGGCCATTTCCTGCGTCACGTCTTCGGGTTTTACGTCCTTGGGAATGGTCGCGTTGACTTTCTCCCATTTCACATACGGCCCGTAGCGCCCGTCCAGAACCTGCATCGCGCCGCCATCGGGATGCTCGCCCAGTTCCTTCAGCGGTTTGGCCGCCGCACTACGGCCCCGACCGGGGTTGGCCCGTTTTTCGGCCAGCAGTTCCACGGCCCGGTTCATCCCGATCTCGAACACGTCATTAGGGTCTTTGAGGTTGGCATAAACCGGTTTGGCTTCATCGGCCAGTTGATGCATCAGGTAAGGCCCGAAGCGACCGAAATTCGCGCTGATCATTCCACCTTCGGGGTGTTCGCCGATCTGGCGGGGCAGGCTGAGAAGGGTCAGCGCCTTGTCCAGATCCATGTCATCCTTGCTCCAGCCACGCGGCAGCGACGCACGGGGGGGTTTCTTGTTCTCCGTCGTCGGCTCGCCACGCTGGACATAAGGACCAAAGCGGCCGGATTTCAGCCAGATCTCATCACCCGCATCCTCGCCCAGAAGACGTTCGTCGCCTTCCGCGCCTTCACCGGCTATCGGGCGGGTATACGTGCATTCCGGGTAGTTGCCGCACCCGACGAACCCGCCGGTGCGCGACGTCTTCAGGTGCAATTGCCCCACGCCGCATTTCGGGCAGATCCGCGGATCCGACCCGTCCTCGCGCGGCGGATAAAGCTGCGGTGCCAGCGCTTCGTCCAGCTTGTCCAGCACTTCCGAAATGCGCAGTTCCGAGGTCTCGCCGATTGCAGCCGAAAACTCGCGCCAGAACTTGCCCAACAGATCCTTGTAGTCGCGATCCCCGGCGCTGACGTCGTCCAGCTGTTCTTCCAGATTGGCGGTGAACTCATAGCCCACGTACTGACGGAAGAAATTCAGCAGGAAGATGGTGACGATGCGGCCCTTTTCTTCAGGGATCAGCCGGTTTTTGTCCTTGCGCACATATTCCCGGTCCTGGATCGTCGTCACGATCGAGGCATAGGTCGAAGGGCGACCGATCCCCAATTCCTCCATCCGTTTGACCAAAGTGGCCTCGGTGTAACGCGGGGGCGGTTGGGTGTGATGTTGCAGGGCCAGAACGGCTTCGTTCTCGGACAGGATGGCGGCCTTGTCATCGCTCGTGGCCTTGGTGTGCTGATCCAGCAATGAGGTCTTGGCAAACGGGGCAGGGTCCCCCTTCATGATCTGGGGCAGGCGCTTTTCGTCGTCATCCGTGACGTCATCGCGGCCCTCTTCATAGACGCGCATGAACCCGTCGAACAAAACCACCTGCCCGGTGGCGCGCAGACCGACCTGACCGTCGGCGCTGCCGATCTCGACCGTGGTCCGCTCCAGCCGGGCGGCGGCCATCTGGCAGGCGATTGTACGTTTCCAGATCAGATCATAAAGCTTGCGCTGATCCTCATCCGTAACCTTCAGAGCCTTGGCATCGCGGGTCATATCCGTCGGGCGGATACATTCATGCGCTTCCTGAGCGTTCTTGGCCTTGTTCTTATACATGCGCGGGCTGTCTGGCACGTAGTCCGCGCCATATCGGTCGGCGATGGCGTCGCGGGTGGCAGTCACAGCTTCGGGCGCCATGTCGATGCCGTCAGTCCGCATATATGTAATGTAACCCGCCTCATACAGCCGCTGCGCCACCTGCATCGCGTGGCGGGCTCCCATGCCGAACTTGCGGCTGGCTTCCTGCTGCAGCGTGGATGTCATGAACGGCGCGCTTGGGTTGCGGGCGGCAGGCTTGGCCTCGACTGATGTAACGCTCAGCGCGCGGCTGGTAATGGCCTGAACTGCCAATTCGGCTTGTGTCGAATTGGTCAGATCGTGCTTGTCCAGCTTTTTACCGGCCAGCGTGACCAGCCGGGCCTCGTAGGTCTGGCCGCGGGGCGTTTCGAACAAGGCCCGCACCGACCAGTATTCGACCGGCTTGAACGCCTCGATCTCCATCTCGCGCTCGACGATCAACCGCAGACAGACCGACTGCACCCGGCCAGCCGACCGCGCGCCGGGCAGCTTGCGCCACAGAACGGGTGACAGGTTGAACCCCACCAGGTAATCCAGCGCACGGCGGGCCAGATAAGCCTCGACCAGCGGCATGTCCACCTGACGCGGGTTCTGCATCGCCTGCGTCACAGCCTCTTTGGTGATGGCGTTGAATGTAACCCGGCTGACCGGTGTGTCTTTCTTGATCGAGCGCCGCTTGGTCAGCGCTTCCTGCAGGTGCCAGCTGATTGCTTCGCCCTCGCGATCGGGGTCAGTGGCCAGGATCAGCGCATTGTCGTCCTTAAGCGCGTCGGCGATGGCCTTGACGTGCTTGCGGCTGTCATTGCCGACTTCCCATTTCATCGAGAATTCATGCTCTGGATCAACCGATCCGTCCTTCGGCGGCAAGTCGCGTACATGGCCGTACGAGGCCAGAACGGTGTAGTCGGGGCCCAGATATTTGTTGATCGTTTTTGCTTTGGCCGGAGATTCTACAACAACTACAGGCATTTAAGATGAATCCTTGCTCGACAGGCTTTGCGCTTTGTATGGCGGTGCAAAATGTGTGCGGCAAGATCGAATTGTCAATGCGTACCTTGCCGCATCCTGTTTTTCCCGCAATTTCAGGACTCTGGCCGGGCCAAATTTCTTCAAACAGACGGGGCCAAGCAAAAGCCGGTGATCAGGCTACTCGCGAAAGCAGGCCGCCCGCCTGCCGCTGGATTCGTCCGTCCAGTTCCAGATCCAGCAAGGCCGGGGCGATGGCCTCGACCGAGGCGGCAATGTCCCGGATCAACTGGTCTTCGGCCACCGGCGAAGGACCCAAGCGCGCCAGAATTTCGGCCTGCAAGACTGACGCCTCTGGCATTGCAGGGGCGTCAGACGAAGGTTGATGGCTTAGCGGAAGTTCCGGCGCCTCCGCCACTGATTGTTGCGGCGGTAGCGCGTCAATCACGTCTTGCGCGGAACGGACCAGCGTCGCGCCATCGCGGATCAGCAGGTTGCACCCGGCGGCGCGGGCATCGAACGGGTGGCCGGGTACGGCCAGAACCTCGCGGCCCTGATCCAGCGCGTCCCGCGCCGTGATCAGACTGCCGGATTTTGCCGCCGCCTCGACCACCACAACCGCCTGCGCGAGGCCCGAGATGATGCGGTTGCGCCGCGGGAAATGCCGTGCCTGCGGCGTCACCCCCATCGGTTGTTCAGACAATCGCAGGCCCTTGCGCGCAATATCGTTGGCAAGATCGGTATTTTCCGCCGGATAAACAACGTCGACCCCGCCTGCCAAAACAGCCACCGTTCCGGTGTCCAGCGACGCGATGTGCGCGGATGTGTCGATGCCGCGCGCCATGCCTGAGACGACCGAATAACCGCACGCCCCAAGCTCTTTCGCCAGGTTCCGGGCCATGCGCCCCCCGAGGGACGAGCAGTTGCGCGCGCCGACCAAAGCAATTGCGGGTTTTGCCAGTACGCTGATGTCACCGATGGCCCACAGCATCGGGGGTGCGTCAGACAGGGTCGACAGGGAAGCGGGGAAGTCAGCGGCCCCAAGGCACAGAAGCCGCGCTTTTGCGGCTTTTGCAGCCCTGAGCTCCGCCTCAATCACGCCGGGTGGGCATATTTCATAGTCTTCGATCCCGGCGGCGCGTGCCATTTCCGGCAACGCGGCCAGCGCATTCTGCGCCGAGCCATGTTCGCGCAACAGTCGCCGGAATGTTGCCGGGCCAACCTTGCGTGAGCGCAACAGACGGAGCCAGGAAAACCGGTCCTCTTCCGTGGTTGGTGGGAGTGGGGGGTGATAGGAAGAAAGCTGCTCTTCAGTCATCCGTTGCTCCGCCTGATTGCAGAACTGGTTTACGGGATGCGGGGTTAACAGCCTGTAAATCGTTGAAAATTAGATGCTATTTGCGCAGGTGGCGTGCTTTGGTTGCAGGATAACCATTGGAAAGTAAAAAGAAAAACCGCGATAGCTTTCCTTGCGCAGTTCGCGGTCATTCCAATGCAGAAATCAAAAAATAAGGCGCAGTGTTAACCCTGCGCCGTTGAGTCTCCAATTGGTTCCCGCTTAGGCGGCCGATCCGCCCACGGTCAGGCCATCCATCAGAACGGTTGGTTGGCCGACCCCCACAGGAACCCATTGCCCGTCCTTGCCGCAGGTTCCCATGCCCGGGTCCAGCTCCATGTCATTGCCGAGCCCGCGAATGCGCTTCAAGGCCGAAGGACCATCCCCGATCAGCGTCGCGCCCTTGACCGGTGCACCGATCTTGCCGTTCTCGACCCGATACGCCTCGGTGCAGGAGAAAACAAACTTGCCGTTGGTGATATCCACCTGGCCACCGCCGAAGCCCACGGCCCAGATACCGTCCTTGATGTCCGCAACCAGGGCCGCAGGGTCCGCATCGCCTCCCAGCATGATCGTGTTGGTCATGCGTGGCATTGGCTTGTGCGCATAGCTTTGCCGCCGCCCGTTGCCGGTGGGCGCGACATTCATCAGCCGTGCGTTCTGGCGGTCCTGCATATATCCCGTCAGTTTTCCGTCTTCGATCAGAACCGTGCGGGAACTGGGCGTACCTTCGTCGTCCACAGTGATCGAGCCACGCCGGTCCGCGATGGTGCCGTCATCGACGACAGTTACACCCTTGGACGCGATCTGTTGCCCCATCAGCCCGGCAAAGGCCGAACTGCCCTTGCGATTGAAATCCCCTTCAAGCCCGTGCCCAATCGCCTCGTGCAGCAGGATACCGGGCCAGCCGGGGCCAAGGGCCACTTCCATCACACCGGCCGGGGCAGGGACTGCGTCCAGGTTGACCAGAGCGATCCGCAATGCCTCGCGCGCCTTGTCCTGCCAGTCCGCCGGATCAATAAGCCCATCCAGACCGACACGGCCGCCGCCGCCTGCCGAACCGTTTTCGCGGCGTCCGTTCTGCTCCACGATGACCGAGATGTTCAGACGGGTCATCGGGCGCACGTCGCGCACCAGAACGCCATCAGGGCGCAGAATCTCAACCTCCTGCACTGCGGCTGCGATGGTTGCGCTGACCTGAACCACTCGGTGATCGAGATCGCGGGAAAACGCATCAATCTCGCGCAGCGTCTCGATTTTGACCGGAAAGCTGGCGGTTTCGATCGGATCCTCATCTGTATAAAGCCGCTTGTTGGTCGCCCGCGGTGCCTCGGCCAGCGTGCCGCCGCCATCCCCGACCGCCAGCCGCGCGGTCTCGGCTGCTCGTTTTAGTGCGGGGATCGATACGTCCGTTGAATGCGCATATCCGGCAACTTCACCCTGCACGGCCCGCAGTCCGAACCCTTCAGACGCATCGTAGGACGCTGTCCGTAGTCGGCCGTCATCAAAGACCAGAGATTCGGATTTGCGGCGTTCCACGAACAGCTCGCCATCCTCGGCGCCCGCCGTTGCCGATTGCAGCACCGCAAGCGCTTCATCATGCGGAATTGCGGTTTCAAAGGGGCGAAACGGGTCGTTTGACATGGCTTGGGACCTTTCCGGTTTGATCCAGATCAAAAATAGCGTCTGTTTGACGCAAGCATTTTGCTTTATCTACCCGCAGGAATATGGTTTTTAACGCGGCCAAAGACAACGGGAGAGGTGTGGCCGATTCACACCTTTTCGCCAGGGACGCAAAGATCAAACGATCAGGACAGAAAATGAAGAATGCTTTGATGCTTTCGGGGTTTATGACAGCCCTCTCCAGCCTTCCCGCCATGGCTCAGGAGCTTGAGATTATCGGCAAGCCGGTCGATGGTGGCATGGGTTTCCAGCCCCCCGCCACCAGCTTGGCCGAAGGGATTCGGGATCTGGATGGGATGATTCTGGTCATCATCACCGCCGTTTGCTTGCTGGTTGGCGGCCTGATGCTTTATTGCATCGTGCGCTACAATCAGCGTGTTAACCCGAAGCCAGCCGGTTTCTCTCACTACACCCCGGTCGAGATCGCCTGGACGCTTGGCCCGATCCTGATTCTGGTCTTCATTGGCGCCTTCTCGTTGCCGGTTCTGTTCAAGCAGCAGGAAATTCCCGAAGGCGACGTGGTGATCAAGGTTGTCGGCAACCAGTGGTACTGGACCTATGAATACGTCGATCACGACTTTGCGTTCGACAGCTACCTGCTGGGCCACCCGGCCACCCTGGACGAAGGTGCCCGCCCAGCTGACGCTGACGTGACGCCGTTTGTTTTGGACGACGCGATGCGCGCCAAGCTGGCCGATTCCGGATACAGCGACGATGAATGGCTGTTGGCCACCGACACTGCGGTTGTCGTTCCGGTGAACAAGGTCGTCGTCATGCAGGTGACCGCATCCGATGTGATCCACTCGTGGACGATCCCGTCCTTCGGCGTGAAGCAGGACGGTGTACCCGGTCGTCTGGCCGAGCTGTGGTTCGAGGCCAACAAGGAAGGCATCTATTTCGGCCAGTGTTCGGAACTGTGCGGCAAAGACCACGCCTATATGCCGATCACCGTCAAGGTCGTCAGCCAGGAAGCCTATGATGAATGGCTGCAGAGTGCGATCGACGAATACGCAGGCCTGCCGCAATCCTATCAGATTGCTGCCAAGTAAACGCGACAGGGCGGGCTGGCCCCGCCTGAAACAACATGCAGGCTGCGCGGTAATCGCGCAGCTTTCGCCCACAAAGGACCGGAAATGAGCGACGCAAGCTTCAATGCCAGCACCGTGACCGCGAAGGGATACGCGGACGAGGCCAGCTTTGGCGATTATTTCGCCCTGCTGAAGCCGCGTGTGATGTCTCTGGTCGTGTTCACCGCGCTGGTCGGTCTGCTGGCGGCTCCGGTTTCCGTGAATCCCGTGGTCGGTTTTTGCGCCATTCTGTTCATTGCCATCGGTGGCGGTGCGTCCGGCGCGCTGAACATGTGGTGGGATGCGGATATCGACAAGGTGATGAAACGCACCAAGGGTCGTCCCATCCCGTCCGGCAAGGTTGAACCGGGCGAGGCGATGGCGCTAGGCCTTGCGTTGTCTGGCATGTCGGTCATCATGCTGGCGCTGGCTACGAACATCTTTGCCGGTGCGTTTCTGGCCTTTACCATCTTTTTCTATGTCGTGATCTACACGATGTGGCTGAAGCGCCTGACGCCGCAGAACATCGTGATCGGCGGCGCGGCCGGAGCGTTCCCGCCGGTGATCGGCTGGGTTGCCGCCACAGGCTCCATGACGCTTGAGCCGTGGCTGATGTTCGCTCTGACCTTCATGTGGACGCCGCCGCATTTCTGGGCGCTGGCCTTGTTCATGCGCACGGATTACGACGATGCCGGTGTTCCGATGCTGACGGTCACTCATGGGCGACGCGCGACCCGTGTGCATATCCTGATCTATACTGCGCTGCTGGCCATTCTAGCGGTTGGCACGGCCTTCTCGGGCATTGGCGGCCCGGTCTATCTGACCGTCGCCCTTGTTCTGAATGCGCTGTTCCTGCGCGGCGCATGGCGGATTTCCCGCCGCACCGAAGACGATGCCGAGGCGGACAATTTCAAGGTCGAGCGTGGCTTTTTCAAACTGTCGCTGTTGTATCTGTTCCTGCATTTCGGCGCCGTTCTCGTGGAAGCGCTGCTGAAGCCCTATGGGCTGGGAGGCTGGTCATGAGCCTGCGCAAGAGCCACGAACTGCACCACCGCCGTTTCAGCCGCAATCTGGGCGTGGGGCTGACCCTCGCCGCATTCATCGTGATCATCTTCGGCCTGACCATCGCCAAGGTTTCCAGCAGTTCCTTCACGGGTCCCGCTGTCGAGGTGCAGAACTGATGGCGATGTCGGGTCCTCAAAAAACGGTTGTGCAACTGGTCGGTGTGGTCGTCCTGATGGGCGGTTTGGCCTGGGCTGCGGTGCCGTTTTACAACTGGTTCTGCAGGGTTACAGGATTTGGCGGCACCACCGGCGTCGCCCAGCAAGCCCCTGATGACATTCTCGACCGCATGGTCACGATCCGTTTCGACGGCTCCAAGGCCAAGGGCATGCCGTGGGAGTTCAAGCCCGTCGAACGCGAGATGAAGGTCCGCATCGGGGAAACCGGGCTGGCCTTTTACGAGGCCTACAATCCGACCGACAAACCCATTGCCGGGCAGGCGTCCTATAACGTGACGCCGTATTCGGCAGGCGGGTATTTCCAGAAGATCGCCTGCTTCTGCTTTGACGAGCAGGTATTGCAGCCGGGTGAGCGGGTCGAGATGCCCGTAACCTTCTTTGTCGACCCCGAAATCGTCGAAGACCCCGAAGCACAGTATGTTCATACGATCACTCTGTCGTATACATTCTACGAAATCGACCTGCCCGAGGGCTATGCCGCCCTTGACGTGCAGGCAGACACAAATACGAACTAACGCCTTAAGGTGAGGGACACTGATGGCACACGCTAAAGACCATGACTACCACATTCTGAACCCCTCGATCTGGCCGCTTGTTGGCGCCGTCGGTGGTTTTGTGATGCTGTTTGGAGCCGTCCTGTGGATGCACGGAATCACTCCGTGGATATTCTGGGCCGGTCTGGTGGCCGTTCTCTACACCATGTTCGCCTGGTGGTCCGAAGTGGTGGTTGAAAGCCGTCAGGGCGACCACACGCCAGTTGTCCGTATCGGTCTGCGCTATGGCTTCATCCTGTTCGTGATGTCCGAGGTGATGTTCTTCTTTGCCTGGTTCTGGTCGTTCTTCAAACATCGGATGTACCCGATGTACGACTATGCCGGCACCGAATACATCCAGCCGGACATCCACGCGGTTGACCCGTTCCACCTGCCGCTGATCAACACGCTGGTTCTGCTGTTGTCGGGCTGCGCGATCACCTGGGCGCACCACGCGCTTGTGCACGGCAATGACCGAAAGGCACTGGTGCAGGGTCTGGCAATCGGTATCGCGCTGGGTATTGCGTTTACCTTCCTGCAGGGTTTCGAATATTACGAACTGCTGGCCCACGGTGGTTGGGAATTCGGCGGCGATCAGTTCTATTCGAACTTCTTCATGGCAACCGGGTTCCATGGCGCACACGTGATCATCGGCACCATCTTCCTGACGGTCTGTCTGATCCGCGCACTGAAAGGCGATTTCACGCCCGAGAAACACGTCGGTTTCGAAGCGGCCGCCTGGTATTGGCACTTCGTGGACGTTGTCTGGCTGTTCCTGTTCTTTGCCGTCTACATCTGGGGTCAGGCCCCGCTGATGTAACTCCGCTTTGGTGATCCAATTGCAAAAGCCGCCCTTTGGGGCGGCTTTTTCTCTATCCGGGGCGCAAGATTGCGCCCCATACAATTGCGTGGTTGCAATTCGGGTCGCACGGCCCTTAACAAGACGCCGGTTCCTGCAATGAGGTTTGCCCAAGCCATGCGCCGCTTTCTGTTTCTGCTGATCTTCGGCCTTGCCGGTCTGGGCGTGCTGGTGTCGCTGGGCGTCTGGCAGGTGCAGAGACTTGCGTGGAAACAGGGGATCCTGGCCGAGATCGAAAGCCGGATCTCAGCCGAGCCCGTTGCTTTGCCTCCGCAGGTTTCGGAGGATGCCGACAAGTACCTGCCGGTCACTGTCTCTGGCGAAATGGAACCGGGCGAAATCCATGTTCTGGTTTCGGTCAAGCAGGTTGGGGCCGGGTATCGCATCATCCAGTCCTTCAGTACCGCGGATCGGACAATTCTGGTGGACCGGGGTTTCGTCCGGACCACTGCCAAGCAGGCGGAGCGTTCGACCGGGCCTATGGAGATCACCGGCAATCTGCACTGGCCCGATGAGATCGACAGCTATACGCCCGATCCGGACATCGATGACAACATCTGGTTTGCCCGGGATGTGCCAAATCTGGCCGCAGCGCTGGGAGCGGAGCCGGTGCTGTTGATTGCCCGCACGAAAACCGACCCGAATGTAACGCCTTTGCCAGTGGATGCGGCGGGTATCCCGAACGATCATTTGCAATATGCAATCACCTGGTTTGGTCTGGCTCTGGTCTGGGCCGCGATGACCGGGTACTTCCTGTGGCGCAGCCGTGCCAATACTGAGAGTGACGCGACATGAAATACATCTCGACCCGTGGGCAGGCGCCCGAACTGACCTTTGAAGAGGCGATGCTGACCGGACTGGCCCGCGATGGCGGCCTGTACCTGCCTGCCGAAATTCCGGTAATGTCACAGGACGAGATCGCCGCTCTGGCCGGTCTGTCCTATGAAGAAATCGCGTTCCGCGTGATGTGGCCCTATGTCAGCGGCTCGTTTGCCGAAGATGAGTTCAAGGAAATCATCGCCCGTGCTTACGAAGGTTTCGGCCATGATGCCCGGGCACCATTGAAGCAGCTAAACGAAAACCATTTCCTGCTGGAATTGTTCCACGGCCCGACGCTGGCATTCAAGGATTTCGCGATGCAGTTGATCGGTCAGCTGTTCCAGGTCGCTCTGAAACGGCGGGGCGATCGGGTGACCATCGTCGGCGCGACCAGCGGCGACACCGGATCGGCGGCCATCGAGGCGTTCCGAGGTCTGGATGCCGTGGACGTATTCATCTTGTATCCGCATGGCCGCGTGTCCGAGGTGCAGCGCCGTCAGATGACCACACCCGCCGATGGCAACGTGCATGCGCTTGCCGTGGATGGGGATTTCGACGATTGCCAGGCCGCGCTGAAGGATATGTTCAACGATTTCGACTTCCGCGATGGTGTGAAACTGGCGGGCGTGAACTCGATCAACTTTGCCCGTGTTCTGGCGCAGATCGTCTATTACTTTTCGGCGGCTGTCAGCCTCGGAGCCCCGCACCGCAAGGTCAGCTTTACCGTCCCCACCGGCAATTTCGGTGACATCTTCGCGGGCTATCTGGCCAAACGCATGGGGCTTCCAATCGACCGTCTGGTCGTGGCCACGAACCAGAACGACATTCTGCACCGCTGCCTGTCGGGTGAGGGATACTTCAAAGGCGACACGATCCCCTCGATCAGCCCGTCGATGGATATTCAGGTCAGCTCGAACTTCGAACGCGCGCTGTATTATGCCTATGGCGAAGACGGCGCCGCAGTGGCCCAATTGATGGACGAACTAAAGACGGGCGGCTTCAACGTCAGCCAGGGCGCGATGGAGGCCTTGCGTGAAAGCTTCGACTCCGGTCGCGTGTCCGAAGACGAAACGCTTGCGACGATCAAGAACACGCTCGCCCACAGCGCCGAGCTGGTTTGCCCGCATACAGCCGTCGGCGTCAGGGTCGCCGAAGCGCACCGCACGGCGGACGTGCCGATGATCACACTGGCCACCGCGCACCCGGCGAAATTCCCGGCTGCGGTCGAGAAGGCGAGCGGCGTGCATCCGCCTCTTCCATCCCGCATGTCTGATCTGTATGAACGTCCGGAACGGGTGACCCGCATTGCCAACGATCTGGGTGCCCTCGAGGATCATATCAGAAGGCATATTGCTGAGTGACTGTCAGACAGGACCAACTGAAGAACGGGTTTCGTATCGTCAGTGAACATATGCCGGGGCTGCAATCGGCGGCCATCGGTATCTGGGTAACCGCCGGCGGGCGGCACGAGCGGATCGAGCAGAACGGCATCGCCCATTTCCTTGAACACATGGCGTTCAAGGGAACCAAGCGGCGTTCCGCACTGCAGATCGCCGAGGCGATCGAAGATGTGGGCGGCTATATCAATGCCTACACCTCGCGCGAAGTAACGGCCTATTACGCACGTGTCCTGAAAGACGACGTGGCGCTGGCCATGGATGTCATCGGCGACATTGTCCTGAATCCGGTTTTCGACCCGCGCGAGATCGAAGTCGAGCGCGGCGTCATCCTGCAGGAGATCGGTCAGGCCTATGACACGCCCGACGACGTGATCTTTGACTGGTTGCAGGAGCAGAGCTATCACGATCAGCCTCTGGGCCGGACCATCCTTGGGCCCACCGAGAGGGTCAGTGCCTTCTCGCGCGAGGATCTGTCGGGTTTCGTGGCAGAGCATTACGGCCCGGATCAGATGATCCTGTCCGCCACCGGCGCTGTGGATCACGATGCGCTGATGAAACTGGCCGAGGAGATGTTTGGCCATCTGACACCCCGAACCGGCCTGATCGCCGAGCCTGCGCGGTTCACCGGCGGTGAGGCGCGGCAGGAAAAAGCGCTGGAACAGGCTCATTTCGCTCTGGCACTGGAAAGCCCCGGCTATCGCGATGATGCGATCTATACCGCGCAGATATATTCGACTGCTTTGGGCGGCGGTATGTCCTCGCGCCTGTTTCAGGAAGTACGGGAAACGCGCGGCCTCTGCTATACGATCTTTGCGCAGACCGGGGCCTATGCCGATACCGGGACGACCACGATCTATGCCGGAACCTCGGCCGAACAGGTCGCGGAACTGGCCAGCATCACCATCGACGAGATGAAACGCGCCGCCGAGGACATGAGCCCTGAAGAGGTCGCCCGTGCCCGCGCGCAGATGAAGGCGGGGATGCTGATGGGGCTGGAAAGCCCCTCGAACCGCGCCGAACGTCTGGCGCGGTTGGTGCAGATCTGGGGCAGGGTGCCCTCGCTTAAGGATACCGTCGCCAAGATCGACGCCGTCAGCACCGAGGACGTCCGCGTCTTCGCCGAACAGATGGCCGTACAGGCCCCGGCAGCGCTGGCGCTCTATGGTCCGGTCTCGGGCGCGTCTACGCTGGCGCAATTGCAGGAGAGGCGTGCGGCGTGATGCTGTTGGGCAGACGCAAGCTGAAACTCGAAACCGAGCGGCTGAGCCTGCGTCCGCCTGTGCATTCCGATTTCAATGACTGGGCCGCGTTGCGGCGGGCGTCGCGAGATTATCTGACCCCGTGGGAGCCGATCTGGGCCCAGGATCACCTGAGCCGCAAATCCTTCACCAACCGGGTCTACTGGGCGCAGCGCTCGGTCGGCAGCAGTACGGCGATCCCGTTGTTCCTGTTTCGCCGCAGCGACAACGTGCTGCTGGGGGCGATCACGCTGGATAACATCCGACGTGGCCCGGCGCAGGCCGGAACGCTTGGCTATTGGACGGGTCAGGCGTTTGCCCGGCAGGGGTATATGCGCGAGGCCATCGGCGCGGTTGTGCACCACGCCTTTACCCGCCTTGACCTGAGCCGGATCGAGGCTGCCTGTCTGCCGGAAAACAATGCCTCGCGCGGGTTGCTGGAAAGCTCGGGGTTCAAATACGAAGGCGTGGCGCAGTCGTATCTACAGATCAACGGGCGCTGGCGGACGCATGTTCTTTATGCCAGCCTGCGTTCGGACCGGCGCGGCAAGACCGACGCCGGGTAGGTGGCCCCAAAGGGGCCATCGGGGGCTCTGCCCCCGGCCGCGGCAAGCCGCGTCTCCCCCGGGGATATTTTCGGCCAGATGAACAAGGGGCATGACTTGGTGGCGTTCTGCGCTACACTCTCCTCATGCGCTGGGTGGTTCTGGCATTGATGGTAATCTCGGGAGCGGTGTCGGCGCAGGAGCGGCGGCCGAGCCATTGTATTGCCATTGCAGACGCGGCACCGGGCATTGAGTATCTGCACAAGGCAGCGTGGACCGACCCGGTACCCGAGTTTTCGGTGCGCATCAGTTACATTGCCCACGCATCCTTTCTGATCCAGACGCGGGGCGGCTTGAATTCGGTCACCGATTTCACCGGTTTCATCGGCAGCGCCGATCTGATCCCCGACGTGGTGACGATGAACCACGCCCACAATACGCACTGGACGGCGCATCCGGATCCTGCCATCCCCCATGTCCTGCCGGGTTGGGGCGAATTCGGGCAGGGGATCGAACACTATCTTGATCTTGGTGAATTGGTGGTGCGCAACGTGTCGACCGATATCCGCTCGACCCTGGGTGGGGTCGAGACCAAGGGCAATTCTATTTTCGTATTCGAGGTCGAAGGCCTGTGCATCGGCCATCTGGGGCATCTGCACCATGTCCCCTCGGACGAGCAGTTTGCCGCGTTGGGACGTTTGGATGTGGTGATGGCGGCCGTGGATGGAGGCACGACCATGCCCCTGCCCGAGATGATCACTGTCCTCAAGCGCCTCAAAAGCTCGGTCATCATACCGATGCACTGGTTCTCGGGGTTTTCGCTGGATCGGTTCCTGGTCGACATCCGGGATACATTCCCGGTGGAGCGTAACAGGGTCTCCGAGATCACGGTGTCGCTCAAGACGCTCCCCGACCGGCCAACTGTCGTGGTGCTGGAGCCGCAATACCTGATTGATCTGGAATAAGACTTGTTGCAGCCGCGTGAGTTGGGCAAGGAAAGGGCATGACTTTTAATCCCGCCGATGAATCCCTTGCCCGAAGGATCGAGGCTGAACTGGGTGACGCGATCCTGCGCCCTGTCGCGGCGCGATATCTGGAAGAACCGCGCCGCCGGATTGCCGGGCATGTCGGCCTGCTGGCCGCGCCGCGCACGGTTCACGAGGTGGCGGGCCTGATCCGCATCGCATCCGACTCACGGGTGTCGGTTGTCCCTTATGGCGGCGGAACGGGACTGGTCGGCGGGCAAGTGATGCCGGACGGGCCGCCGCCGCTGCTAGTATCGCTTGAGCGGATGACGGCCATCCGGGCGGTCTATCCGTCCGAGAACGTGCTGGTGGCCGAGGCTGGGGCGATTCTGGCCGATGTACAGGCAGCTGCCGAAAGCGCCGACCGCCTGTTCCCTCTGTCCCTTGCCGCGCAGGGGTCTTGTCGCATCGGCGGGAATCTCGCGACAAATGCAGGCGGGGTGAACGTGCTGCGCTACGGCAATGCGCGTGATCTGTGCCTGGGTCTTGAGGCGGTGCTGCCGAATGGCGACATCTGGAACGGGCTGAGCCGGTTGCGCAAGGACAACACCGGCTATGATCTGCGAAACCTGTTGATCGGGTCGGAAGGGACACTGGGGATCATCACGGCGGCCGCACTGAAGCTGTTTCCGCGCCCGGCCAGTATTGGAACCGCCATGTTTCAGGTTACGTCTGCGCAGGCCGCCATCGATCTTCTGGCGCTTGCGCGGGACCAGGTCGGCGAAGCGGTATCGACGTTCGAACTGATCCATCGGCAGGGGCTGGAGTTTCTGTCGTATGTTCTGCCCACCATCCGGCAACCCTTTGCAGTGCCGCCGGAATGGTGTGTGCTGATCGAACTGGGCCTGTCACGCGGGATGTCTCCGAAAGACACGCTTGCGGACCTTTTCGAACAGGCAAGTCAGCGCGGCTTGGTCAGCGATGGTGTGATTGCCCAGAACGAAACACAGCGTCACGAGTTGTGGTCAGTGCGCGAAGACATCCCCGAGGCGAACCGGATGATCGGCTCGGTCTCCAGCCACGATATCTCGATCCCGATTTCGCGTATCCCCGAGTTCATTCGGCGCGGCGCGGAGCTTGTGGCCGGGCTTGGGCCGTACAGGATCAATTGTTTTGGACATCTCGGGGACGGGAACCTGCACTATAACGTGTTCCCGCCAAAGGGCCGGGACAGATCCGACTTCGACGCCCAACGGGCCGAGGTCAAGCATGCGGTGCATGAGCTAGTTCACGAATTCGAAGGCTCCGTCAGCGCTGAACACGGGGTGGGTCGACTGAAAACGGGTGATCTTGAACGCTATGGAGATCCCGCCAAGCTGACAGCATTGCGGGCGATCAAGGCGGCACTTGACCCTAGGGGGATCATGAACCCGGGCGCTGTCCTGAAGGCATAGCTGCGGCCCGTGTGTACGGGCCGCGCACTGCACTTATGAGCCAGGCAGGATCACCTTGTCGATAACGTGGATGACGCCATTGGACGTCTCGATATCGGCCTGAACTACGTTGGCATCGTTGATCATAACGCCATTGTCCAGATCGATCGTGACCTCGCCACCCTGAACGGTTGCGGCTTTCATGTCGTCGGACAGGTCACCGGACATCACTTTGCCGGGCACCACGTGGTAGGTCAGAACGGCGACAAGCTGGTCCTTGTTCTCGGGCTTTAGCAGAGTCTCAACCGTGCCTTCGGGCAGGGCGGCAAACGCCTCGTCTGTGGGGGCGAAGACGGTGAACGGCCCTTCACCTTTCAACGTGTCGACAAGCTCGGCGGCCTGAACGGCTGCGACGAGGGTTTCAAAGCTTCCGGCGCCGACCGCTGTGTCAACGATGTCCTTGGAATGACCGTCAGCGTAAGCAGCTGTTCCAACGAAAAGGCTTGCTGCGCCGGCGATTGCGAGTTTGCGAAACATGTTCTGTAATCCCTTGATGGTATGCCGTTGTTGGCATCTACCGGGCTACGCGCTGCTCTCAAAAAGAGATCACTGAATATGTTGATAAGTTTGGGTTGAACACAACGTGAACCGCGCTAAGCCGGCGCGGTCGCATATTTCCATTCACGGTTTTGTGATTGAAGCGAGGCTCACAGCCCCTCGAATTCGCACAGGACATGGACATCCATGCCCATGCCTTCCAGCACCTTGCGGCCGCCCAGATCGGGCAGGTCGATGATGAACGAGCATGACACGATCTCGCCGCCCAGCCGTTCGATCAGCTTGATGCCGGCAGCGGCGGTGCCGCCGGTGGCCAGCAGGTCATCGACGACAAGGATTTTTTCACCGGGCTGAATGGCGTCGTCATGGATTTCGACGATCGCTTCGCCGTATTCCAGTTTGTAGTCCTGGCTGATCGTGGTACCGGGCAGCTTGCCTTTCTTGCGGATCGGGACAAATCCGACGCTCAGCTGATGTGCTATCGCTCCGCCCAGGATGAATCCGCGCGCCTCAAGTCCCACGACCTTGTCGATCTGCTCGCCCGCATAAGGGTGCAGCATCTGGTCGATGGCCATGCGAAACCCGCGCGGGTCTGCAAACAGCGTGGTGACGTCCCGGAACATGATCCCTTCATGCGGAAAATCAACGATGGTGCGGATATAATCCTTGACCGTAGTGTGTTTGGGCATGCGCGACCCCTTGCCTCGTGCTACGCGGGGTGTTTGGCCTATCCGTGCCTTTCACGCAAGCAAAGTTTAGCTTTTCGGGCTCACCTGCGGCGCTTTGGCAGCGCTTTGGGAAGGCCGTAGTAGCGGTAAAAGCCCACAGGCAGCCACGACAGATGCGGCTTGCGCCAGTTGCGCTGATCTTTCAGAAGAGAGGCCTGAGCGACTTTAAGGTTCATTGATACACGTGCTGTTTTACTGCTATGCATGCGATATCTACACTTTCTATGCAATGTATATACAATGCACAGCTAAGGGAACCAAGAATTTGACGAGGTCCGGGCGCGTGGCACAGAAAATCGGTAAGAGTTCTACCAGGAAAAACAGTCAGTTGGTCCTGCGGCTGGACAGGGATGAGCGTGACGCTTTTGTTGAGTTATGCAAAGAGCTGGACACCTCGGCCGCGCGCGAAATCCGACGCTTCATTCGTGGGTTCATGAAGGAACACGCCGAGGGGTAGCGTCAGGCAGGGCGGCGCAGAATGGCGGTTGCAAATCCCATTCCGATCAACGCCAATCCGCCGAACCGGGTCATGGCGGTGATGACATTGGCACGTCCGATCATCAGGCGCAGTCGGTCGGCCAGCAGCGCATAGGCCAGCGCGTTCAGCCAGGCCAACCCGACAAATGTAGCAATCAGGATCGTGAACTGCGGGCCCAGCGGGTCATCCGGGCGCAGGAACTGCGGCACAAAAGCGATGAAAAAGGCGATGGACTTGGGGTTCAGCGCCGTCACGGCCGCCGCATGGCCAAAAACGCCGCGCGCCGTCACTTCGCGTTCGGTGCGGACGGTGTTCAGCCCGCCTGACGGGGCGCTGCGCAGCAGTTTGATACCCAGCCAGACCAGATAGGCCGCCCCGACCCATTTCAGAACGGAAAACAAGGCGGCCGAGGCAAGAACCAGCGCCCCAAGTCCCAGCAAGGATGCCGTCATCGCCAGCAGATCGCCAAGCGCCACGCCGGTGGCCGAGGCGACGGCGACACTGCGCCCTTTCGACAAGGCGTAACTGAGTATCAGCAAAACCGTCGGCCCGGGGATCAGCAGCAGGGCGGTGGAAGCGGCGACAAAGGCCAGCCATAGATCTGTCGACATGAGGCATCCTGTAATTTCGTCTCACAGAAAGACTTGCCGCGCGGTTGCCGTCAAGCCTTACGTGGTTCGGTTGCCCATCGCATCAGCGCCTCAAGCGGGCCCCGCTTGAAGCGGCGGAACCACATCAGGGCAAAAAGCGACGATGCGGCGCAGAACAGCAGTGCGTATCCGACGATCTGCGGCGCGGTCAGGGAACCGTCCAGCAATCCGACCTCATCAAGAATGCCCATCCCGATCAGGATATGTGCCATGTACAGGGTCAGACTCTGCTTGCCCGGCGCCACCAGGGCAGGGGCCAGTTTTGCCCGCTCGATCACGGGCCATAGTTTGAGTGACAGCCCGATAATCAGACATGCCGTCCCCGCGCCCGCCATGACATAGAACGGACCGGGCGGGATGGATTCGGTGCCTAGCCAGGCCATCAGTTCGGGTTCGTGGATCAGCATTTGCGGAAACAGCGCCAGAACGGCGGCGGCGAAACCCCAGATGATCAGGCGATGTTGAATGCACAGGGTTTGCAACTGTGTCCTCCCGATCGCCATCCCGATCAGCAAAAACGCGGCCCACGGCAGGACCGGATGCCAGCCATTAAACAGCGCGTTGCGCAGGAACCCGGGCAAGGTCCACAGGTCGGTGTAGGTCAGGGTGGCCCAGTCCCAGCCACGGTCATAGTCGAAACCGAGCATCGCCAGCACAGACAGTGCGACAATCCCCAACGCACCCAGCCACAAGCCGCGCGTCGTGGCGGTCAGGAACGCCACGCCGACAACAAAATACAGCGCGTAGAAATGCAGGATATCCGCGTCGAACACGGTCATGTTGATCAGGCCTAGCCCGAACAGAAATGCGGCGCGGCGCAACAGCAGACTGGCAGAAATTTGCGACAACCCGATGCCAACCCCAGCCAGCACCACAAACAGCGCAGCCGCGCGCCCCTCAAGCGCATCGACCAGAGCCGAGGCCCAGTCACGGCCCGGTTCCACGCCGGCTGCAATTCGGAAATTGACCAGCACCATGCCGCAAAAGGCCAAGTAGCGGGCGGCATCCAGCGCCTTGAGACGTGTCATCGGTCCTCACATTTGGCGGTGGCCGGCTAAATATTTGCCGCCACACGATAATCTTCGTCAACATGGAGAGGTCGCCGCGCGTTTCAACCATGTAAAGTGCGAAACCTGCGCTGGCTGGCTTCGTGGCAACAGATTAAGATTCAATAAAGCACTGTACCCGAGCCTTGAAATACGGCTCAAAGCGTCAGACCTGTAATGCAAGCCTGAGTGTCGGAGGGACCAATGGTACAGACCCAACACGCAAAACCGGATGCAAAAGCTGCTGTACCGGGTATCACCCGGATCCGGCGCGCGTTGACCGGGCTCGTTCTGGCCGGGGCCGTTCTGTACATCGGCGTGGTCAGCTACATGTACCTCAACCAGAAGTCCTTGCTGTTCAAGCCCGAGGGCGAACTGCCCGAACCTGCTGCCATCGGGCTGGCGGATGTCGATGTGATCTCGCTGCCGATGTCCGATGGCACGGTATTGACGGCCTGGAGCGCGCCTCCGGCCATCGACGGCGCGCCGACCGTTCTGTTCTTTCATGGCCAGTCCGGGAACCTTGGTGACCGGTCCGAACGGTTTCGCGAAATCCTGAACAGCGGATACGGGCTGCTTGCGCCCAGCTATCGCGGGTTTCCCGGAAGCGGGGGCGAGCCATCCGAACAGGCGCTGATTTCCGACGGGGTGCACCTGTTCGACAGGCTGAGCAGCGCTGGCGAGACCGTTGTCCTGCACGGCCAAAGCCTTGGAACCGGGGTCGCGGCCGCGGTTGCCGAACAGCGCCCGGATGCCAGACTGCTCGTGCTTGAGGCGCCGTTTACCGCAACGGTCGACGTCGCGGCAGAGCGGTATCCCTGGTTGCCGGTCTCAACCCTGATGAAAGATCAGTTCGCGACGCGGGACATCATCGACGATGTTGCCGTGCCGACACTGATCTTCCACGGCACTACGGACGAAACCATCCCGCTGCATCACGCCGAGGCATTGGCGGCTCTGGCCGGGGATACGGCGCAGCTTCATGTGATCCCCGACGGTACGCATAACGATCTCTGGTCGCGCGGCCTTTGGGACATGGTCGAACAAAGCCTGACAAAAAACTGACGTCAGAGGATCCGCCCGGCGACCGCATCCAGTTTGGCCAGCAAGGCCGGGTCGCGCTTTTCCGGTGCGGTCAGAATCGCAAACTCCAGCGCCCGGTCGCAGCCATGCGGGCAGGGCGCACGCTCGGCCCCCAGCAAGGCCGGCAACCCTTTGACCAGCGCGCGGCCCTTTTCCGCATTGCCGGTCAGGGTGGCAATGATCGTGGTCACATCCACCTCGCCGTGATCCGGATGCCAGCTGTCATAGTCGGTGACCATGGCAACGGATGCGTAACAAAGCTCGGCCTCGCGGGCCAGTTTGGCCTCGGGCATGTTGGTCATGCCAATGACATCACAGCCCCAATGCTCGCGATACATCTTCGATTCCGCCAGCGAGGAGAACTGCGGCCCCTCCATCGCCAGATAGGTGCCGCCGCGATGCACGGTGATGCCTGCCGATTTGCCTGCGGTCTCGCACGCATCGCCCAGACGCGGGCAGGTGGGATGGGCAACGCTGACATGGGCCACGCAGCCGGTTCCGAAAAAGCTCTTCTCGCGCGCAAAAGTTCGGTCAATGAACTGATCTACAATAACAAAATCCCCCGGCGCCATGTGTTCGCGAAACGAACCGCAGGCCGACACCGAGATCACATCCGTCACGCCCAGCCGCTTGAGCGCGTCGATATTGGCGCGATAGGGCACCTCGGTCGGCGAATGCACATGCCCCCGTCCGTGCCGGGGCAGGAACGCCATCTCGATCCCCTCAAGCGATCCGGTCAGAATCTGGTCCGACGGTGCCCCCCATGGCGTTTCGACACTGACCCATTGTGCATTTTCCAGCCCGTCAATGTCATAAATGCCCGAACCGCCAATGACGGCAATCTTTGTCTGGGTCACGTCGCTTCTCCGATCCAAAATTTCTTTCCTGAAATTTCTGAGCCGCCAGCGGCCATTTGACAAGTGGTTTCAACCGATTGTGCGCCTGACCCTGTGGACCGTGATCTCGCTATGTGCTCAGCGCATGGCAGGTTCCCGCCAGATGCTGTACCTCGCGGGGGAAATGGCGGGTACAAGGCGCGCTTCGCGCGAACCATCAAAACCGACAGGACCGTCCAATGCCCCGAGCCTTGCTGGCAAGTTTTGCCAATCGCCTTGCCATACCCGATCTGCGCTGGATGCCGGACGAAGGCTTCACCCTGTCGCGTATCCGGATCGAGCTGCTTTCGGGGCTGACCGTCGCCCTGGCACTGGTGCCCGAGGCCGTGGCTTTTGCTTTCGTTGCTGGCGTACACCCCCTGGTCGGGTTGTATGCCGCGTTCCTTGTCGGTCTGATCACCGCTCTGATCGGCGGTCGTCCCGGCATGATCTCGGGTGCAACCGGCGCTCTGGCTGTGGTCATGGTCGCGCTGGTGGCGGAGCACGGGGTTGAGTATCTGTTCGCCACGGTTGTTCTGATGGGTATCCTGCAAGTCATTGCGGGGGCGATGCATTGGGGGCGGTTTATCCGACTGGTGCCGCATCCGGTGATGCTTGGCTTCGTGAACGGACTGGCGATTGTGATTTTTCTGGCCCAGATGGGGCAGTTCAAGGTGCCGGGAACCATGGAAAACACCGGCCATGGCATGGGCGGCGGTGAATGGCTGTCGGGCATGCAACTTTATACCATGCTGGGTCTTGTTGCTCTGACCATGGCGGTCATCTGGGTGATGCCACGTATCACGCGTATTGTGCCGGCCCCGCTGGCTGGCATCGTGGTTGTCGCCGCACTGGTGATCGGCTTTGGGCTGGACGTGCCGCGCGTCGGCGATCTGGCCTCGATCGAAGGCGGCTTGCCCGCCTTCCACATCCCGATGGTGCCGTTGAGCTGGGAAACCTTCGAGATCATTCTGCCCTATGCAGTCATTCTGGCCGCGATCGGATTGATCGAATCCCTTCTGACCCTGAACCTCGTGGGCGAGATAACAGGCAAACGCGGTGGCGCATCGCAGGAATGTATCGCGCAGGGCGCAGCCAACGTCGTGACCGGTTTCTTCGGCGGCATGGGCGGCTGTGCAATGATCGGCCAGTCGATGATTAACGTGAAATCCGGAGGGCGTACACGTGTCGCGGGGATCGCGGCCGCCCTGTTCCTGCTGGTGTTCATCCTGTTTGCCGCCCCCCTGATCGAACAGATCCCGCTGGCGGCACTGGTGGGTGTGATGTTCATGGTCGTGATCGGCACCTTTGCGTGGAACTCGTTCAAAATCATGCGCAAAGTGCCTCTGACAGACGCGTTTGTGATCGTACTGGTCACCGTCGTGACAGTGATGGAGGACCTTGCGGTCGCCGTTGTCGTCGGCGTGATTGTCTCGGCGCTGGCCTATGCCTGGAACAACGCCAAACGCATCCATGCGGTCACCCGCGATTCCGAGACTGAAAAAGGCGCCAAGGTCTATGAAATTCAGGGGCCGCTTTTCTTTGGGTCGTCGGAAGGCTTCCTTGAAATCTTCGACGTGCCGAACGACCCCGAAACCGTGATTATTGATTTCGCCGCAAGCCGCGTTGTGGATCAGTCCGCCTTGCAGGCCATCGAGAATATCGCGGCCAAATACGAGGCGGCAGACAAGCGGGTCATGTTGCGCCATCTGAGCCGGGATTGCCACAAACTGCTCAACAAGGCCGGACATCTGATGGTCGATAGCGACGACGACCCGGATTATGAACTGGCGGTCGACTATTCGGTCCGTACCGGCATATTGGGCAGCCACTGATTTTTTGCGAGGCTCTGCCTCGCGCTCCGGGATATTTGGGGCCAGATGAATGAAGGATCCGTTTCTTCACCTGGCCGAAAATATCCCGGGGGAGGCGTGGCTTGCCGCGGCGGGGGCAGCGCCTCCCTTTGTGTGCGGTCTCAATCGTCCGGGCGTTCGAGCGCGAACAGCTCGGTAACAACCGAGTAGTCCCGATAACCAAGACGGGCCAGCGGTTTGAACGAGGTGACGTCAAATCGCCCGTCGCGGATATGCGCGTCATCGAGATGAACACCGATGACTTCTCCGAACACCACCCGGTTGGCCTCTCCGGGCAGGATTACGATCTGCGTTAACCGGCATTCCAGTGCCGCAGGCGCGCCCTTGATCCGGGCGCAGGGGATGGTTTCACACTTGATCGGTGTCAGCCCGGCATGGGCGAATTCGTCAATTTCCTTCGGCAGACCTGCCGAACTGGCATTCATGGCATCCTGATGGGCATGCGCCACGACGTTCACGCAGAAAACGCCGGTGGCCTCGATATTGGCAATACTGTCCTTGCCGCCGTCCTGGTCATGCTTGGTGCCGGTTGTGGCAAACATTACCTGAGGCGGCGTGTACGCAACCCCGTTGAAGAAGGAATAGGGCGCTAGATTGTTGACCCCTTCCGCATCGCGCGTCGAAATCCAGCCGATCGGGCGGGGGGTGATGATGGCGTTGAACGGGTTGTGCGGCAGGCCGTGGCCGTCTTCGGGGCGATAGAACATCAAGGTCTCCAAGCGTTTGCCCAAGGCGTATCGAAGTGCTAGGGCGAATTCCAGCAAGGAAAAGAGGGCGAGCGTGCAGCAATTCAAGATCAGGCCGGAACAGCCGGATGACTGGTGGGAGGTCGAGGCGCTTTATGACCTGTGCTTTGCCCCCGGTCGCGAGGCTCTGTCTTCCTATCGTCTGCGCGATGACGTGCCACCGGTGGCGGGCCTGTCGCTTGTTGCCCGCGACGGGCAGGGTATTCTGGCCGGTGCGATTCGGTTCTGGCCGGTCCATGTCGGCGATCATGATGCATTGTTGCTGGGTCCAGTGGCGGTTCACCCGACCCATCAGGGCGAAGGTCTTGGCGGTTTCCTGATCCACGAGGGGTTGCAGGCCGGGCGCGAGAAAGGCTGGGCGCGGGTCATGCTGGTGGGGGACGCGCCCTATTACTCGCGGTTTGGTTTTTCGCTGCTGAAGCATGTGGAAATGCCGCCGCCAACCAATCCTGACCGTGTTTTGGGGCTGGAACTTGTGCCCGGAAAATGGGGCGGGGTGCAGGGCCTCGTATCACGCTGGACCCGCTGAACTATTGAAACGGCCCTGCTGAATGCCGATCTTTCTGACTGAGGAGGAGGCAGATGCAGAACGTGGTTCTTGTAGAAGAACTGGATGCCGACGCTGAACTGGATCGGCTTGCAGCGCATTACCGGTCCGCCGGTGGCGCGGCTGTGAAACTGCTTAATGCGCTTGGCGGATCAGCAGAATCTCTGCTGGATCAGTTGCCTGAGCCCGTGCGTCTGGGTCTGACCGGCGCGACGGAGCAGGCGCTTTGGATTGCCATGCATGCCGCAGAAGGATCGCGCCGGGCGATACCCGACCAGCAACCTTGGGTGAACACCGTCGTCAGCACGGCCATGGGAGCGGCAGGTGGTATGGGCGGTCTGTCGACGGCCCTGATGGAGCTGCCCGCGACAACGGCCATGCTGCTGCGTGCCATTCAGGGGGCCGCTGCCCGCGAAGGATTTGATCCGTCCGAGGAAGGTGTGAAATTCGATTGCGTCCGGGTTCTGTCTGCCGCAGGGCCCCTGTCAGATGATGACGGGGCTGATCTGGGGTTCTATTCCGTGCGCCTGACGCTGACCGGACCGGCCATGCAGCGCCTGATCGCGGCGGTTGCACCGCGCCTGGCGGTGGTTCTGGGCCAGAAACTGGCGGCCCAGTCCATTCCTGTTCTGGGTGCTTTGGCCGGAGGCAGCGCGAACTATGTCTATTCCCGTTACTATCAACAGATTGCCCGTGTCCATTTCGGATTGCGCCGACTGGCGGTGGATGCTGACATCCCGCATGACGAACTTGTGCGCCGCTTGGCTTCGCGAATGAAATAACGCCCGACTTTTGCAGTCCCGCTTGGTAAGTACCGCATCATGTGGTATGTCTACCCTCAGCAGACCCAAAATAAGAGCAGAAATTCGGTCTGAAAAACAGGCGTTAATATCATTTGAAAGGCGGTAGCGTGAACAACGCGAAGCATTCGCCAACTTCTCGGCGCAAGGCCGGGGCTTGTCCTGTCCATACACAGGCGGCAGCACTGTGCTACCGGATCCATCAAAACCGGCCCGAGATCCTTTTAATCACTACCCGCCGCTCCGGGCGCTGGATCATACCCAGAGGCTGGCCAATCCTGGGGCTCAGCCCGTCAGAAACTGCCGAGCGGGAGGCGTGGGAAGAAGCGGGCGCTGTCGGTCGGTGCGACAGAAAGGCGATGGGGCGGTATACTTACATCAAGCACCGTTCCAAGAAACGGACACTTCTGTGCGAAGTTGATGTGTTCGCGATGCTGGTAAGCTCACTGGCTTCGGAATTCCCGGAAAGCGACGAGCGAAAGCGGGAATGGTGCATTCCGGAAAAGGCTGCTTTAAGGGTCAATTCGCCGGAACTTTCCGTATTGTTGCGAGATTTTGGGCAATATCCCTGCCAACTTCTGGCCGGAAGGGCTTGATATTACGGTATTGGTCGGTATCTATTTTGTAACTCGTATTTTGGGCGAAACATGATTCAGTACGCATTGAAATGCAGCAACGGCCATACATTTGAAAGTTGGTTTCAATCGGCCGCCGCCTACGACAAACTTGCAGCTGCGGGCATGGTGACATGCGCGGTCTGCGGCTGTGTGCAGGTGGAAAAGGCGATCATGACCCCCCGCGTCCGGCCCGCCCGCAATGCCGTGGCGCGCCCGGAACCCGCGTCGGCCGTGCCCGCGCCGATCAATGTTGCAAAACCATCGCTTGAGATCGAAAAGATCCTGACGCAACTGCGCCGCCAGGTGGAAGAGAATTCGGATTACGTCGGCAAGGATTTTGCATCCGAGGCCCGCAAGATTCACCTGGGCGAAGCGCCCGACCGCGCCATCTATGGCGAGGCCAAGGCAGAAGAGGCCAAGGCCCTGATCGAAGACGGTGTTCCGGTCGCCCCGCTGCCATTTGTTCCCAGCCGAAAGACGAACTGACCCGTGCGGGTTGTGATCACCGGGGCCAATCGCGGTATTGGAAAGGCTCTGGCCGAAAGGTACCGGAACAGGGGTGAAAACGTCATCGGAACCGCGCGCGATGACAGTGCGCAGATCAAGCTGGACGTCGCAGAACCCGCTCATCACGCTGCCATGGCTGAACGGCTGATTGGTCAACCTGTTGATCTGCTGATCTGCAATGCAGGCGTCTATCTCGACAAAGGACATGGCATCGAAGAATACCCGGCAGACATGTGGGCGCAGACATTCGCGACCAATGTCACCGGCGTCTTTCTGACGGTCCAGTCCCTGTTGCCGAACCTGCGTGCGGCCAAAGGCAGGATCGCAATTCTGTCTTCGCAAATGGCTTCGCACACGCGCGCGCCTGGTGGCAGCTATATCTATCGTGCATCCAAGGCCGCTGCGCTGAATCTGGGGCGGAATCTGGCGGCAGATCTGCAGGGCGACGGTATTGCCGTCGGCATCTATCACCCCGGCTGGGTGCAGACCGATATGGGGGGCTTGGCGGCCGCCATCACCGTGGATCACGCCGTTGAGGGCCTGATCGAACGTTTCGACACGCTGAACCTGGACAGTTCAGGGTGTTTTGAAACCTATGACGGTCAGGCGCACCCTTACTGAGTGGCCAGTGCCGCCTTGGGAATCTCGTAAACCTCGCCGGGATCGATGAAGATCACCATCATGTCGCCACGCGTTTCGGAGGTTATTTTCGATGTCGAGCTGCTGGATTCCGGTTCGCCATTGGTGAAATAGATCTGCCGCACTTCGCCGGTGCTCAGTTGCACGGCCAATGTCGCCGTTCCATCGTCTCGGCGACGCAGCTCGGCGTTGCACGAGCGCAGAGGTTCACCGGCAATGGCGGCGCAGGGAACGGTGCCCAATGCGTTCTTGCCATCGGTTCCGGCCAGTGTCGCGGATTGTGCAAGAGCAGACGAGGACAAAAGGGCAAAGGCAGCAGCAAGACGGTACATGAAAAAAACCTCGTGAAGGATGTGTCAGACGCAGGCTGGCACTGCAGGAACCCATTGTAAAGTCGGCCTGCGCGCCAATCAGGACATCTTTGCGCCCTTGCCCTTGCGCCCCCCCTCGCTTATGAGGCTCGGGACCAGAAATATAAGGCGCGGAGACACCTGCCCCCATGCCCGTACTCGTGATGAAATTCGGTGGCACCTCGGTTGCCAATCTCGACCGCATCCGCCGCGCGGCCAAGCGCGTGGGCGTTGAAGTGGCAAAGGGCTATGACGTGATCGTCATTGTCTCGGCCATGTCGGGCAAGACCAACGAACTGGTGGGCTGGGTCGACGAAACATCGCCGTTGTACGACGCGCGCGAATATGATGCAGTCGTATCTTCAGGGGAAAACGTTACTGCTGGCCTGATGGCGCTGACACTGCAGGAAATGGACGTGCCCGCGCGCAGCTGGCAGGGCTGGCAGGTTCCGCTGCTGACCACAAGCGCGCACAGTCAGGCCCGGATCGAAGACATTCCGACCGGCAACATCAACCAGAAATTCGCCGAAGGCATGAAGGTTGCCGTGGTTGCAGGCTTTCAGGGCATCAGCCCCGAGGATCGGATCACCACGCTGGGCCGGGGTGGTTCGGACACCACGGCAGTGGCCTTTGCCGCAGCCTTCGATGCCGAACGCTGCGACATATATACGGACGTGGACGGGGTTTACACCACGGATCCGCGCATCTGTGAAAAAGCGCGCAAGCTGGACCGGATCGCGTTCGAAGAGATGCTGGAACTGGCCTCGCTGGGGGCGAAGGTCTTGCAGACCCGTTCGGTCGAACTGGCCATGCGTTACAAGGTGAAACTGCGCGTTCTTTCAAGTTTCGAAGAACAATCCGACGAGGCCGGCACTCTGGTCTGCGACGAGGAGGATATCATGGAATCCAATGTTGTGGCCGGTGTGGCCTATTCCCGCGACGAAGCCAAAATGACCGTGGTGTCCGTGGCCGACCGCCCCGGCATCGCCACGACCATCTTCACCGCGCTCAGCGACGAAGGCGTGAATGTCGACATGATCGTTCAGAACATTTCGGACGAAGGCCGGACCGACATGACGTTCTCTTGCCCGACCGACCAGGTTGCCCGCGCCGAAAAGGCATTGCATGCCATCAAGGAAAAGGGCGAGCTGAACTACGCCGAGCTGGTCACTGACAATGACGTCTGCAAGGTGTCGGTTGTCGGCATCGGTATGCGTTCGCAATCAGGTGTGGCTGCGAAAATGTTCAAGGTACTCTCGGATGAGGGGATCAACATCAAGGTCATTACAACCTCCGAGATCAAGATTTCTGTTCTGGTCGACCGGAAATACATGGAACTTGCTGTTCAGGCACTGCATGATGCCTTTGAACTGGACAAGGCAGCCTGAGCATTTCAGCCAAGGGTTTTGCCTGACACCGTAAATTGGTTGGGCCATGGCGGACGGCACCGAAACTGAATCCCGCAAGCTGCTGGGGCGGCTGCGCGAAGAAATGGCGAGCGAGGCCGCCGGTCAGGAACGTCTTGACCGGATCACGCATCTGATCGCCGACAGTATCCGGGCCGAGGTCTGCTCGATCTACCTGTTCCGCGATCAGGAAACGCTGGAGCTGTGCGCCACCGAAGGGTTGTCGCCCGAAGCGGTGCACAAGACCCGCATGCGCATGGGCGAAGGTCTGGTGGGCCGGGTGGCGAAATCCGGCAAGGTGGTCAACACTGCAAACGCTCCTTCGGCCAAGGGCTTCCGCTACATGCCGGAAACGGGTGAGGAGCGGTTTTCGTCCTTCCTGGGCGTTCCGGTGCAAAGGCTTGGCGAAAAACTGGGCGTGCTGGTCGTGCAATCACGCGAGGCGCGCGAGTTTTCCGCCGACGAGATTTATGCGCTGGAAGTGGTCGCAATGGTTCTGGCCGAGATGGCCGAGCTTGGCGCCTTTGTCGGCGAGGGCGCGGCCCTGTCGCCGCTGCACCAGCAATCGGTCCAGCTGACCGGTGGTCCGGCGCAGGAAGGATCTGCCGAAGGCCATGTCTGGCTGCATGAACCGCGCGTTGTCGTGACAAACCCGATTGCAGACGATCCCCACCGCGAACGCGAGCGCCTGACCGAAGCGGTCGATGAATTGCGGGTGGGCGTCGACAAGATGCTCGAAATCTCGCAGGGCGGCGACAAGGAACAGCTGCAGGTTCTGGAAGCCTATCGCATGTTTGCCAACTCCAAGGGCTGGATGCGCCGGATGGAGGAAGACATCGCCCGCGGTCTCAGCGCCGAAGCTGCGGTAGAAAAGGAACAGTCTCAGGCCCGCGCGCGGATGGAGCAGGTGACAGACCCGTACCTGCGCGAACGGCTGGCCGACCTTGACGATCTCAGCAATCGGCTGCTGCGCATTCTGACCGGGCAGGGCAACACCAACGGGGCGGACCTGCCGCCCGATCCGATCCTGATTGCCCGCAATATAGGTCCTGGCGATCTTCTGGAATACGGGCGGTCGCTGAAAGGCATCGTTCTCGAGGAAGGCTCTGTCGGCAGCCACGCCACCATCGTCGCCCGGGCACTGGCGATTCCGCTTGTGGTGCATGTCGGTCGCATCACGACCGAGGCCCTGAATGGGGACCACATTCTGGTCGACGGCGACAACGGCGTCGTGCATCTGCGCCCCGAAGACACAGTAGTCAGCGCCTTCCGCGACAAAATCGCCATGCAGGCCAAGGCGCAGGAACGCTATGCCTCGATTCGCGATACCCCGACCGTTACCCGCGATGGAGAGCGGATACACTTGGTGATGAACGCGGGCCTGATGGCCGACCTGCCGTCGCTGGGTAATTCCGGGGCCGAAGGCGTGGGCCTTTTCCGGACCGAGCTGCAATTCCTGATCCGCAACCAGATGCCCAAACGATCGGAGCTGGTGACGCAATATCAGCGTGTGCTGGATGCGGCGGGGGAAAAGCGCGTTGTGTTCCGCACGCTGGATATCGGGTCCGACAAGGTTCTGCCTTACATGAAGCACGTGGCCGAACCGAACCCGGCTTTGGGTTGGCGTGCGATCCGCGTGGGTCTGGACAAGCGCGGCGTGATGCGCATGCAGCTGCAGGCGCTGCTGCGCGCCGCCAACGGCCGCCCGCTGACCATCATGTTCCCGTTCGTGGCGCAGGCCGACGAATTCCGCGAGGCCCGCTGGGAGGTCAACAAGACCATCGAGCGGGAGAAACGTCTGGGTCATGTCCTGCCTGAGACGCTTGAAGTGGGCGCGATGCTTGAAACGCCGTCGCTGGCCTTTGCCCCGCAAAAATTCTTTGACGAGGTCGATTTCATTTCGATCGGCGGCAACGACCTGAAACAGTTCTTCTTTGCGGCCGACCGCGAAAACGAACTGGTGCGCCGCCGTTATGACACGCTGAACGTCAGCTTCCTCAGCTTCATCGAACGTATTGTCGAGCGTTGCAACATCTCGAACACACCACTCAGTTTCTGCGGTGAGGACGCCGGACGCCCGGTCGAGGCGCTGTGCCTTGCGGCCATGGGCATCCGGTCGCTGTCGATGCGTCCGGCCTCGATCGGCCCGGTCAAGAGCGTTCTGCTACGTGCAAACCTGCAGGAAGTGCGCAAGATCATCGCCGACGCCCGGCATCGCGGCGAACAGTCGGTGCGGCCCTCGGTTATGGAGTGGTTGCGAAATCAGGGTTGATCTTTGCGCCTGCTTTGCCTATTCACCTCACGAGTGTTAGCGATAACATAACCTACGATACCGGTATTGCAGCGATCTGGTGCTAAGGTGATCCGAATGTGTTCTGAAGGAGCCCGGTCATGGTTTCACGCGTAATTCCCGTCAACCCGTTCGACCTTGTGCTGTTTGGTGCATCAGGCGATCTGGCGCAGCGCAAGATCCTTCCGGGCCTGTATCACCGTTTCGAAGTCGGGCAGATGCCGGACGAGGCGCGGATCATCGGCACCGCCCGCACGGAAATGGACAGCGACGGATTCCGCGATCAGGTGCGCGCATCGATGCAGGAATTCGCGCCCGAATTCAAAGTAGAAACGCTGGATCGTTTTCTCGAGCGGGTGGAATACGTGCCAGTCGATGCGCTGGGCGAAAAGGGCTGGGACAAGCTGGGCAAGGTCCTGCGCGACGATGTTGTCCGGGCGTTCTATCTGTCGGTGGGGCCCAGCCTGTTTGCCGGGATTGCGCAGCGGCTGCAGGATAACGGCCTGGCCACGCCGGACAGCCGTATCGTGGTGGAAAAACCTTTTGGCCACGATCTGGCCTCGGCCCGCGCCCTGAACGAGGGGCTGCGCGCCTGTTTCGAGGAACATCAGATCTATCGGATCGACCATTATCTGGGCAAGGAAACCGTGCAGAACCTGATGGCCCTGCGCTTTGCCAATTCCCTGTTCGAGCCGCTTTGGAACTCTACCCATATAGATCACGTTCAGATCACCGTGGCCGAAACGGTAGGGGTCGAGGGGCGCGGTGCGTACTACGATCAGTCCGGCGCCATGCGGGACATGATCCAGAACCACCTGGTTCAGCTTCTGTGCCTGACCGCGATGGAGCCGCCTTCGAAATTCTCGCCCAATTCGGTACGTGATGAAAAGGTAAAGGTGATCGAGGCGCTGGAACCTGTCGCACCGGCTGACATTGCCCGCGGTCAATACCGGGCGGTTCATGGCAAAGGCGGCTATGTTGATCATGTCGGCAACCCCGCCAGCCGCACCGAAAGCTTCATCGCGCTAAAGGTCCATCTGGGCAATTGGCGCTGGGCGGGCGTGCCGTTCTATCTGCGCACCGGGAAACGCCTGCGCGCCCGTGAATCCGAGATCGCGGTGTTTTTCCGCGATCCGCCACACACGATTTTCCCCAATGTCGGTCACTTGCGCGGCAACGTATTGGTGATCCGCCTGCAACCGGACGAAGGTATCACCCTGCGTACCACCATCAAGGATCCCGGCCCGGGCGGTTTCCGCCTGTCGGATGTGGCGCTGGACATGAGCTTTGCTGACGCCCTGGGCGCCGAAGCACAAGCGCCGGACGCGTACGAGCGTCTGGTGATGGACGTCATCCGCGGCGATCAGACCCTCTTCATGCGCGGGGACGAGGCCGAGGCCGCCTGGGCCTGGGTCGACCCGATCATTCAGGGCTGGGAAAACCGCGGTGACCGCCCGGCGCGTTACGATCAGGGCAGCTCTGGTCCCGAGGAAGCATTGATGCTGATGCATCGCGATGGCCGCCGCTGGCGTCAGATCGGAGGTTAAACATGGTTCACTCTGTCATCACCGATGTCACCCAACGGATCATTGACCGCAGCGCGCCCATGCGCGGTCCTCATCTGGATCGGATGGAGCAGGCAAGATCAAAGGGCCCGGCCCGCGCACATCTGTCCTGCAGCGGTCAGGCCCACGCCTATGCGGGCGCGGGACCGGATCAACAGGCCATGGTCACCGGAACCGCTGGAAATTTGGGGATCGTTACCGCCTATAACGACATGCTTTCCGCCCATCAGCCTTTCGAACGCTACCCGGCCCTGATCCGCGACGCGATCCGCGCAGCGGGTGGCACGGCGCAGGTCGCGGGCGGTGTACCGGCCATGTGTGACGGCGTCACGCAGGGCGAGGCCGGAATGGAGCTGTCGCTGTTTTCCCGCGATGTCATCGCGCTGGCCACAGGGGTCGCCCTCAGCCACAACACGTTTGACGCTGCCGTCTTTCTGGGGGTGTGTGACAAGATCGTCCCCGGTCTGGTGATCGGTGCGCAATCATTTGGCCATTTGCCGGCTGTCTTCCTGCCAGCAGGTCCCATGACCAGCGGGTTGCCCAACGACGAAAAAGCCAGGGTCCGCCAACAATTCGCCGCCGGCGAGGTCGGGCGCGATGCGCTCATGGCCGCTGAGATGGCCGCTTATCACGGCCCCGGCACCTGCACCTTCTATGGCACCGCCAACACCAACCAGATGCTGATGGAATTCATGGGCCTGCATCTGCCGGGCTCCAGCTTCGTCAATCCCAACACGCCCCTGCGCGATGCCCTGACCGAAGAGGGCGCCCGTCGCGCCCTGTCGCTGAGTGCGTTGGGAAACAACTACACGCCGGTCTATCAGATCCTGGACGAGCGCGCCTTTGTGAACGGCATCGTCGGGCTGATGGCCACCGGCGGCTCGACCAACCTGCTGATCCATCTGATCGCGATGGCGCGGGCAGGCGGTATCGTTTTGGATTGGCAGGATTTTTCCGACATTTCCGCCGTCGTTCCCCTGGTTGCGCGGGTCTATCCAAACGGTCTGGCCGACGTAAACCATTTCCACGCCGCAGGCGGTCTGGGCTATTGCATCGGAACCCTGTTGGAAGACGGCCTGCTGCATCCCGATACGCTGACCGTTGCGGGGCAGGGCCTGCACAACTACACCAAAGAACCCAAGCTGGTCGGTGGCGAACTGATCTGGGAAGACGGCGCGGGCCGCAGCCTGAACGAAAAGATCGTGCGCCCGGCCAAAGACCCGTTCCAGCCCACTGGCGGCCTGTCCCGCCTGACCGGCAATCTGGGTACCGCCGTCATGAAGGTCTCCGCCGTCGCCCCTGAACACCAGGTGGTCGAGGCCCCGGTCCGCGTGTTCCACGATCAGGACAAGGTAAAAGCCGCCTTCAAGGCCGGAGAATTCACCGGTGACGTCATTGTCGTCGTCCGCTTTCAGGGTCCAAAGGCCAACGGCATGCCCGAACTGCACTCGCTGACGCCGATCCTGTCGATCCTGCAGGGCAGGGGACAAAAGGTGGCGCTGGTCACCGATGGCCGCATGTCCGGTGCGTCCGGCAAAGTCCCCGCTGCGATCCATGTCTGCCCCGAGGCGCTGGATGGCGGTGCCATCGCGTATCTGCAGGACGGCGACCTGCTGCGCGTCGACGCAGTGAAGGGGGAGTTGGAGATTCTGACGCCCGGCGTTCTGGACCGCACACCAGTCACCGCCGACCTTTCGGCCAACCAACATGGCACCGGGCGGGACCTGTTTACGGCGTTCCGCGGCAACGTCGGCTCAGCCGATGCTGGCGCCAGTATTTTCGGAGCCTGAGCCATGACACCCAAAACCCAACGTACCCGCGAAATCTGCGCCCTGGCACCCATTGTCCCGGTACTTGTGATCGACGATGCGGCACAGGCCCGCCCGCTAGCCGAAGCGCTCGTGGCCGGTGGTCTGCCCGCGCTCGAGGTTACCTTGCGTACGCCTGCCGCGTTGGACGCCATCCGCGCCATGGCGCAGGTGCCCGGCGGTGTTGTTGGCGCGGGTACGCTGGTCACACCCGATGACGTGCGTGCTGCGAAAGAGGCGGGCGCGCAGTTCGGCGTCTCGCCCGGTGCAACTGACGCCCTGATCGCCGCCTGCGAGGCCGAGGGCCTGCCCCTGCTGCCCGGCGCCGCCACCGCCAGCGAAGCGATGCGCCTGCTGGAACAGGGCTACGACATGCTGAAATTCTTCCCGGCCGAGGCCTCGGGTGGCGCGCCTGCGCTGAAAGCCATCGGTGCGCCTCTGCCGCAGATCAGCTTCTGCCCGACCGGTGGCGTCTCGCCCGCAAATGCGCGCGATTACCTGTCGCTGTCCAACGTTGTCTGCGCCGGCGGCAGTTGGGTTGCGCCAAAGCAAATGGTGCTGAATGGCGACTGGGCAGGTATCGAGTCACTTGCGCGCGAGGCCTCGCAACTGGTGGATTGACGCGGCCGCAACCTGCGTTAGGTTAGTCGCCAATTCAGGCAAGGCGACCTCATGACACAGCAAGTTTCCCTCGCGCGGGGGCGCGAATATCTGGCCATTCCCGGCCCCTCAGTCATGCCCGATGCGGTGCTGCAGGCAATGCATCGCCCATCGCCCAATATCTACGACGGCGAACTGATCGACATGATGCCGGCGCTGACCGCCGACCTGCGCCGCGTCGCGCGCACGCAGCATGACGTGGCCAGCTATATTGCCAACGGCCACGGCACGTGGGAGGCCGCGCTGTCCAATGTGATTGCACCGGGAGAAACCGTTCTGGCCCCTGCGTCGGGCCGGTTTACCCATGGCTGGGCCGAAATGGCCGAGGGCATCGGAGCGCAGGTCGACCTGATCGATTTCGGAACCGCCTCGCCGTGGGATTTTGACCGCATCGCCGAGGCCCTGCGCGCCGATACCGAACACCGCTACAAGGCGGTGCTGGCGGTTCATGTCGATACCTCCAGTTCGGTGCGCAACGACATACCGACCCTGCGCGCCCTGCTGGACGAACTGGACCACCCCGCGCTGCTGATGGCCGATTGCATTGCCTCGCTGGGCTGCGAACGGTTCGAGATGGACATCTGGGGTGTCGACGTCATGGTCACGGCCTGCCAGAAGGGCCTGATGACCCCCGCCGGTACGGGCTTTGTTTTCTTTAATGACAAAGCACAAGCCAAACGCGCAGCCATGCCTCGCGTGTCGCAGTACTGGGACTGGCAGCCGCGGGCCAATCCCGACCTGTTCTACCAGTATTTCAACGGCACTGCGCCGACGCATCACCTTTACGGTCTGCGCGCCGCGCTGGACCTGATCCATGCCGAAGGGCTCGACCAATTGTGGGCCCGCCATGAACGCCTTGCACACGCGATCTGGAGCGCTTGTGAGATCTGGGCGCAGGGCGGTGCGCTGCAGCTCAATGTCGCCGACCGCGCCTTTCGCAGCCATGCCGTCACGGCCCTGCGCCTGACCGACGGTCAGGGCACGCCGCTGCGCAGCTTTACCGAGCGAGAGCTGGGTTTGACCTTGGGAATCGGTCTGGGGATGGAGGACTGGGACGGCTGTTTCCGGCTTGGCCACATGGGCCATGTGAACGCTCAGATGGTTATGGCGATGCTGGGCGGAATGGAAACCGCCATGGCCGCCCTGAATATCCCGCGCGGCAAAGGGGCGCTCGAAGCTGCGGCAGCAACGCTGGCGGGCTAGTCCGAAAAGATCCGCTCCTTCATGTGGCCTAAAATATCCTCGGGGGGGGATCGCGCCTAGGGCGCGATGGGGGGGAGACAGCCCCCCGGCACATCGCTTCAGGCCGGTTCCGCCCTTGCCGCTGCAAGCGCCCCGGGCAGCGCGGCCGCAAAGGCATCCAGATCGGCCGCCGCGCCGCAACTAACCCGAATGCAGCGGTTCTGTGGTGCGGCAAAGGGCATCCGCACAAAGATACCCTGTGCCACCAGCGCATTCAGAACCGCTTTGGCAAAGACCCCATCCCGCCCGCAATCGATGGCAACAAAATTGGTGGCCGAGGGCAGCGGATCCAACCCGTTATCCCGCGCGATCGCGCTAATCCTGTCGCGAGCCTCGGCAATCCGCCCCTGAACGTCGGACAGCCATGTGTCATCTTGCAATGCCGCCAGTGCCCCGGCCTGCGCCGCCCGGTTCATTCCGAAATGATTGCGCACCTTGTTGAAGGCCGCAATCAGCCCCGGTGCCGCGATGGCGTACCCGACCCGTGCCCCGGCCATTCCATACCCCTTGGAAAAAGTCCGCATCCGGATCACGCGCGGATCATCCGCCGCAACCGCCGCCGCTGTTCCTTCCGGCGCACATTCGACATAGGCCTCGTCCAGCACCAGCAGGCAGCCATCGGGCAATCCGTCCAGCGCGGTCACGATATCGTCACCCGCATGCCAGCTTCCCATCGGATTGTCGGGATTGGCCAGGTAGACCAGCTTGGCATCCACTTCTGCCGCCTTGGCAAACAGCGCCACCGGATCTTCTTGATCCTTTGCATAAGGCACCTTGTGAAGCACGCCGCCAAAGCCTGCGACATGGTAATTGAAGGTCGGATAGGCCCCGTCCGAGGTCACAACCGCATCCCCCGGCTCGACAAGCAGCCGAACCAGATAGCCCAATAGCCCGTCGATCCCTTCACCCACCACGATATTCTTCACGGACACGGCATGATGATAGGCCAGGGCGTGGCGCAGATCGTGGTTTTCGGGATCGCCATACATCCAGATCTCGCTCGCGGCCCGTTGCATCGCCTCAATGGCGCGGGGAGAGGGGCCAAACACGCTCTCATTCGCGCCCAGTCGGGCCACGAACGGCGCACCGCGATCACGCTCCTGCGTTTCGGGCCCGACAAACGGGACGGTGGCAGGCAGGGATCGGGCAAGCGGGGTGTAGCGCGGATCAGTCATATGCGCAGATAAGCGCAGGGCGGCGGGTTGGGCAAGCATCAGGTCAGATGGTCTGCCCTCACGTCGTGGTGGAACTGGCCATGCCTTTCAGGGCATGATCGGCGAAACAGGATCTGGGAGGCCTCGCATGGCGCGCGTATCCGTCGAATATAAAGACCACATTGCCCACGTCACGCTGACCCGGGGCGACAAGATGAACGCGCTGGATGATGCGATGATCAAGGCGATCCTGGCCGCCGGTCAGGAAGTCGCGGCCTCTGACGCAAGGGCCGTTGTTCTGTCGGGCGAAGGCAAAAGCTTCTGCGCAGGTCTCGACATGGCAAGCTTTGCCAAGATGGCCCATATGGACCCGACTGAATGGCTGATGACACGCAGCCACCATGACGCCAACGAGATGCAGGAGCTTGCGCTAATCTGGCGGCGGGTGCCGGTGCCGGTGATCTGCGCCATTCAGGGCGTGGCCTATGGCGGCGGTCTGCAAATCGCCCTGGGCGCGGATATCCGTATCGCCCATCCCGAAAGCAAGCTGGCCGTGATGGAGATGAAATGGGGCATTATCCCCGACATGGGCGGGATGGTCCTGTTGCCGCAACTCGTCCGCTCGGACGTGTTGCGCCTGCTGACCTATACAGCCCGCCCCATCGGTGCCCAGCAAGCCGCCGATTGGGGGCTTGTTACCAGACTGTCGGATGATCCAATGACCGAGGCGCTGGCTCTGGCCGAAAATATCGCGGGCAAAAGCCCCTCGGCCATCCGTGCCGCCAAGCGACTGATCGAAGTGGCCGAATGCAAGGCTCGCGCCGAGGTGCTGCTAGAGGAATCGGCGGAACAGGTGGAACTGATCGGCAAACCGGATCAGATCGAGGTCATCTCGGCCCAGATGCAGGGCCGCAAGCCCGAGTTCAAGTGATCACCGCATGAACGCCCGGCGCGCATCACGGGCCATGTTGTAACGCATCTCAAGATCGGCGATGCGCGCCATGGCCGCTTTTCGGTCTGCGGCATCGGTCAGACCGGCATAGGCCTGTCGGGCCGCGTCCAGTTCTTTTCTGATGCCGAATTCTTCGGGCAGCACACCGGCCTGCGCCATGATCCGGTGCCCGGCCGCAATGGCCGGATCGCTCTGGGCCTCGGTCGAACGATCGGGCAAGGGCTGACCTTCGCCGTCCAGCCCCTCTAACTGACCTTCCGCCTGCGCCTTTTTGATCTGGCGTTCCACCAGTTTTCCAAGTGATCCAAGCATGGTCGGACTATACGCGACCATTGTTGCAGACGAAAGCATTTACCGGGTCCGTTTCGTAACCAGATACGCAATGCCGCCTGCCGCCAGACCCCAGACCGCCGCGCCCAAGCCGAACACGGTGATACCGGAAGCAGTGATCGCAAATGTCAGGATCGCCGCTTCCCGTTCGGCAGGAACTTCCAGCGCCGCAGAGGTCGCGTTTGCCATGACACCGATCAACGCAACCCCGGTCAGCGTTCCCATCAGCAGCGGGTCGGCATGGGCGGCAAACCCGGTGATCGCCACGGCAAAAACGCCGAACAGACAGTAGAATAAGCCTGCCATGACCGCGGACCAGTAGCGCAGATTCCGGTCCGGATGGCTGTCCTCGTTCGAACACATGGCGGCGGTGATGGCGGCCAGACAGGTGGCAGGGGCTCCGAATGGCGCGGAAAGAATACTGGCCCCGCCGACGGCCGAGAACAGCCTGCCAGCTTCGGGTGCATAACCAAAACTGCGCATCACCGCGATGCCGGGGATATTCTGCGTGGCCATGGTCACGATGAACAGCGGAAGGCCTATGCCTATGGCCGAGGCCCCTGAGAACGTCGGCATTGTCCAAACAGGGGCAGCCACCAGATGCTCGGGCCGGACCGAGCTGTCGCCCGCGTTCAGAAAAACGACAATCGCCGCCGCGATAACCGCAGCAGGAACTGCGATCAACCGATTGATCCGGCCGGCGACAAACCACGTTACGATGACCGGCAATGCCTGCCAGGGCAGCTCAACCGCCGCCTTGAATGGCACAATACACAGCGGCAGCAGAACCCCACCCAGCATGGCTTGGGCCAGCGTTGTCGGGATCGCAGCCGCCAACCGCCCCAAAGGACGCCACAGGCCTGCCAGAACGGTCAGCGCTCCGGCGCACAGAAACGCGCCGACAGCCCCTGAAAAACCGGCGGCAGGGGTGGCAGAAACCGCCAGCAACGCAGCGCCCGGCGTGGACCAGGCCACGCTGATCGGCTGCCGATACCAGAGGCTGAGGACTAAGGCTGCCAGCCCCATCGCAACCGCAGCCATCATCAGGCCGGAGGCAGCCTCAGTTGCCGAGGCACCCATAGCGGCAAGGCCTTGTAACACAATCGGGAACGAGCTGAAAAACCCGACCACCGCCACCACCAGGCCGGTCGAAATCGTCTGCACGGGGGGATGGGAATGCGCCATTTCTGCCTCGGGGTTGTTTGGGCAAATTGCTAACAATTGCAAGCAGTCGGGAACAAGGGGAAAGCCGTGTCACCAAAAGAAAACCCCGCCGACAGGTGGCGGGGTTCGGGATTTGAGTATTTGGGAAAAGATGAAGATCAGGCGATTTCTGCCAAACGGGCAAGGGCTTCGTTCAGCTTTGCTTCTTCTTCTTCGCGGGCGGCGAGGTTGGCTTTGGCTTCCTCAACCACTTCTTCCGGGGCCGAAGCCACGAATTTGGGGTTGTTCAGGCGCCCACGCAGGCCGCCCAGTTCCTTGGCCAGCTTGCCCTTGGCTTTCTCAAGTCGTTCCTTTTCCGCGCCGATATCTATGATATCCGCCAGCGGCAGGCCGAAGGACGCGCCGGGTGCGGCAATCGAGATGGTGCCTTTGGGTAGATCTTCTGCGTTGGTCAGGCTGTCGATCCGCGCAAGGCGCTTGATCAGCGCCTCGTTGCGGTCCCATGCGGCCTGGCCGTTGGCGTCGATCTCGGTCACCAGCATCGGCACGTAGAGGCCCGCCGGAACCCGCATCTGAGCACGGGCTGAGCGGGTGTTTTCGATCACCGAGATCACCCAGTTCATCTCACGATCCGCATCCGCGTCGATCAGGTCGGCCGCAGAATAGGTCGGCCAGTCGGCGTGGACCACCATCTTGGCGCGGTTGCCTGTCAGGCCCCAGAGTTCCTCGGTGATGAAGGGCATGATCGGGTGCAGAAGGACCATGCACTGATCCAGAACCCAGCGCATGGTGGCGCGGGTTTCAGCCTGCGCCTCGGCGTCGTCGCCCTGCAGCAATGGCTTGGACAGCTCAACGTACCAGTCGCAGACCTTGCCCCAGATAAAGGCATAAAGCCCGTTCGCCGCGTCGTTGAAGCGGTAGCTTTCCAGCGCCGCGTCGACCTCTTCCCGCACGCGGGCGGTTTCGCCGATGATCCAGCGGTTTACAGCTGCTTTGGGCTTCAGGTCGGCCACATCGAGTTGCGGCACGGCGTCGGTGAAGACTTCGTTCATCTCGGCAAAGCGGACGGCGTTCCAAAGTTTGGTGCCGAAATTGCGGTAGCCGGTGATGCGCTCGCGGGACAGTTTCAGCACGCCGCCAATCGCCGCCATCGAGGCGTTGGTGAACCGCAGCGCGTCGGCGCCGAATTCGTTCACGATCTCCAGCGGGTCGATAACGTTGCCGGTGGTCTTGGACATCTTCTTGCCCTTCTCGTCGCGGACGAGCTGGTGCAGGTAGACGGTGTGGAACGGAACCTGATCGACCACGGCCAGTTGCATCATCATCATCCGGGCGACCCAGAAGAACAGGATGTCGAAGCCGGTGATCAGAACGTCCGTCGGGAAGTAGCGTTCCAGTTCCTCGGTCTGCTCGGGCCAGCCCAGCGTGCCGATGGGCCAGAGTCCGGAGGAGAACCAGGTGTCCAGGACGTCAGGGTCGCGCCAGACCGGGTAAACCAGCTTGGTCGGGTCCTGTTCGATTGCATATTGTGCAAGGCTTTCGGCGAATTGATGAATCGCCTCCTGCTTGTCGGCGACTTCGATAACCGTCGCGTGGCTTAGCGGGCTGGGGATGTTGGCATTGTCGTCCAGGAATTTCTCGGTTACCGCTTCAAGGCTGGATGCACATTCCATAACGTTGCCACGGTGCAGCATGCCGCCTTCGTTCAGCAAACGGCCCATCTCGACCAGATCAAGGTTGCCGTCGTTTTCGTCGTCAATGAAGTCTTCGGCGGACAGATCGAGACCATACCAAACCGGAATCTGATGCCCCCACCACAGTTGGCGCGAGATGCACCAGGGCTCGATGTTTTCCAGCCAGTGGTAATAAGTCTTCTCGCCCGACTCGGGGATGATCTTCACCGTGCCGTCCTTGACCGCATCCAGCGCGGGGCCGACGACCTTTTCGGCGTCCACGAACCACTGGTCGGTGAACATCGGCTCGATGACCACTTTCGAGCGGTCGCCGAAGGGCTGCATGATTGGCTTGCTCTCGACCAGCGGCACCAGCTTGTCAGCGCCTTCGTGCTCCGGTTTCAAAGCCGTCGAGCCCAGACGCGGGTCATCTGCGCGGGTCATCACCGCCAGACCGTCGTTGGTGATCTCTTCCACCACTTTTGCGCGCGCCTCGAACCGGTCGAGCCCGCGCAGGTGATCGGGGATCAGGTTGATCGCGTCGATCTCGTTCTCGGTAAACTCACGCCCACGCGCATATTCCTGCGCCTTGTCTGCCTCTTCGGCGTAAGGAGCCCCATCGGCCCGCATCGCGCCTTTGGTATCCATCAGGCGGTACATCGGAATGCCGCCGCGCTTGGCGACCATGTTGTCGTTGAAGTCATGCGCACCGGTGATCTTCACCGCGCCCGAGCCGAAATCGGGGTCCGGGTAGTCATCGGTGATGATCGGGATCTGGCGGCGGTGCTCTTTCGGGCCAACCGGGATTTCGCATAGCTTGCCAACGATGGGTGCATACCGCTCGTCCGAGGGGTGAACCGCAACCGCACCATCGCCCAGCATGGTCTCGGGCCGGGTCGTCGCGATTGAAATGTAATCCCGCTCCTCGCGGAGGATCACATTCCCATCTTCATCTTTTTCCAAATACTCATATGTCTCGCCACCGGCGAGCGGGTATTTGAAGTGCCACATATGACCCGCAACCTCGATGTTCTCGACCTCAAGGTCCGAGATCGCGGTCTCGAAATGCGGGTCCCAGTTGACCAGCCGCTTGCCGCGATAGATCAGGCCCTTTTCGTACATGTCGACAAAGACTTTGATCACCGCGTCGTGAAAATTCGGAGAATTTTCGTGCCCCGTGCGCGGGTCGCGCGGCGCGCCTGCCATGGTGAAGGCATTGCGCGACCAGTCGCAGGATGATCCCAGGCGCTTTAGCTGCTCGATGATCGTGCCCCCATATTCGCCCTTCCATTCCCAGACCTTGTCCAGAAATGCTTCACGCCCCAGCTCGCGGCGACCCGGCTGCTGCGTGGCGGCCAGCATCTTTTCCACCTGCATCTGCGTGGCGATACCGGCGTGGTCCTGACCGGGCTGCCAAAGCGTGTCGAACCCGCGCATCCGGTGCCAGCGGGTCAGAATATCCTGGAGCGTGTTGTTGAACGCATGGCCCACATGCAGCGCGCCGGTGACATTGGGCGGCGGGATCATGATGGTAAAGCTTTCGTCGCGCGAGCGGTTCGCGCCTGCCTTGAAGGCTCCGGCCTGTTCCCAGGCCTTGTAGATGCGGGCCTCGGCCTCGGCCGCGTTGAATGTCTTTTCCATCGCCATGGGATGCGTCCTGCGTCAACAAAATCGGGTCAGCGCTTGCAATAGCGAATGCACGCAGGAAGGGGAAGGGCGTCTGTGCTAACCGGCCATCCCAAATCGGTCTTTGAAATAGGTATCAACGCGCTGATAGGCTGGATCGTGGAAATCCAGCGTCAGCAGCGAATGGTCCTTGCCCGCATACTCAATCGTTTCGAGGTTCTCGCCAAAGGCGCTTTCCAGCGACCGCATCAATTTTTGGGGCGACAGGTTGTCTTTGGCGTACCGCATGGCCAGACCGGGGCCTTTTTGTGCCATGCCCGCGCGCGCGTCTAGGATATCCTGCGCGCTCATATGCAGCTTGTCGCCGCCAAAGATCGGCAATGCGGGCTGGCTGGCCACGCCGCCAAGAACCGCATCGTCGGCCATCATGGTCAGGGCAAAGCTGCCGGTCAGGCACATGCCGATGACACCAACGCCCGCGCTGCCTTCCTGATCCCGGATATGACCCGCCAGCGCCCGCATCCAGCCCGCAACCGGGCTTTGACGGCCTTTCATGAACATGTTGATCTCGCGCCGGACGCAGAACAGCCGGGCAAAATTCCTACCCGTCTGAGTTTTGCCGAACGTACCGAACAGGTGCGGCATATACACCCGGAACCCCGAGTCGTTCAGCCGCCGCGCCAGTTCCAGCGTTTCCGGCCCGATCCCCGGCAGTTCCTGCAGGATCATGATCGGTGGACCTTCGCCCCCGACATAAACGTCGTGCGTGATTTCTGTGCCGGTGCTGATAGGGGCGGTGAACGGGAATACGGCGTCATGTGTCCAGGTCATGGCGCCGACGCTATAACATTGGGATGCCGCTGGAAATCGAATTTCTTCGCGATCGACTGGACATCGCATATGCGGGGGCTAACCTCGCAGCCACAGCAGCCTGAAAGGGACAGCAATGGAAAAGTTCGGCAAAAGCCAGCCGGTCAAACGGACCGAAGATCACCGCTTTCTGACCGGGCAGGGGCGCTACATGGACGATGCCGTGCCGGATAATGCCCTGTATGCGGCCTTCTTCCGCAGCCCGGTTGCGCATGCGCGGATCATAGCGCTGGATCTGGATGCTGCGCGGCAGGCGGATGGGGTTCGCCTGGTCATGACGCTGGACGATCTGGCCGCAACCGGGATCGACACTGTAATGAACGCGGCGATCATGCCCAACCGGGATGGCTCGCAAGGCGCGGCGCCACAGCGGCACATGCTTGCCAAAGACCGTGTGCGCTTTGTGGGCGAGCCCGTCGCTGCAGTGATTGCCGAGACGCAGCTTCAGGCGCAGGACGCGGTTGAGCTGATCTGGATGGAGACCGATGACCTGCCCGCCAAGCTGGATGTGGATGCGGGCGGAGAGCCGCTGCACCCCGAAGCCCCGGATAACCGCGCCTTTGACTGGGGGCTGGGCGATGAAGCCGCGACCGAAGCCGCCTTTCAGTCCGCCGCCCATACCGTGGCGCTGAATGTGGCCGACAACCGGGTCATCATCAATTCGATCGAGCCGCGCGGCTGTCGGGCCAGCTGGTCGGACGGCCGGCTGCACTTCGCCTATGGCGGTCAGGGTGTCTGGGCAATGCGGGGGCAACTGGCGCAGAAACTGAAGCTTGAAACCGAGGCGATCCGTGTCACCACGCCGGATGTGGGTGGCGGGTTTGGCATGAAGGTGATGCCCTATCCCGAATATTTCTGTGTCTGCGTTGCCGCCATGAAACTGGGGCAACCCGTGCATTGGATGTCCGACCGGTCCGAAGCGATGCTGTCCGATCATCATGGCCGCGATCTGACGTCTTTGGCCGAACTGGCTTTCGACGACAATCTCAGGATCTCGGCTTACCGGGTCCACAGCAAGGTCAACCTTGGCGCCCATAACAGTCATTTCGGGCAGGCCATCCAGACCAGCCTGTTCAGCAAGGTGCTGATGGGCGTCTACGATGTTCAGACCACATATCTGCGGGTCGAAGGGTTCTACACCAACACCACGCAGGTCGACGCCTATCGCGGCGCTGGCCGGCCCGAGGCGATCTATGTCCTTGAACGGGTCATGGACCGCGCCGCGCGCGAACTGGGTGTCGATCCGTGGGAACTGCGGCGCAGGAACTTCATCAAACCTGCGGACTTCCCCTACAAAACCGCAACAGGGGAAACCTATGACGTCGGTGATTTCGACATGGTCCTCAGCCGGGCCGACGAACAGACCCGAGGTTTTGCCGCCCGAAAGGCCGCCGATGCTGAACGCGGCCTGATCCGGGGGCAGGGGCTTTGTTACTATATCGAAAGCATTCTGGGCGACCCTTCCGAAAACGCGAAGATCGAGTTCCGCGAGGATGGAATGGTGAACATGTGCGTTGGCACTCAATCGAATGGGCAGGGACACGAGACGGCCTACACTCACTTCCTGTCGGATCAGACCGGGATACCAATGGACCGGATCGTGGTGGTCCAGGGCGATACCGACCGTCTGGCGCATGGCGGCGGGACGGGCGGATCCCGCTCGGTGACGGTGCAAAACACGGCAACGCTGGCCACAATCGACGTCATGATCGCCGCATTCACGCCTTATCTGGCCGATAAGATGGGGGTCGAGGAAAACCAAGTGATTTTTGACCACGAAACCTTTCGGGCGCCGGGGTCCAACCTGACACCCACCCTGACCGAGGCCGCCGAGATGGCCCGCGCCGATGGCCGTACCGACCTGTTGCAACACACGGCACGCGCCGATCTGGAAGCGCGCAGCTATCCCAACGGCGCACATGTTGCCGAAGTCGTGATCGATTCTTTCACCGGGGAAACCTGGGTCGACCGCTATACGGTGGTTGATGATTTCGGCAACCTTATCAATCCGATGCTGGCCGAGGGGCAGGTGCATGGCGGGGTGGTGCAGGGCATTGGCCAGGCACTGAACGAACGAGTGGTGCATGATGCGCAGGGGCAACTGCTCACGGCTTCGTTGATGGATTACGCCTTGCCCCGTGCCGCCGGGATACCCATGATTAAGTTTACCTCGGCGCCGGTTCCGTCAACTTCCAACCCGATGGGGATGAAAGGATGCGGTGAGGCCGGGACCGTGGGCGCGCTGGCCGCTGTTGCAAACGCGGTTCAGGATGCGCTCTGGGATCATGGGGTACGGCAGGCGGACATGCCTTTCACACCTCACAGAGTATGGGAGATGCTGACACATGGTTCTGTCGCGGCTGAGTAGAAAGGTTCTGGGATGGCTCGGACGGCCGCTTCGCTCCGAGCACTCGGCCGAGGCGCTGCACCGCGAGCCAATCAGCCATGTCATCATTCTGGACGGCACCATGTCCACGCTGGAGCCGGGCCTTGAGACACATGCCGGTCAGACCTATCGCCTGTGTCGGGAAATGGGCAGCCAAGTCTCGGTCTTTTACGAATCCGGTGTGCAATGGGAAAGCTGGAAGTCCTCGCTGGATGTGATGATGGGGCGCGGCATCAATCGCCAGATCAGGCGTGCCTACGGTTATCTTGCCTCGCGGTACAAGCCCGGCGACCGGATCTACTTCATCGGATATTCCCGTGGCGCGTACGGTGTGCGCAGTCTTGCCGGTGTCATCGACATGATTGGCCTGCTCAAGGCCGAGCATGCCACCGAACGCAACATCAAACAGGCTTATCGCCATTATGAATGCAATCCAGGTGGAGCAGCGGCAGGTGATTTCAGGCGCAAGTTCTGCCATGACGAAATCGCGATAGAAATGGTTGGCGTCTGGGATACGGTCAAGGCGCTGGGCCTGCGCCTGCCCATGCTGTGGCGCTGGGCCGAGGATCGGCACGCGTTTCACCACCACAAGCTTGGTCCCTCGACCCGCCACGGCTATCACGCCCTGGCGCTGGATGAGACGCGCGAAGTGTTCGAACCGGTCCTGTGGAAATGTACGCCCGAGTTCCGCGGCCATGTCGAACAGGTCTGGTTCCGCGGTACCCATGGCGATGTCGGCGGGCAACTGAACGGCTTTGAAGAGGCGCGCCCACTCAGCAACATCTCCCTGATCTGGATGCTGGACAAGGCAGAACTGCATGGTCTGCCATTGCCGGACGGTTGGCGCGAGCGTTTCCCCGTCGATGCGTCCGCCAGATCAGTCGGGACATGGAGGGGCTGGGGCAAGATCTTCCTTCTGCGCAAGCATCGCAAGGTCGGTCGGGACCGCTCGGAACATCTGCACGTGTCGGTTTCACCGGATGATCTGCCGGGCTGGGTGCCCATGCCCAACTTGCCCTCTCATCCGGCGCAATAACCGCGACCGGCCATCCACCGCCGCCGGCGCTGCAAAATGTTGAATGCCCCTAATCAATCGCCTGGATCACGCAGCGACACTGTCACGTCATCCATGACATAGAACCTGTTCTGATCTGCCGAGGCGCTGACGGAAACATCGACGAACCCTTCGTTGTCAGGGGTGCCGTCAAGGTCGCGCAGGTTCGCCTCGGCAAATGGCGCCTCCAATGAAGTATCACCAAAGACGGCGAGGCGATAAACCATGTCGTCCGGAAACATCGAGATCAGAACCCTGTGCCTGTCGCCAGTGTTGTAGCTGCCCACCGGTGTATCAAACATGAAAATCTGGCCATTGTTGAAAACGACCCGGCCGAAATACCGCCCCACGACACCGCTATCTACGATCATTCCGCCATCATCCAGAATCTGCCCCTGCCACGTGATGTAGATCGGCGCGGTTTCGTCGCTGATCGGTGACGTCCGGAAAGTGATATGGTCGCCGGACGTCTCTGTCGCCGGTGGCCGCTCACGGATGCTCAGGGAAAGATCGCCGGCAATGGCGTCTTCGGCGGATACGAAGAAGAACTCTTCTGATCCGACACTGATACTGTCGCCGACGGGTGGCCCTGGCGGGTTGGACAGTGGCGACTGTCCGGGCGTCCCGCTCTCGAAATCCGTGTGAAAAATGGTGCTGCAAGATGTCGGCAGAAGGGCGGCGCAAAGGATGAGTGTGGAAGAATTGATAAATTTCATAGGACACTCCGAAACAAGAACGGATCCCAAGCGGTCTCAATACAATGCCGCCGGTGGATGCCTTCAGAATACCACAACCTGCATCGACCCGCCCAACGCCGCCCAAGAGCTGACCTGTTCCGGCTTCCGCGCGAATTTTCCACGCAGTGTCATGTCGCCCTGGGTGCTGTGGTGTGACGCGCCAAACTCGTACCCATCAGCAATCGCAGAACACACCAGAACGCGCCACATCTGCCGATTAGCCGCGCGCTCTGTCTGAATTATGTCGGAAGGATTAAATTGCCCAACTACGGGGAACCCCCAATACCGCAGCCCCGCTCGATTTGTTAGTTATCAGACAACGGAGCAACCACACACACACCTCCGTCCAACACTACACGGGGGGCTGGCCGTATAGACCCCCTCACTCATGCCAGCCCCTCAACCCTTTCCCAAAGCCAAAGTGTATATGGCAGGCATCGGACGTCCGGTTGCAGATTGCGCCCGATCGAAACATCCCGGACACTTTGGAAGCCTCAACGTCAGCGCTCAGAGAGAATTTTACCGGGCATGAGACGTCCCTCTTGGTTCTCCGTTTCTTCAGCATAACCGTGGGTCCGCTCAGATAGGCAGGTTCAAGAGTAGCCCGCCAGATAAGCCATTGGTTGAAATGCTGATTGAACGAAGCACGATCAGATAATCCTTTTGACTCGGATCACCGCCATCGCCATCATTCACATAAGAATACCAGAATGCGATTTTGGCCCCTCCCCGCTGTGAAAGTTCATGCGGTCGGCATGTGATAGGAGGAAATTATGAAAAGATTACCTACATGGACAGCTGCTCTCGCCACTTTGGCATTTCCAGCGCTGCCTGTTGCAGCCCAGTCGAGCGACTGGAATTACGAAGCCACGATTTATCTGTTCATGCCAGAGACCAAAACGTCACTGGATTCGCCGAACGGCAACCTCGACGCAACGCTGAGTTTTTCGGACGCGCTCAGCAAGCTGGACCTCGCCTTCATGGGTGCCTTCGCGGCCAGTAACGGCCGGTGGAGCCTGTTGACTGATTACAACTACACCAAGCTTTCTATTGACAACGACCTGTCCGGGCCTGCGTTCTCCGGCGTGGAAACGTCCCTCAAGACGCAGTTCCTGAGCGGCTACGTTGGTTACCGCGTCTACGAAGACCCAACTTTGAAACTGGATCTGGCAGGAGGGTTCAGGTGGTTCAACACTGAAACCGAATTCACCCTGTCCCCAGGAGCATTGCCTGGGACGACCAGTACCGTAGACGCCAGTTGGACAGACCCTGTCATAGGCCTCCGCGCCCGCTACGCGATTTCTGATCGCTGGTCCGGTACGGCCTTTCTGGACTACGGAGGGTTCCGAAGTGGCAGCGAGACCTGGCAGATTTTGTTGACGGCGGATTACGCCATAAACGACCGATGGATGATCAGAGGCGGATACCGCCATATTTCGTTTGATCACAAAGTGAATGGTAACGACTTTGACTTCAGCCAGTCCGGCTTGCTGATCGGCGCGACATACGCTTTTAATTAGGCGTTCCTGTGTGGGGCGGATAAATTTCGCTCTCAATAGTGTTTCATACTTTGACACGCAAAACTCGGCCACCGAATTCGAGGTTTGTGGGATTTCCGTCGATGGGACCAAAAAGAAGTACGTCGTCAATAACGCAGGTGCATTGCTATAGAAAGGCAATGTGATTTCGTTGAAGGACAAACGTCATGTCATGGTCCGATGCCATAGGCATTGCCCTGTCGGGGAATTCTTTCTCAAAGCACGGTTGCAGAGTTTAAACAGGCCATGACTGTCCAGCTGACACTTCGACCAAAGTGACCCTTTAGAGTTTGGCCTAGCAAGTAGAGCGGCCGAGAAAAAGCCCCTTTGAGACCTCTGATTTTACAGCAAGCAAGACAAGTTTGGTGCTGGAAACTGATCGAAGACTCACTGCCGTGCCGCCATCTGATCGGGGACAGTGTCTCAAGGCTTGCCACATCTTCACGTTCTAAATGGCACGCAACAACTGAACGGTGGCGCGACTGGGTTTGCACGGATCAGGATGAGGCAAGTCTAAAAGCGGAGTGTGCAATACGAAGCACACCAACTAGACATTTCAATTCCCTATCTTGTACAGCCTTGAATCAAAGCGTCATTTCAAGACTGATGTAACTGCTTCAATCGCAAGACAAACTCGGGACAATAATAAATGAAAATGCGACTAGGCTCAGGCCTCATAGCCAATAGATGGCAAAGGCGGCGAGAGCGATTGCTGAGAGGAAGACTTTGGGGCACCTGTCGTACCGCGTCGCGACACGGCGCCAGTCCTTCAATCTGCCAAACATAATCTCAATCCGATTGCGGCGCTTGTCTTATCGGACGGTTGTCTTGCGCTGTTTGCGGCCTGGGATGCACGCGTGTATCCCTTTGTCTTTCAACGCTTCTCTGATCCAATCGGCATCATAGCCGCGATCACCCGGCAACCATTCGACATTTGGCAGGCTGCTGATCAATGCCCTCGCACCAATGTAGTCGCTGACCTGACCGGCAGTGACAAACAGATTCAAAGGGCGTCCCTGACTGTTACAAACCGCATGCAACTTTGTGTTCATGCCGCCCTTGGTGCGCCCGATCAGACGTTCACGCTCCCCTTTTTCACCGCAAGACTGGACGCTGTGCGATGGGCTTTGACGTACGTAGCATCCACTGCCCGGTAGGGCATTGCGGAGCAATATCCCGAGAGGGGATCATGACCGTCTTATCTTCGACTTGGTTGGCGGCCAAGCCGACCAGCATCTGGGCAAAGATACCTTTGTCACTCCATCGCTTCCAACAATTGTAGAGCGTCTTGTGTCGCCCAAATTCCCTAGCTGCATCGCGCCACCGTAACCCGTTGCGATTGATAGAGATAATCCCACTCAAGACACATCTGTCATCAACGCGAGGTTTGCTGTGGGACTTTGGGAAGAAGGGCTCCAGACGCGACGTCTGCTCGTCGCTTAACCAGAAAAATCAGACATGTTCACCGCTCGTTTTGAGCGCGATGAATCACGCAGCCAAACGGAAATCAATGGGCCCTGAGCCTAAACATAACGGCGGACCAGTTCAGTTGGGGAGGCTCAAGATCAGTCACGCGCAAACATCCAAACTGGGCAACTTGGGTGGGGCAGATCAAACAGGCATGCGGGAGGATAATGGTTTAAGTTTCCGAATACGGCCACCAAAATGTGAGTGAAATTTCATCCTGGGTTTTTTGTTTACAACCTGAAAACAACATTAACTGAAAGTGAACAATGTATTCTCTAAGTGTTCAACCGTTTTGGACCATATTGGGTTCACTAAGTCGGGCGGAACGAAATGCGTCCGGTTTGATGGAAGGGAACATGCATGGAAAAAACTACCACAGCGATTGCGATGCACACCCCCCCCGCGGCAAAGCAATCATCCAGCGCTGTCGTCTGCAGCGGCGTGTCGAAAAACAAAGATTCGAGCAGCGGTCGCTTCCCTCCTATTGAAAACGCACTCATCAATATTGTGAATAACAAGCGACTGATTGAGGCGATGAGGGACGTCTGAGTTACCGCAGACGATCTCTCGGTTCCCTTGGGTGTCGTCTTCCCAAGGAACAATACGAAGCTAAAGCCCGCTCTGCGCCAGAGCGGGCTTTTTCTTTGCATATTCAGATGTGATCCGAGTTATGTCTTGGCATTCAGCAGGTGAAGGGCCAGCCAAGGGGTTGGAAATGATTTGGCTGGCCCGACCTCTCGCGCCTCCGAATTCGGAAAGGTGCGAAACTCCTGATTTACAACCCCAGCAACGACTTGACCGCCGCTTCGACTTCATCTGTGACCGGCTTGTTGGCCGCATTCTCCAACGCCTCACGTTCCCTAAGCGTCTGATCCTCCAGTTGGTCCTGCAGGTCCTCAACTTCAGAAACAGCGTCGTCGTAGTTGCTTGCAGCTTCCTGTTCGGCAGCTAGCCCGGCAGCGGTGTCCATGGATTCCTGCAGTTCGGCATTCGCCTCGTCCAACTGCGCTTCGATATGTGGGTCTGTACCCCCGGCGTCGGCAAGTTCCTGTTCCAGTTCCGCCACGCGCTCTTCATCCGCGCGCACATCAGCTTCGGCTGCTTCGAGATCATCTTCGATTTCACCTATGGGACGTGAAGGTGGTTCCAGCCCGTCCAGAAGATCTTGGGCGTCTTGCAGGTCGTCGCGCAGTTCGTCTCCTTCCAGAACCGTATCGCGGTATGTTGCAATACGACCGACACGCGAGTTGGGCGCGGCGTTCTTCAGAGCGGTCTCACTGGCGTGAGCGGCATTCAACGCACCCAGTTCAGAGGGGTGTGCGCCCAGAATTTCAGCCCATGACTCGTCTTTTTTGCGGGACAGCGGCCGAACGGATTTTGCAACCTGCACGGCAGACTCGGTGCTCCGCGTCACGCGCTGCGATTTCCGCTTGGGTTTTTCTGTTCGGTCGCTGGATTTCTTGCCCGTAAACAAATCTTTCAGAGAGAAATTGCCGCTCTTTGACGTGTTCGATTTCCCGCTTCCGGAAGCGGACTTTCTGCCACCTGTCTTCCCGGCAGACTTCTTGCTGCCGCCTTTGGAAGTCACTTTGCCTTTGGCGTCTTGACCCTTTCCGGCACCTTTGTTCCCCTTTCCGGCGTTATCGCTGCCCTTGCCACCACCTTTACCACCACCTTTGCCGCCGTCGTTTCCGCCGCCTTTACCTCCTCCTTTGCCGCCGCCATTCCCGCCGCCATTCCCGCCACCTTTTCCTTCTTTCGCATAAGCAATGTCGGGAAACGTGAACGCCGCGACGATCGCGGTTGACCCAATCAGGGAGATCGCGACTGCGGAGGCTTTCAGCAGACCGGAAAATTTGGTTTTCATAACGGACCTCACGGGCTCAGTGTTGCTTCAGGCGTCAACATTTCATGATGGACGCAAATGTATTTGACCCCATTTGACCATATTATGGTTGAACTCACGCCTAACTGCTGGTTCATCACCAGTTCACATTGAAGCCGGTAGAGTTTGAGTATGTTTGTGCGGCTAAGACTTTCAGGATTGGGGAACCTGCTTGCAACTGCGGGATTGATTACCTGTTTTTTGACAGGTGACGGCAACGCTGCTGTGCGCGAGCTTAAACAATCCGAATTGCGGCACGCCACAACATCAGGTGGTGCCATTCGCCTGAAGAGGGTTATCAGAGGCGTTGAAAAGGTTTTCGGCGGAACCCCCGTCGACGCCCGCGCCTTTGAATCCGATAAGGTTTACTATCGTATCCTGGTCAAGAAACCGGACGGGAAGATCATCAGCGTCATCGTGGACGCCCAGACGGGTGTCGTCGTGTCCAACCGGTCTCGCGTCAGCCGCGAGATTACAAATGCAGCGCGGGCGAAACCCGGCAATTCGTCCAATTCCGGTAGCGGAAGCGTGCAGAATGCCAATAGTAAAAGCGCCAACAGTAACAGCAGAGGTAATTCCGGCAACAATCGTGGCGGCAATGGAAACGCTGGTGGCAACGGCAATGGAAACGCCGGCGGCAACGGCGGTGGCAACAGTGGCGGTAATGGCGGCGGCAACGGCGGCGGTAATGGCGGTGGCAACGGCGGCGGTAATGGCGGCGGCAACGGTGGCGGTAATGGCGGCGGCAACGGTGGCGGTAATGGCGGCGGCAACGGCGGCGGCAACGGTGGCGGTAATGGCGGCGGCAACGGTGGCGGTAATGGCAATGGCGGTGGCAAGAAATAACTGATGATCCGTCATCAATTCGCCTGTAGTTTCAAATCATGAGAATCCTACTTGCAGAAGACGAACGGCGCCTGGGCGAGCAGATCAAAAAACTACTGAGCGCCGAAGGTCGGATCGTCGACGTAGTCCATAGCGGGGTTGATGCGCTGCATATGGGGTCGACTGAACCCTACGACATGATCATTTTGGACATCGGCCTCCCGGAACGTGACGGGATTTCCGTTTTGCGAGATTGGCGCAGTGCCGGAATAAAGACGCCTGTTCTGATCCTGACCGCTCGAGACGGCTGGAGCGAGCGGGTGGACGGTCTGGATGCAGGTGCAGATGACTATATGACCAAGCCTTTTCACATGCCCGAACTGGCGGCCCGCGTCCGTGCGATTTTACGGCGACAGAGCGGACAGCTGAACCCGGTCATCGAAATGGGAAGCGTCCTTTTGGACACAAGAAACGGGCGTGTCTCCGTGGACGGAATTCCGGTTGATCTGACCGCACAGGAAATCGCCGTCCTCACCTATCTTGCCCATAACCCCGGGCGCCTGATCTCGCGCACTGAATTGTCGGAACATATCTATGAGTATGACAAGGATCGGGATTCCAACACAATTGCCGTATTTATTACGCGCCTGCGCAAGAAGCTGGGACCGGACCTGATCACAACGGTTCGGGGTCGCGGATACATGATCGATTCTGCCTGATGCTTTCGCTGCGACAACGGGCATTGCTGGGCGGAATATTATCCGGAGCGATGTCTGTGGGTGTGGGCACGCTGGCGGTTTTTTCCTACATCGATTCCCGGGTTTCCCAGCAGTTCGATACAACGCTTCGGGACCGGCACACACAACTGATCGTTGGACTGAGTGTCACCACCGACAATCCCGAAGCACTGCGTGATCTGATTTTCGATCCGGCATACAGTACGCCATATTCCGGGCGATACTGGCAGGTGACAAGCGAGGCAGGCGAAGTTTACTCCTCGGCTTCCCTTTTCGATGAAACCCTCGCCGAGCCGCAAGATGCACCCGACACAGTTATGCTGTGGAACACCGATGGGCCGGAGAATGAAGCGGTCCGCGGCATATATCAGAAGATCACCTATGAAGATGGCACGATCTGGGGCATCAGCGTCGCTGAAAACCGCGACAAGCTCATCGCGGAACGCCGGGCCGCACAACGCAGCCTAATCCCGGTTTTTGGGCTGGTTGGCCTGATAGGCATCGCCGGTTCGCTGTTGCTGATGTCGGCCATTCTTGGGCCGCTTCGCAAACTGCGGTCAGATGTGGCCCAGCGTTGGGACGTGGACGAAGACCTCAGACCGGAAGACTACCCCGAGGAAGTGTCGCCGCTTGTCCAGGACCTCAACCAGCTATTGCAACGCAACCGCGACATCGTCTCCGGGTCCCGCAGGCAGGCGGCTGATCTTGCACATGCGCTGAAGACACCGGCCGCGATTTTGCAGAATGAACTGGATAGTTTGTCCGAGGCCGGGGTGGACATCAAAACCGCACAGGAATCTCTGGATCGGATCGATGCGCAACTTGGCCGCTCTCTGGCGCGAATGCGCGCGATGAACACTGCCGAACTGACCCATTCCCGTACAGACCTGTCAAATTCCATCGACCGGCTTGCAAAGCTGTTTTCCCTGATGGCCGAGCGTGAACAGAAGACATTAAAGGTGGCGACCATTCCCGGCCTGTGGGTTCGAATGGACAAGCAGGACATCGAAGAGGTTCTAGGAAACCTTCTGGACAATTCAATGAAATGGTGCCGGCAGATTGTGCAGGTGACAACGACGCGGCAGGACAAGTTTATCGAAATTCGGATCGAAGACGACGGACCGGGCATTCCCGAAAATGACCGACGCGAAGCGCTTCGTTCCGGGGGGAGGCTCGACACCTCCGTCACCGGCAGCGGCTTGGGGCTGGCAATCGCAGTGGATCTGCTCACGGCATATGGTGCCAGTCTTGATCTGGGCAGGTCGGAAGAACTCGGTGGTCTGAGGTGCAGCATCGTGATCCCATTGGGTTCTCATGCTAGCGCCAGTTGAAGCATGGCGGTCAAGGGTCAGGAGTCATAACCAGTAGATGATGAGTGCGGCGAGGGCGATGGCTGACAGGAAAACCTTCGGGCATCCATTGTATGGGGTCGCGACTCGCCGCCAACCCTTGAGCCTGCCGATCAAAATCTCGATCTGACGCGACGTTTTTGCGGCGATTGTCGTATCTTAAAGCTTTCTTGCGCTGTTTGTGGCCAAGGAAGCGGGCGCCTATCCCTTTGCTTTTCAATGCTTCCCGGAGCCAATCGGCGTCTTATCCTCGATCTCCGGGCAGCCAGTCGACATACGGCAGGCTGCCAACAACGCTCGCGCGCCGATGTAGTTGCTGACTTATCCCGCCGTAACGAACAGGTTGAGGGGACGTCCACGACTGTCGCAGATGGCGTGTAGCTTGGTGTTCAGCCGACTTTGCTTCGGCCAATCAGGCGTCCAGTCGCCGGATTGCAGCACTTTGCTCAATAAGTTTGGTCCTCAGAACGGCCACCAAAGTGCTCACTCGCAAGTGCCTGAAAACCCCTGATGAACTTGCTCTGAAGATCTCTGTGATACGCAAGTACAACGTTTAGGGGACGCAGGGTTTCGACCAACTGCAGCGCTTTTATCGTGCCTCCGCTATATGTCGTCGTCGACTCGGGCAGCATTATCAAAAACGAGAACCCGAATTCCTCAGCTACGGCGCTGCGCACGGTTTCAAGCGAATTTGATGCATAGGCTATGTCTGGATAAAGAGCCGCCTCTCTCAGCAAATCTTCGAAATAGGTCCGGCTGCCTGGCCCGTCGAACATGACATATGGAATATCGCGCAAGTCAGATAACCGAACCTCTTCATTTTGTGCCAGCGGATGGTTTGAAGAAATAATAACTTTCGGCTGCAAAGCGGCCAGTCTGACGATCTCCAGCCCATCCAGTGACCAGCCCCTGTCGTATGTCAGAGCCAGATCAATCTCTCCGTTTCGCAGCGCATCACCAAGTTCAGCCAGACCATACTCTTGTTGAAACACCCGGACATCCGGATAGGTGCGTTGAAATTTTCGAATGAGCGTCGGTAGGAAAAAGGGTGAAAGGGTTCGAAATGCGCCCAGCCGAAGTTCGCCCGCCGTTTCCGAAAGCAGTGCCTTTGCCTGAGTGCCGACACGTTCAGCCTGCGCTTCAAGTTCCTTGACATGTTCCAGAAACAGGCGCCCCTGAAGCGTGAGCGACAAGCCCCGGGCATGGTGGCGATCGAACAGGACCAACCCGGTGACATCCTCAAGCTTTTGTATCGCCTGCGCGACCGAAGGCTGCGAAATGTTCAACACACGCGCGGCCTGTGCAATGCCGCCGCATTCGGCGACGGTTCGAAAATAGGTGCATTGGCGCAAAGTAAAGCGAACCATATTTTACCTTCTTAAAGGCTATTTTTTTTAAGTTTTTATATTTTTCAGTTCGAGTGCAACATGAAATCGCCCGAGGATGACAGGCTGTCTTGGCCTGCAAATCGGGGTCACCGCATGATTGAGGAGCCACCTATGTCGTTGGACCAGGCAGTTACTGAACTGTTGAATGCCGCTCATCGGCCGATGGAAGACGCGGTTGCCATGCCTCCGTCTGTCTACACAAGTCAGGATTTCCTGCGCAGTGAGTTGGATAATGTTTTTGGCAAGGATTGGGTCTGCGTTGGACGTTCCAGCCGATTGGCAAACCCCGGTGACTACATTGCCCTTGAAGTCGCGGAACAACCCATCGTCGTGCTTCGGGACAAGTCCGAAGGGCTGAAAGCGTTTTCGAATGTCTGTCTGCACCGCATGTCGACGATCGTGGAAGGCGAAGGGAACGCCCGCGTTCTGGTCTGCCCGTATCATGCCTGGACCTACGATCTGGAAGGCAACTTGCGCGGCGCACCGTTCATGAAAGAGACGACGGGTTTTTGCAAGGAAAGCTACAAGCTGCCCAAAATCCGCTGCGAGGAATGGCTGGGCTGGATTTACGTGACCCTGAACCCGGATTCAGCCCCGGTGGCCCAGCAACTGTCCGAACTGGAAGAGATGGTGTCCCAGTACGGCATGGAGAACTATGTCGAGTGCTTCCGCGAGACCCATGTCTGGGACACAAACTGGAAAGTTCTGGCCGAGAACTTTATGGAGAGCTACCACTTGCCTGTGTGTCACGCCCAGACGGTTGGTGGACATTCAAAACTGGAGGAGATGGATTGTCCGCCGGGGCTGAAGCACTTCAATTATCACTGGATCACCAAAGAGGCGTCGCTGCCGATGGGCAACGCCCATCCGAACAACACGCGCCTTGAGGGCGATTGGCGCAAGACCACCGCTCTGCTGACGCTTTATCCAAGTCACCTGATCACTCTGACGCCGGGATACTTCTGGTATCTTTCGCTGCACCCGAAAGGCACGGGTCAGGTATCGATTGTCTATGGCGGCGGTTTGTCTCCCGAATTCATGGCGGACCCAAGGGCGGATGAATATATCGCGACACTGAAGAAGCTGCTGGATGACGTGAATGACGAAGACCGCGGCTGTACGGAAAAAGTGTTCAAAGGTCTGAACTCCGGCGCGGCGCGGGCCGGACATCTCTCTTACCTCGAACGACCGATTTACGACTTCACGCAGTATCTGGCCGAGAAGACGGCCGGGTTCAACCGCGTCTTCGGACAGGAGGCCGCGCAGTAAAATGCAAATGGTTCGAAAGCAGCGGGTCGCAGAAATGGTGGGAATGCTCCATCAGGTCGCGGCCCTGCCAGAGTCGCAAGCGCAGTGCTTGCCCGGATGGTTTTACACGGACCCCGAGTTCTTTGATTTCGAGGTGAAAACATTCCTGAGCAAGGAGTGGCATTGCCTTGGCCGTGCCGACGAAATCCCAAGTGCCGGGGACTATTTTACAGCGCAGCTTTTCGACGAACCCTTGCTGGTCGTTCGCGGGGATGACGAGCAAATCAGGGTTTTGTCGAACCTGTGTCGCCATCGGGGCATGCCGATTGCCGAAGGGTCTGGTTCAACCCGAAAGTTTGTCTGCAGCTACCATGCCTGGAGCTATGCGCGAGACGGTGAGCTTTTGAACGCGCCGCGCATGCGTGACAAAGGCGTCAAAAAGGGCAGTTGCGCCTTACCAGAGTTTCGCTGTGAGCAGTGGAACGGCTTTATCTATGTCAATCTGGACGATGATGCAGAGCCGCTGGCGCCGCGACTTGAGCAACTGGAAGTTTTGCTTGGCAACTATCAGACAGACAGGATGCGCCATGTCGCAACGTTTGAAGAAGACTGGCACACGAACTGGAAGTGCCTTGTCGAGAATTTCATGGAAGCGTACCACTTGTCGGTCGTGCATCCGGAAACGTTGCATCCCTACACTCCGACCGGTTTAAGCCGAAAGGCCTTATCCGACGACACGTTCACGGCTTATTGCGCCAACTACCCATCAAGCGCTGAATCCCGTGGCATGGGCGCACCAGGGCTGAGCGACGACGAACGGCGCCGCTCAACCTTGTTCAATGTCTTCCCTGCTCAGGTGGCCAGCCAGGCCGCGACATTGCTAGTTTCTTTGTCCATCAAACCTTTGTCCGTGGATTGCATCCGGGTGCGATGGACGATGTCGACCTATGGCGACGAGCTGACCCAGGATGAGTTGGAAGAACGCATCAAGCTATGGCACGAGGTAAATCGCGAGGACCGCGAGAAGCTGGAGAAAATGCAGTCGGCGCTCAGTTCGCGCCATGCGCCTTCCGGCCACCTCGCGCCTAGCGACTATGAAGGAACGATATGGGACTTTTATCGTTACCTGTCGCGACAATTCCCTGCATGAACAGGATGATGGCAAACAAATAACGGGATCGACCAATTTGGACCGGTCCCGTTACGGCCAGAGCCCCTGTCTATTAATCGGAGCCAAGCCAAGGAAAATCAGAGAGAGGTTTTGCCGGAAGAGCTTGGGTTGAGGCGGGCAGGGGACATTCGCAGCCTCGGTTTGTGATCAAGCGATCTCCATTCAAGTACCTTAAAACCAGTTTAAGCACCATCTGCCACGAGACAGTGCGAGTTCCCGGTCAAGTATTCCAATGCATCGCAGGGTTTGGTCGGTGTCTTTTGAAGTTCGCAGTAGTCAATGTGGCCAAGTGCTTGGTTAATAGGTTGACCGGATGGCAAAGCAGGGCCCTGATATCTTACCCGAGTTTTGGCATTGCGTAGCAGCACAAACCACTCTGCATTTCCCTAATCAGCCCACGAGTACGGCTGCCGGGCGGTTCACCCTTCCCACCCGTATATTTGATTTTTTGCATGTTTTTTCCTACACTCCGGCTTTAGTTTTCTGTCTGGGGGCAGTCATGAGGACTCATTTTCAACCCAAGTTATCTTTCAAAGCCACTACCGCGCTGGCGGTGTTATTTGGGACACAAGCAATAGGCTTCGAAGGCGAAGTACCTCCGGATACTGTAGTTCCCACGCAGACCTACTCTCCATTTGTTGACCGTTCTTATCCCGATAAGGTTCTCTTCGGGGATCTGCATTTCCACACAGAAATCTCTTTCGACGCGGGTCTTGTTGGGACCTCATTGAATATTCATGACGCGTTTCGTGTAGCCAGAGGGGAGAGGATAACCTCAAACACTGGGCAACCAGTGCAACTCATCAGGCCTCTTGATTTCCTCGCCATCACCGAACACGCAGAAATGTTGGGCCTTGCAACCGCCGTTCGCGCAGCAGACCCTCGGCTCTTGGCTGACGAGTGGGGACGCCTGACCTATGAAAGGTTCAATTCCGGGCAGGAAGGTCGGATGGAGGCTTTTGCCGACATCATCGAAATCGCATCAATCGAAGGCCGAGATCCGACAGCTGGCCTGGATTTGGACGGCGACCTCTGGCAGCAGATTGTGGAAACAGTCGACGGTTACTACGAACCCGGAGTGTTCACGTCGCTGGCGGGATACGAGTGGACATCGACACCACGAGGCAACAATCTTCACCGCGTAGTAATTTTCGGCGACGGTGCCGATAAGACCAGTCGAACTCGACCATATTCATTCTTTGAAAGTGAAGATCCCGAGCCCCTATGGGATTATCTGGCTGCCTACGAAGAGGCGACGGGTGGTAACGTGATTTCCGTTCCTCACAACGGCAATGTCTCCAATGGAATAATGTTCGCACCTACCAAGTTTGACGGCACGCCCATGGATGCGGAATACGCCGCCAAACGTATCCGCTGGGAGCCCATGCACGAAGTAACCCAGATCAAGGGTGATGAGGAAACGCACCCCTATCTGTCACCTGATGATGAATTTGCAGACTTCGAAACGTGGGACGTTGCAAATATCTCGGGTACGGTCGCAAAGACGCCTGAAATGCTGCGCTATGAATATGGACGCTCCGCCTTGAAGGTCGGGCTTGAGGTTCAGCGGGAGACCGGCATAAACCCGTTCAAGTTCGGGTTCTACGGTACGACCGACACGCACACCGCGCTCCCGACGACGCGTGAAGACAACTACTTCGGAAAATACCAACATACAGAGCCTTCAGCGAACCGCCACAACTTCGATGTAATCCCGGCCGAAGACCCGGCATTGCGTATCATTACGGCGCAAGAGTCGGCTGCCGGCCTTACCGCTGTTTGGGCCCGCGAAAACACGCGTGAAGAAGTCCACGGTGCCATCAAGCGCAAGGAAGCCTACGCGACGACCGGGCCAAGAATGCGAGTCCGGGTCTTTGGCGGCTGGGGTTTCGATGCCGATGATCTGTACGCCTCGGATTTTGTTTCCAACGGGTATCAGAACGGCGTGCCAATGGGCGGGGACCTGAAGAACGCACCTGAAGGGGTTTCGCCCAGCTTCTTAATCCAAGCACTGCGCGACCCGGATGGAGCTAACCTTGACCGTGTCCAAATCATCAAAGGCTGGATCGACCAGAGTGGCGAAACCCATGAACGGGTTTTTGACGTATCCGTCTCGGGTGACCGAGAGATCGGAGAGGATGGTCGCGCGCGCGAACCGGTGGGCTCGACGGTAGACTTTGAAAACGCAACCTACCGCAACTCCATCGGCTCTGTGGAGCTCGCCGCTTACTGGCAAGATCCAGATTTTGCCCCGAATAACGACGCATTTTATTACGTAAGAGTAATCGAAATTCCAAAGCCACGTTGGACGACTATAGACGCAGCTTTCTATGATATTCCGCTGCCTGAGGCTGTTCCGGCAGAAGTTCAGGACCGTGCTTACACATCGCCGATTTGGTACAGCGCCGATTAGTGATTTTTTTTGGCAAGGCCGATCATCTACCGTATGGTTTTCAAATTGTCACGACGGGGCGGGCTTTCTAATGGCTGAACCGCCCCAAATTCGCGATTGCACCTGCTGACCTGTTTAGTGGGTCAAACGCGTTCGGTCTGGGGCAAGCGCGACGGTGCACCTTAAACACGGGCAATGACCACTTTTGGCGCTTCAAGTCCGGTTGAAAATTTGCAGCAATCTGCACTTTGAGCTCAACGCAATCTTTCTCGCGAAGGTCTTCAGATTGGCCGTTCCGGTTGCCGACAGCCTGCTCGCAAGAGCAAAACAGGCGAGCGATCCCGCCACAAAACGTCTGCGTGTGAAACCTGGCACCAACACTACCGACATAGATCCGACTTCCTGTCGGAGCTAAGATGTCATAATGAATGTCAAAATTAAACTCTGATGACAATTTCATGGTCGGGTTTGATACGGTTCAGAGCGCTAACTGAGCCTTGTAGTGAAGGTGCATCTGAAAGAGCAGGATTTGCCAACCTTTAGTGCTCGATTGGGCCTGCTTGGTGCAACTGGTAGACAAAACAGTTTGATGCACTGACCCCGACCTGAGAGGTGAGAGCCTATGTGTCACCCAGCGCCGGATCAAGACATCGCGGTTAACGAGTGCGCCCGATCAACTCCGTTCCACCGCAATTAGTGATCAATACACCATCTTCACGTTTATTGTTGTCCAGATGAGGTTAAATCAGAGTGCTCAGCTGGTTCGTCGACCTTAGGGGGGAGGAACACTGTCCCCAAATGTTTGCATTAATTACAGTAAGTTATCAATTTGATAGCAGCTTTACCCCGTTGCCCTCTTTTGAATGTGAATTGATTTACTTTCGCGAGGGCGATGTTCTGGCAGTGTTGTCGTGTGTATATTTTTTTGTGTGGTGTGTAATCAGATGTACTTGGCCAAATTCGAAGAACAGTTCTGTATTGTCAGCGACATCCGCAAGGATGAGTTTTCCCGCAAGTTCCCTTTGCTCGACATGGGCGCGGTACACGCGCAGTGGAAGACAGGCTCGCGGCTGATCACGCGGATTGGCGACATCTGGAAGCGAAGCGGAAAGGTTTTCTCCGTTCCATATGAAGGTATTGACGCGTATCCATCTTTTCAGTTTGCCGAAGATGGTACTCCGTTTCCGTTGATGGAAGATGTTTTGAAGGCGCTGCCCGTTGAAATGACCCCGTGGCAATGCGCGTTGTGGATGACCTCGCCCAAAAGTGAGCTGGGAGGCGAAGTTCCGGTCAGCTGTATTCAGTCTGGAGATGACCGTGTGGTCGACGTGGCAAGAAGTGCCACCGCAAACCGTCTCAACTAAACGACTGGCTTTTAGGACGTACGGTTAATCAGAGAACCGTTTGCCAGGTTCGAATGTCATTCAAATTGCGGCAAGGCAGTTTGATCAGCCTCAAAGTCACTCTGTCGCCCTTTTCGCCAAGCCGCGCCGCCAAGGTGGTTTCGGAAGCCTGTGAAGACATAGCCCCGAGATCTGCCCTAAATTCTAGACGGGCACTTCCAGATCAGCAGCCGTCAACGCATGAACCTCAGTGTTTTGGATAATGAACTGCCAAGAGACCCCTCATTGCAAAAGTGGGATTTGCGGCAACAGGCGCCCTCCGTCGTTCCTTCGACAGACATCCCTGCACGCTAAAATTGTGGTAGGTTGGTCACGAGGACATACTGGCAGGAGGTTTTCCGTTGAAACCGATATCGCTCCGTCTTGCAGTCACGTTCATGACAATTGCCGTCTCGGCAGGTTCGCTGCCTGATCAAGTTAAGGCGTTGTCATCGGATATCCCCGCTTGGTTGCAAAAGCATGTGGGCACGGGCGGTGGCCAAATAGCTCCGATCGTCCTGAAAAGGGCGCGGGATTTGTATCAGGAAAAAGTGCGGCAGGGCGTGGTCAGAAACCCTTGCTATCTTGCAAAGGATGCAACCCGGCCCAGTACCGCGCGAAACGGCAATCCGGGACGTCGGTTTTATGTCATCTGCGAGTCTCGGAAATCTTTCCAGGCCGTCTCGTCCGGCTACGGGAATGGGCGAAAACTGCAACGCGCCAATTTCTCGAACGGTCGGCAATGCGCGAAGAATTTCAGCAACGCTGAAGGGTCGAAACTAACCGCTGGCGGATCCTACGTGACCGCCGAGACACGAACATCCTTCAAAGGCTATTACAGTCATTCCGGTCAGACGAAACCGTTCTATCGGACGTTTCTTTTGTTTGATGGCGAAGGCGAAACGAGCAACGCACGGGAGCGCGCAATTGGCGGACATCCTGCCGTTTTCCTGAAGTGGCAATGCCGGTTCAAAAATCCGCAAAGCTCTCATGCAGATGATGATGGCTATGTCCCATACGGAAGGCTCGTGAACTATACCGGGGGCCGCAGCAACGGGTGCACGACATGGTCGCAATCCGCCTCGAAAGAGATTCTGGCCCTGGTGGAAGGGAACCCGACAACCCTCTACATCTATCCGGAAGGCAAAGACATAAACGCCGTCGCAAAGGCGGTCAAAAAGGGCAAATCGTTATCAGGGGCAGGGGTTTACTGGAACGCCGCCTGCTTACAGGCAATTGGTGCTCCGAAGTTCTGGCCCAAGCGCAGCCTCCAACCCATCATAAACCAATGGAGGGACTCATTGCCCAAGCAACCTCCATTGGAGTTGCCGATCTGCAAGTAAGGCGGGCAGGGCGAAGGCACCGATACATTGGTTTCGCAGGACAGCGCTGCCGTGCGCGATCCTTTCCTGTGTTTTCGATATGGCCCAGTTGGAGCAAGCCCGTCGTGTAACGCCATCCCGTCGGCATGGTCGCCCACTTTGGGCGACCATCAATTACCATTCGCTTTGCTGCCGCGGGAAGTGCGTCGGAGATCGGCGGCTACTCGACTGGCGACCAGTCCGGGCCGGGATCGTAGATGTTGATATCGGCAGTGGCATCGAGTGTCTCGGGGCCGAAATCGGCCTCGTAAACGATACCGTTTTCACCGACGATGAAGGAATGGATGCCTGTTTCTCCGTAATCCGAAGGCACTGCAAGCAAGGCATGTCCGGCCACGAAGCGATCCCCGACAAAGTACGAGTAGGCTCCACCAGCCGCGTTCGCCCCCTGCTCGTGAAGGATGGTGAAGTAATAGCCGAGGAATGGTTCCGCCTCATAGTCGGTCTCACCGTCGCTCCACCCCGAGGCGGCGGCTCGGGCAAGTGCCGCGCCGACAAAGCTGTCGTCTTCGGGCCAGAATAGTCCGTTTCGCTCGCCCGGGTCGGAAATGATCGTCTGCGCAAATTCCATGACGCCATCGCCGTTGTGATCCACCAGCCGGAATGCCGCCTGTAGGTCGACATAAGCCTCCAGCAAATCAATCACTTCCAGCTCGTTTAAGCCGATTTCCCGGGCCGAGAGTTCTTCGATCCCGGCTTCCAGGTCAAAACGCCAGCCGTCTTCCCCGCGCAGGATTGGGATAGGGAAGGGCCAACTGTCTTCACCCAGCAGAAGAACAACTCCATCATCTTCTGGCTGAAAGCGGTACCCCTCGGCGTACATGCCAAGAACTTCCTGCCTTCTTTGCTGGTCTTCTGCCGGATCTCCCGATCCGACCAAATCTTCGGCTTCCGGTCCGAAAATTTCAAGCAACTTACTCTGATCATTGGCCTTCAGAGCATCTGCGAACGCGTCCAGCGCGCTTTGCGGAGTATCAAACCGGGCGCCGTCAGACAGCGCGACGCCTGCGGTCGCAACGAGCAAAACAACTGAAAATACCGATATACGCATCTTACCGTCTCCGCTTGCCTTTGGCGGCGTGCCCTCGCTTGGACGCGCTGTGAGTTCTGCTTCCGGACGCCTTTTTCTTCATCGCTTGCCCCCTGGACGCACTGGGTTTGCGCTGCGCCGTTGCGGCCTTCTTCGCCTGCGGTTTTCTGGCTGTCTGCGGTTTTTGTGCGACAGGCCGTTTCGCCGCATCGGGTCGTTTGGTCCGATCAACGGCCTGTTGTTTTGCAGCGGCCTTGTCCCGGTCGACGTTGCCCCGGTTTATCTGCGGCAACGGTTTTTTCCCACCGCTCCGATTTGCCAGAGCACCACCGGCCACGGCCCCTGCACCTGCGCCAGCCGCAACGGCAGCCGCCGCACGGTCGCGGCTGATGTCCGCGGCGCCGGACTCGCGGCTCAGTTTTGACCGCAATTCATCCGTGCGACCCTCGGGGCGGTTGACCGGCAAATTGCCGCGACCCCCTTCTGGTCTTTTGTGATTGGCGATTTTGTCTCGGGCTTGCTGCTGACGGCCAGGATCGGGTTTCCATCCGATATCCGTGCGGTTGCCCAGATCAATGTTGTTGCCGATGTTGACGTTTCCATCGACGTCAATGTCGATGTTCGGGTTTCTGTAAATCGGGCCACCGCCCCAGCCACCGCAGTTCCGGCACCCCCAATAGCCATACCAATCGTCGTCGTCGTCAAAAATCTCGTCGATCAGGGCGACGGTGCCAAATGTCAGCAGGGCCGCGCCTGCAACGTCCCCCACCGACGGTCCCGTATAGACGGTCTCAGGGTTATACTGCGGGACGTATACGGTTTCCGGCTCTGTCGGTGTAATGACAACCGTGTCTTCTTCCGTCACCTCGACAGTTTGCGCGGGCCCGGACACAAGCGCTCCGCTGTCAATCGCCTGGTCCCGCATGACTTGAACCGCATCCAGCACATCATCGGACTGGGCCAGCATGGCTGTTCCCACCGTCTCGGTCCAATCGACATGGGTGGCCATCTGACCGACGACTTCGGGAAACGCTGTCGCCAACACACTGACCGAAGGATCCCAGCCCATGGCTTCAATTTCCGGACCAAGCTCGGAGGCGTCTCGGTCGGCGTTGTCCAGCAAATACCGTTCGGCCTTCACGATCTCCAATGGCTGCGTGGCCGCAACCAGAACCTGTATCAGCAGCGTGTCAGGGTAAAGTGCGACCGGAGCGACCAAGGTCTGCAACTCAGCATCAGTCAGAAGATCGGACGAAGTCGCCGCGGCGTTTTCCGTCGCAGCAGCGTCATCGGATGCCTCTTGTGCGAACAAGGTCGTAGATGCGCAAATACCGAGCGCAAACATTAGATATCTAAACATATTGCGATCCTTCAATTTCTTGAAGGATCACCCAAGACCGCGATTCTGGCAACCGGGCGGTCTTACAGACATTTGTTTGAGACAAAACCGTCTTTGGCGGCATGGACCGAAGCATTTGCTTCGCGCAACTAGACTGGCTTGGGCTTGGTCGGATTTTTGGCTGCCAGAAACTGATTTTTGGCGAGGGCGATTTTTGGCTGGCCGCCAGACTTGTTGTCTAGCCCTTGTCACCGTCTCAAAGTCATCGTTCAACACGGCCCTGTTGGGTGGGAACAGACCTGGAGTACACGACTGACTGGCGTGTTGGATCTCAAGGTCTGCCTTTGACCAGAAATTACTAGCCATCCGCAAGTATCGATCATTTTTGTGGTGGAAACTACTGAGACCCCCGCTGGTCCAGACAATTGTTGCGCCTGAACCGAGGGGAGTACGGAACGCTGTACGATGAAAATGGTTAACCTGATATGGTTGCCATTCCGCAAATGCGCGATTGCTCGGACGTCGTGGTCGTGACCTTTCCGTCCGGGATGTTGAAAACGGTGACGGCCTCTGAATAGCCGGTCAACATGGGCACCACGACCATTCGAGTATGAACGCCAAAATGGGTTTGGTTTTCTCTCACCAGTTCGTTCACGTGATGTCCCGTGTGCCGCCAGAAACCCGCACCGATGCACCTTTCGTGTCATCCAGCGAGACTTTGATAAGGGACGGGCTGCCCATGTCTTCGCCCTGGCGAATGGTGAACCTGCCGCCGTGACGCCATTGGCGGTCGCGCAGGTAACCGGCAAAGGCTGCTGCAGCGGCTCCTGTTGCCGGATCTTCCAGGACGCCCCCCGAAGCGAAAGCGTTTCGCACCACGAAGGATTGGTTTGCCTCGATGTGGACCAACATCACCGTCACCAGATCATGCTTTCGCATCACGGCGCGCCCCATGTCCAGATCGTAATCCATTGCCGCCAGTCGCGCGCGATCCTTGAGCGGCAGCACGATGTGGTTGGCACCGCCGTGGATATGTGCAGGTGGAAGCCGCGGATCGAGCTCTTCCGATGTCAAACCAAACAGCGCCATTACGTCTTGTTCTTCCCGTTCGGTCATCTCACGGCTTCTTGTGGGCGGTGACGACAGTGTTGCCATCATCCCATCGGAAGTGGCCTCGGCATCCACGGAAATCGTAGCGTCGTTCAGAACGAGCGTGTAGGTGCCAGCCCCGTTTCGCTCTCCCAAAGCCGCGCCGAGGGCGATTGTGGCGTGACCGCAGAATGGCACTTCGGATTCCGGCGAGAAATAACGCACACGCCATGTTTTGCCTTCTGCGTCCTGCGCTGTGGCAAATGCGGTTTCCGAATACCCGACTTCGGCCGCGACCTTTGCCATCTCGTCTTCGCTGACCGTGTTCTGCAACAGGACCACTCCTGCGGGGTTTCCGCCTTCTGATCCCTGACTAAAAGCTGCAATTCGTTGAATATCCATCTGTATCTCCTGTTTTTCTGAACAGGAATCTAGCTGACCAACGATGGGGTTGTCCCCGCAGCGTCGATTGCGGTTCAGGCTAAACTCTTTCGTTTCATTGCTCGTTGCGATAAAGTTCCTTCATGTCGAAAGAACTGGATCAGACAGACTGTCAGATTGTTGAGATCCTCGAATCTCGTGGCCGTACCAGTCTTGCTGACATTGGCAAGGAAGTGGGCCTTTCGGGCCCTGCGGTTGGTGAAAGGTTGCGTGGCTTGCTGGAAAACGGCTTCGTTACCGGCTTTGGTGCGCGGATAAATCTTCGCAGCTTTGGTTACGCAATTCAGGCGCTTGTGAGGATCAAGCCGCGCAGCGGTCAGCTTCATATCGTCGAAAGAATGATCGAAGACCAACCCCGCTTTATGTCCTGCGACCGGGTCACCGGCGACGATTGTTATGTCGCCCGGCTGTTGTTGAAAGATGTGGCCGAGTTGGATGAGATTCTTCTGCCCTTCCATGACAGGGCGGAAACCAACACTTCCATCGTGAAGTCTTTCGTTTTCGAACCCAGGCTGCCCCCTCTGGATTAGTCGGCCATCGAGGTCAAAATCGCCGGTTCGGAAGCTTGGCGACCAGTCATTTCCTGAACGCCCTGACCTCTTTTTAATGTCGATGGCTTTCCAGACAATGACACATATCGGCCGTGCGGCCGCAATGCGGAAGAAGCGGTCGTTCGTCTAATCGCTCATGCTTTTGAGAACTCGTTGATAGAACGAGCCTGGTGTATCCTTACCACTAGGTCTTACGACCCACTCCCGGTCCAAGTTCAGTGCTCCTACAGGTACGATATTCCGCGCGATCTCGGGCGGTGTGGTTTCATCAGACGTTCCGTTCTTCCAGTCGTGATAGGCTGATGAGTATCGAACGACCGCTCCGCTAGTCGGCAAATCGAGCAACCCGCCCTCGGCAAAGAACACCAACCCGTCGCCCATTTCCTCCCCAATGAGTTTGAGCCTATTTCCCAACCGATGTTTAAGGATGGCTACGAACACTATCGCTGCGGAAAACGTGAATTTATCGACAAGTACAACAATCTGCTTACTTGCGCTTTGCGAGATCGCGTCGATTAAGGGCATCGTTAGAAGAAAATCGCCGCCGGTGTTTCCGCGAACGTCAATCAAGAGTGTTTTGTTCGAGCAGGCACGCACGCGTTCCACTGCCGCTGAGATAGCTTTGGGCAGCGCACTTTCGCTCGGATCAAAGAAACTTGGCAACGCTATTAATAGCCCCAGATCTTGCCAGTCCCTAATCTCCACAAAGGTTTCGGTTTCCCAGGCCGGATCAGCCTTGCCATGCTCGTTTCTCGGGTAGAGCATCGATCCAGGGACAGTATTTCCATTTGCCACTTTCAGATTGGTTATCTGCCCATTTTCGTCCTTCACGCGATACTCGGCCGAACCGTCGTTTGACGAAAAACCTAAACGTGTCAAAGCGTACGGCCAAGCCAGGAGAATCGGTCCGATGACCCGTTTCCTTTGGCACGTTCCCGCCAGAAATTTCTGCGCAGTGGCTTCGATTTGGCTCACAGCCGCACCGTTGACTGCTATCAACTCTCCTTGCGGTGCAATTACCCCTGGTGCCGCCCCAATGACTTGCACCGAACGCCCCACGCTCACGAACCTCAGCGGTAGCACCGAGATTGCATCATTCGGGATCAGCCGTGTGTGCCCATTGTCGGGAAGTGCCAATAGACGCATCGCGGACAACAGAAATGCTTCAATGGAGTCCTCCAAAGCGTATTGTCGGCAGTCATTAACGCAGTTGTCTATGACGGCCTTCTCGACCCGCCGAAAGCTGGGATCGGTTGGCAGGGCGGTTTCTAGAATTTGCTTCAGGTCTTCCGTCAGCGACATGGTTCACAGTGGGCATAGCCGCTCGTCAATGTCCAGATTGGGCTCGGTGCAGACGTTCGCCGAATTCCATCGAATGTCTACTTTACGGACAAAACGGCCGTCGAGCACATTTCGGTCCCACGAAACCTCGCCGGTGCTGGAGGCAAAACTGGCCTGATCAAGCTGGTTTTATCAATGTTCCCAAGTATGCCCGAGTGTCAGCGTCCCAAGAGCTGGGGTCTTCCCCATGGGCCACCACCGCGTGCAATTCCATGAGCTTCCAAACTTCGTCTTTGGTCGCTGCAACCACTTTGCCCGGACAGTTCTCCATGCCGTCGCATTCCTTGCAGGAATATGAGTATGCGGTATCCATCGTGTTCTCCTTCTTATGGCGGACGAGACGATTAGAATTCGGGAAACGTTGGCAGGCCGTCGTCAAGTTTCACCCATGGCTGCCGGCGTGAAACAAAGACATGGGCCTTTGGCTGAACAAGCGACGGGTCGTCCAGCGTCGCAGCTGCAAACCATGCGTCAGCGCTCCAGTTTTGGCCGGCAACTTCATTTGCGGCTGCGTAGGTAAGCGTCGTCCCACAGTCCCGGCAAAAGCCGCGACGAATTCCCGGCGTTTTCTCAATATGTTGAATTTTGCCTTTGACGATTGCGAAGTCTTCGCTGGCCACTTTGGCCCAGGTCGCAAACGCACCACCAAGGGCTATTTGGCATGAACGGCAATGGCAATGACCCGACCAGACGGGAGGGGTCGCCAGCTTGTACCGCACGGCGCCACAGTAACATCCACCTTCAATTTTTTCCATCGTGTCGGTCTCTCCTCACTTGTGGGTCGGCTCGCATCATTGATGTAGCTTTAGCCGTCTAATATATGAATTTCAGAACAAATATTGATGTGAAAATTGTCAAAAATACCCGTATGGTGCGACTCAATTAGTCTGACATTACATAAGAAATTCTACGGTATGGATTGGTTACACCTACCACCAATGAATGCTTTGCGTGCTTTCTCAGCGGTTGCCGAGGCAGGCAGCTACACCGCCGCAGCTGATCATTTGAATGTGACCCAGGCAGCTGTCAGCCAACAGGTGAAATCACTGGAAAAGCATTTGGGCGTTGCCCTTGTGTCCAGACGCGGGCGCAGTATTGAGCTGACCAAGCCCGGCATCATTCTTGCCCGAGAGTTGGCCCTCGGCTTTGAGATTATCGAGCGGGGCGTTGAACGGTTGACGGAACATGCAGCACACCGTCCTGTTCAGGTAACCATGTCACCAGCCTTCGCCGTAGAGTGGTTGTTGCCGAGGATGGCAGAGTTTCAGCAGGAACATCCGGAAATCACACTGATGCTGAACCCAACCTCGGAACTGGTCCAGATACGCCCGGGTGGTATCGATGTCGCCATTCGGTATCACGACAGGCGAATGCCAAGAAGCACGGAAGACGCTGTCCTTGTTACCGACATGATTGTAGTCGGGGCGCCTTCATTGGTGGCTGGCCTCGATCTGCGTGACCCGATCTCTCTGACAAACTTGCCCTGGCTACAGGAATTAGGGACCAACGAAGCGGCCGACTGGTTCACCTATCACGGGGTCGTACCTCCCCAGCCACTGACAATAAACCATATGCCCGGGAACCTTATCATGACCGCGGTTCGCCGTGGGGACGGGATCACGTATTCCGCCAGAGCCTTTTTTGAAGATGACCTGTCGGCTGGTCGGATGGTTGAATTGTTCTCTGAACCGCTTTTTGGGGTGTACTACATCCAGACCCAAGAAGACTTTCAGCGCCCCGAGGCCAAGGTATTCGTCAAGTGGCTCAAATCCCAAGCACAGGTCGTATCGAAACACCGGTCCGAAAGTTGATAGGATGCAAATGGAACGTTGCTCTGTTTCCCAGAGACAAGTGGTCTAGCCGACGTTAAGGCTGCTTCGTGGAGGAGCCAGCCGCGATCAGAGCTGCCATCCCTCCATCGATGAATTGGACGTTCTGAAAACCCATCGAAGTCAGTACGTTAGCTGCTGCCGCGCCACGGTAACTGGGGGCGCCCCCGCAGGATGTGAATATTCTCCTGCTTCGGTCCTGTAACTCGGGTGACCTGTATTCACTTTCAAGGTCTGCCATCCAGGCAACAGCGCGCCCTGGCGCAGGAAGTGCCCTTGGGTTGATCCCGGTCGCATCCATTTCGGCGGTGTCTCTGACATCCACAACAAGTATGCCCGGGTCTGCGTCCAATGCGGCCAGCGCATCGGCTGCAGAAATGGGAACTGCGCTGGAAATCTCATGGTCTTCCATTTGTGCGAACGTCACAGCCATATCTTTCCCCTCTATTATGGCCCTGACGCGATACTAGCACCCAATCAAATCACTTCAAAACTGACCGTTCCGAATGTCGTATTCGGCCGCGAGAAGACATCGTACCCAAATTCGCTGATCCTGCATTTTCGGCCCGGTAGCTTTCTACGCAACCTTGCTGGTCACGGTGTTTTCAACGGTCTGCAACTACTCCGCCTGAACTGCGCGTATTCTCAACTTGTTCGGGCAAAGGGTTCAGACACCTGTTTTCGTCGAAAAGTACTTGGCCAGGTGGTCAATCAACGCACGGACTCGGGCGGTTAGGTGCCTGTTTGGGGGGTAAAGGGCATAGAGACCAAAGTTTTCAGGATGGTAATCTTGAAAAAGCTGCTCAAGGCTGCCGTTGTTCAGGGCCTGAGCGACAGCATACTGAGGACAGCGGCCAATGCCGAGGCCCGCGATCGCCATGTTTGCAATTGCTGCCGGAGCATTGGCGTGCAAGGCGCCAGATACTTTCACCACAAAATCCCGGGTACCAGACCGGAATCTCCACGAAGTGGCGTCAGTCGGGTTTTCATCAATCAGGCAGTTGTGCGTCGCAAGCGCCATTGGATCGCCGGGGCGCCCGTGTTCCGCCAGGTATTCCGGTGAGGCACATACGACAAGCGGCATATCGGCCAGTTTGCGTGCAATCAAAGTCGAATCCCGGAGCACGCCAATTCTGATGGCCAGATCAATTCCTTCTTCCACAAGCGCGACTCTGCTGTCCGAAAGCTTGAGGTCCAAATCCACCTTTGGATGTGCCTGCATGAAAGGAACCAACGCCGTCGCCAGGTTGTTGCTGCCGAACCCGGTTGGCGCGGTGATCCGGATCAACCCCGCCAGCGCGGACTGCCTTTCCTGGACCAGATCTTCCAGTTCGTCGATTTGTTCCACGATCGGCCGACACCGCTCGAGATAGGCAACACCGACATCCGTCAAGGCAACACTTCGGGTCGTTCGGTTGAACAGCTGGGTCGAAAGCCTGCTTTCCAACTGGGCGACATATTTGCTGACCAGTCGCGTCGAAAGACCAAGGCGTTTTCCCGCAGCCGTGAAAGAGCCTTCATGTGCAACGGCCAAAAAGGCGCGCATCGTATCAATCGTATCCATGGCCAAGTTCCTCTGTCTGCCCGCATTCTTTTTATTATTACCATTTTGTTCATAGTAACTGAACAAAGCGTTGGATTATTAATGAAATAGGCAATTGGTATGTTTGGTTCAGTGATCGCTGATGAACTGCGTCACATAACCTCCAGAGCTTCCTCGGAAAGGGAACTGCAATGCCGAACGCCATTCGTATTCATCGTCACCCGTTGTCGGGTCACTCTCACCGGGTCGAGCTTTTTGCCAAACTCGGCGGCATCAATCATGAACTGGTTGATGTCGACCTGCTGGCGGGCGAACACAAAAAGGAACCCTTCCTGTCTTTGAATTCGGCGGGGCAGGTGCCGGTCATCGAAGACGGAGATTCCGTGATCGCCGACTCCAACGCGATCCTCGTCTATCTCGCGCGCAAGTATGCGCCTGATTGGTTGCCAATCGATCCGGTCCGCGAAGCCGAGGTGCAGAAATTCCTGTCGCTGGCTGCTGGTGAAATAGCCAATGGGCCCGCTGCCGCAAGGCTGGTCACCGTATTTGGCGCCCAGTTGGATGCCGAGCGCGCAAAGGCAGTCGCCAAAACCGCCTTTGACCGTCTCGAGGCACATCTGAATGGGCGTGAATGGCTGATCGGCAACGCCGCGTCAATCGCCGATGTCGCGATATACAGCTACACCGCACATGCCCCCGAAGGTAACGTCTCGCTATCTGACTACCCCAACATCCGTGCGCTGCTGGCCCGTATCGAAGCCCTGCCGGGCTTTGTGCCGATGCAAAGTACCAAAGTCGGTCTTGCCGCCTGATTGAACGACGCGCCCGGTCGCAAAGCCGGGCGCGCCGCCCTCGGGCGTGTCACCGCAACCGCTGTCCCAGGAGAAGTTTCATGCTAATCGTTGACCCTAGTGAAAAAGACCTCTCACCGTTTCATCGGGGCGAACACATGGCTCAATCGCGTCAGGGTGTCCGTGATATCGAAGACTGGGCGCGCAGGGTGGTTCGTGATCACTTGCCCGAACAACACCGTGACTTTCACACCGCCCTGCCGTTCCTGGTGGTCGCGGCCCGGGACAAAGCGGGTTGGCCCTGGGTCACATTGGTGGAAGGACCCGATGGTTTCGTTACCTCTCCGGACGCCAAAACGCTATCCGTTGCCGCATTGCCCCTGCAAGGTGATGCACTTCACGATGCCATTCATAACGAAAGCGACATCGGCATTCTGGGTATCGAACTGGCGACCCGGCGACGCAACCGCGTAAATGGACGGGCGGGCAAAGTCACATCTTCAGGCTTTGAGTTTCACGTCGACCAGACCTTTGGCAACTGCCCGCAATACATCCGCGAACGTGATTGGCGCCGTGTGGACGGCCGGGCACCTGGACCCACAACAAGAAGCGACAAGTTGTCGGCCCAACAAGCCGATTGGATCAAGACAGCCGACACTTTCTTTATCGCCAGTGGTTTTCGTGGTGAAGGTGAAAGCCCGACCTACGGAATGGACGCATCCCACCGTGGTGGTGATCGCGGGTTTGTACAGGTTCTGGATGACACGCGGGTGCGGTTTCCGGATTTCGCAGGCAACAACCATTTCAACACGATCGGCAATCTGATGCTCGACCCCAGAGCCGGCTACCTTTTTGTCGACTTTGAAAGTGGCAGTTTGTTGCAAGTGACCGGAACTGCAACAATAGATTGGGACAGTGCCGAAGTAGAAGAATTTCCCGGCGCGCGGCGATTGGTGACCTTGGACATCCACGAGGTTGTCGAAACGCGCTCGGCTCTCAGCCTTCGATGGAACTCCGATGCGGACTCGATCCGATCCCTGAGGTTGGTCGAGAAGACATCTGAAAGCACCGATGTAAGTTCGTTTCTGTTTGAAGCGCGCGACGGTGGTACCCTGCCAGAGTTTGAACCCGGCCAGCACCTGCCGATCGAACTGGACATTCCAGGGCACGATACACCAGTGCGTCGGACCTATTCATTGTCCAACGGGCCGAATGAGCACCGCTATCGGATTTCGGTAAAGCGAGAACCAAGGGGCCTGGTTTCCCGGTACATGCACGATCACCTCGATCCTGGGGCGATCATCAACGGCCGCCGACCTTCCGGGGATTTCGCAATGACCTGCAGTAAGTGCCTGTTGGTGCTTGTCAGCGCTGGTGTTGGCGTCACGCCCATGGTGAGCATTCTCAGTAAGGTTGCGAATGAGCGCGGCAATCGCCCGGTCTGGTTCGTGCACGGTGCACGGGATGGCCAGCATCATCCATTGGCTCACGAGGTTCGCGAACTGGCCGAAAAGCGGGCAGGCATCAACGTCCATGTGGCATATAGCCGACCGACGGCAAATGATAACTTTGGTAGCGATTACAACTCCCGGGGCCGCGTCAACGGGGCGTTGCTGGCACAGCTGGTCGATGACGCCGACGCTCATTACTTCTTGTGCGGCCCAGTCGGGTTTATGGCCGATATTCAGGCCGAGCTGGAAAGCCGGGGCGTCCCCCTGGGGCAGATTCATACCGAAAGCTTTGGTCCTGTCGGGTGATCCGCACGGAGATCGTTTTTGTGACCAAAAAATAGAACGAGAGGAGCAATGACATGCGCGATTCATATGACGTGATAATTATCGGCGGGGGCAACGCGGGGTTTGGCGTTTCGTCGGTTGTACATGAAGCCGGAAAATCGATCGCCTTCGTCGAGGCGCGCGATTTTGGCGGGACTTGCCCCAATCGCGGCTGCACGCCGAAGAAGGTTCTTGTGGCGGCTGCCCATGCGATGCACGAGATCGAACAGGCCCACATCCACGGGATTGAGGTCGGCAAGCCAAAATTGAATTGGGCGAAACTGATCGAACGAGAGAAAGACCTGATCGGTTTTATCCCGGGCGCCATGCAGGAACTGGCCGAAAAGCGTGGCGAGGTGTTGCGTGGCACAGCACGCTTTGTTGGGCGAAACACCATTGAGGTCAACGGTCGTGTCATACATGGCAAAGACATTGTTGTCGCAACAGGATCAAAGCCAAGGCCGCTGCCATTTCCCGGTGCCGAGCTCATGATTACTTCGGACGAAGTACTGTCCGATGCGACATTGCCGAAAGAAGTTGTCTTTGTTGGCGGCGGTGTCATCGCCATGGAATTTGGCCACGTCTATGCGCGCGCTGGTGTTCACGTGACGATCCTTGAAGCCTTGCCGCAACTACTGCCTCGTCTGGACAGTGATGCTGTTGCGGCGCTGCAAGCGGAAACCGAACGCCTGGGCATTGTTGTCAAAACCGGAGTATCGGTGACAGCAATCCAGCAGACGGCCGACGGGTTGAATGTTCAATACGAGCATGACGGCCGCATTCAAAATGTTATTGCTGAACGCGTCGTAAACGGCGCTGGGCGCATCGCCAATATCGAAGGGCTGAACCTTGATGCGGCGGGTGTGGAACATGATGGGCTTCGCATTCTGATCGACGACACGATGCGGTCCATCTCCAACTCTTCGGTCTGGGTTGCAGGCGACGCGGTGGTGCAATCCGCCCAGCTTTCCCCCATAGCAACTTACGAAGGTCAGATTGTCGGCCACAACATCGTGCATGGCCCGGCCAAAACGCCGGACTACACCGTGATCCCCAGTGCCGTCTACACAGTTCCGGCGCTTAGCACCGTTGGGCTTACTGAAGCTCAGGCGCAGGAAAAGGGCCTGGATGTCTCGGTTACGGTTTCCGACATGTCCGGCTGGTTTTCGACCAAGACCTACGCAGAAACCGCTGCATGGTCCAAGGTTTTGGTCGACAAAAATAGCGACCAGGTTGTGGGTGCACATATTCTGGGCCACCACGGTGACGAACTGATCCATCTTTTTGCGATGGCCATGCGTCATGGCATATCAGCTACCGATCTCAAGTCCTCGCTTTATGCGTTTCCGACCTTTGCTGCCGATATGAAATCCTTGATCTAGGCAGTTAAATGCGTGCTGTTTCTTCCGGGTGGAAAGTCTGCTTGCAGGGCATTTCCCCGGAATGGCAGTTCATCTGCATGCGAACACTGTCAGGCTGACCAGTTCCACACGCAATGCGGGCTTTCTGGCGTCAGCAACCGATCGAAGACATATGTCCCAAGGTCCGAACCGCTAATTTGGATTGGCCTCGAACCTGACTGTGCAGGGGTGACATCGGCTGCTGCTCTTGTCGTCGTCTGCATGGGCCAAAGCGCCGGAACTGATCTCGACCAACAAAATCTTTGTCGACTGGGTAGGCTAACTGGTGCACCGGTGTTTGCTGACGCCAAGGTCTTTTCGTGTGTTGTTTTGTTCCGATTTGCGTAATAGATTTCCGCCGAAATGATATTGCAGCGGATGATATCGGTGGTCCTGGCGGCAATTCTGGTCTTATTGACCGGGTCCGCAAGTGTTGCCCACAACATGCCGCTGCATTGCAACGGTGGGCATTGTGACGGGGTTCAGTCTTTGGAGCGATCTCCGCACGCGGATCGTTTGTCGCCGATCGGCCATCACGAAACGGACGGCGCAGACCATGATGGATGCAATCCTTTCCTCTGCAACCTGATGCTCCTTGCCTCCGACACGTCGGACGCGTCGCCCGACCAGTTCGAGCAGGTATTGAATTGGCAGGTAAGCGAACTTTCTGCGCTGCGTGAGCCGGAACATCCGGACAGACCACCAAACTTCTGAAACGGCAATTCGACGCCGGGTGCACGCGCCTGGTGTTTCTGCTTGGCCGCCGTTCAGCGCGGTCAATATTCTGTTTCATAAAGTCAGGAAGAACCATGAACCGAAAGTATCTCGTTATCGGAGTGTGTGCCGTGGCGGTCGCTGCTGCATACACTGTGCTGCGGCCCGGTACGTCTGAAATTGCCACTCCGTCGTCCCCTGCCGCAGGGGATGCCATGGTGGCCATTCAAATGCCCCCCATCGAGGGTAACGCGGCCATTGGACGGCGCATCTTCGATGAGGCTTGCACCGCGTGCCACGGCACCAATGCTGTCGGAATTGAAGGTGCCGGACCGCCACTGATCCATGTTATCTATGAACCCAGCCATCACGCCGACGAATCCTTTCAGCGCGCAGTTGCGACAGGTGTAAGAAGCCATCATTGGTCGTTCGGAGATATGCCGCCGGTCGAAGGCTTAACCCGTGGCGACGTTGCCATGGTTGTCGCCTATATCCGCGAAATCCAGCGCGCCAACGGAATTAACTGAGGAACTCTCTATGAAGACGCTCACGATCCTTGCTCTGCTTGCCACACTTGCCACGGGTGCGCTTGCGCATTCCCGCGTGGACACGACGACGCCAGAAAACGGCGCGACGATTGCAGAAGTCCCGTCTGAAATCAGTTTCAACTTTGCGGACGACATCCGTCTGACCCGGGTGGAGATGACCCATCAGGATCTTCATTCGGTCCCGCTCGACATTGGGAGCCAGACCAGTTTTGATCGCCGCTTCACCCTCCCGCTTCAGGATATGGGGACAGGCGCCTATCGCATAGAATGGCGCGGTCTGGGCGTGGACGGCCATGCGATGCAGGGCGAATTTTCCTTTACGGTTGACTGAGGATGCCGGACGTCTGGGGCATTGCCGCGATCCTGTCAAAACTCCTGCTGTATGTTGGCATTGCAGGATCCGCCGGCTTGGTGATCATGCGCGCCGCTTTTGCTGATCTCCTGTCGTCGCTGAGCGGCCGGATGCGCGTCCATACTGCGCTCTTGGCTGGGCTTGCGATAGTCGCGTCTGTCATTGGGTTCATGCTGCGCGGGGCTGCCCTGACCGGCGGCGCTGATGGGATGAGCGACCCCGAGATGCTGGGGCTTTTGTGGCAAACACCGGTCGGTGATGTTCTGGTCTATCGACTGGTCGGCGTGGCCATGATCCTTGTCGGGTTGTTCGTGCCGTATGTCGGTCAATGGATATCCCTTGCCGGCGGTGTGCTGGCGCTGTGGTCATTCGCGCAGATTGGGCATGTGCCCGGCCTGGAACAAAGCGGCGTAAGGCTTCTGCTGCTTTTGCATCTGCTTTGCCTTGCGTTCTGGATCGGCATTCTTGGACCGTTACGGCGCTTGTCGTTACAGCCCGAACGCTTGGACGAGGCAGCAGCGCTGGGGGATCGTTTCGGGCAAGCCGCCTCGGTCATTGTCCCTGCGTTGATTTTGGCGGGCTTGCTGATGTCTTGGCTTCTGTTGGGTGATCTTCGAAGCCTCTTTGTTTCGGGCTACGGGCAGGCACTTCTCATCAAACTGGGGCTGGTGGCGCTGGTGCTTGTGATGGCAGCCGCAAACAAGTTTCGGTTTGTTCCTGCCATGCAGGCAGGTGATCACGACGCAGCGCGGCATCTGGCACGCTCCATCGAAATAGAAACTGCAGTCATACTGGTCGTGTTCGCGGCAACAGCTACCCTTACCAGCGTCCTGACCCTTCCGAATTGAGGTTTAAGATGAACCGAAGAGAATTCCTGATCACGACAAGTGCAATGGCATTGGTTCCCGGCGTCGTCATCGCGGCGGCTCCATTGAACCTGATTGCACAGCCAGTCTCTGCGCAAATCCTGCCGGAAGGCGATCCGGCAACGCCGATGCTTGGCTTCAACGGCAGCACGCCCGGTCCGGTTCTTCGCGTCCGTCAGGGCGAGGTTTTCGACATCCGTTTTCTCAACCAGATAGGCGACGGCTCGGCGGTCCATTGGCACGGGTTGCGGACCGACAATGCGATGGACGGCGTGCCGGGCCTGACACAGGACGTTGTCGAAACGGGTGCAGAGTTCGCCTATCGCTTTCGCGCGCCGGACGCCGGAACCTTCTGGTATCACTCGCATAACCGGTCCTGGGAACAGGTTGCAAAGGGGCTTTACGGCCCCCTGATCGTCGAGGAACAATCCCCGCCTGATGTGGACCATGACGTGATCGTCATGATTGATGACTGGCGCCTGACCGAAGACGGCACACTCGCCGATGGCTTTGAGAACATGCACGATCAGGCGCATCAGGGTCGGCTTGGCAACTATGCCCGTGTGTTTTTCGAACCGGACGCGTCTGTTCGTCTTGGTGACCGTGTGCGCTTGCGGTTGATCAACGTCGCGACTGACAGGATTTTCCCGATTGAGCTTGAAGGCATTGACGGCAAGACTGTTGCATTGGACGGTATGCCGCTTTCCGATCCGCAAGAGGTTTCTGACCTGGTTTTGGCCCCGGCCCAACGGGTTGATATCATAGCGGATGTTACCTCGGCCAAGGCAATCGCTTTTGTATTTCCGACCCGGGATGAACCTTACCTGCTGGGCGAAATCCCGGTTGAAGGTGAGAACACAGCGCGACAACTATCAGAGATATCCGCGCTGCCGCCAAACGCGACGGTGCAGCCCGACTTGGACAATGCCGTTTCCCTGACCTTGACCATGGAGGGCGGGGCCATGAGCCAAAGAATGATGCAGGGGCTGATGGACGAAGGCATCTGGGCGTTCAACGGACAGTCCGGCCTTGCGGACACCCCTTTCCACAGCTTCCAACGCGGACAGACTGCGCGCATCCAACTGGTGAACGATACCCGCTTTCCCCATGGTATCCATCTGCACGGGCATCACTTTTTCGAGGTCGCAGCCGACGGTAATTTAGGTGCATTCCGGGATACAACGCTGATTGATCCGGGTGCAACGCGAGACATCGTTTGCGTGTTCGACAACCCCGGCAAATGGCTGATGCACTGTCACATGCTGGGCCATCAGGCGGCGGGCATGAAAACCTGGGTCGAGGTCGCATGAAACGCGTTCTGATCATCGCAGCCTTTAGCGTTGCAACCGGGGCGATCGCAGGTCACGAACTGGATGGCCGCGATTTGGCTGTCGGTCAGGCCCTTTACGCCGAACATTGCGCGTCCTGTCACGGTGCAAACCTCGAAGGACAACCGAACTGGCAAACGCCAGACGAAAACGGTGTCTTGCCCGCGCCTCCCCATGATGAGACGGGGCACACCTGGCATCACGACAACCTTTTGCTTTTTGAATACACCCAATTGGGTGGAGAAAAAGCTTTGGCGGTACGCGGGATCAGCGACTTCGCAAGTGGAATGCCCGGGTTTGAGGAAGTAATATCCGACGATGAGATCTGGGATGTTTTAGCCTACATTCGATCGACGTGGTCTGAACGTGCGCAGGAAGTTCAGGCCTCCAGAAATCCGTCGCACGACTGACACCGCTAATAGCCGGTTAACGCCGACAAACCGCGCCCGGACGGGTGCCACACACAAAGTTCTCAATTTCAGTTGCTTGAAGAAGTGGTGGGCGACCCTGGAATCGAACCAGGCGTGCGTCTCCGCGAGGGAGTTACAGTCCCCTGCCACACCTTGCGGCCTGTCGCCCACTGTCAGGCGTTGCACCTGACGTGGAGGCGTGATTACTAGCGCCTTAAAGGTGCGTCAACAGGAAAATTCCGCTTTGGCGCAGGAAACCGAATTCCCGGCCCGGAGGCCCTTAAAATGAAGAAACCCAAATGGGTCGTCGAAAAGGAACAGGCGCGCAAAGCAGCCGCGTCCGAGACTGTCTGGTTGTTCGGACTGCACGCCGTCCGTGACGCGCTCATGAACCCGAAGCGTCAGAAATTGCGTCTGATCGTGACCCTGAACGCGCAGGCCAAGCTGGCGGAAGCCATTGAATTTGCAGGAATTGAAGCCGAGCTGGTTGATCCACGCAAGTTCACCGCGCCGATCGATCCGGGGTCGGTGCATCAGGGCGCGGCGCTTGAGGTCAAGCCGCTGGACTGGGGTGGGCTGGCCGAAAACTGCATCGGTCGTGAACACCCGCGTGTCATTCTGCTGGACCGGGTCACCGATCCGCACAACGTCGGGGCGATTCTGCGCTCGGCCGAGGTGCTGGGTGCAAGCGCTGTTGTCGGCACACGCCACCATTCGGCGCCGGAAACCGGAGCGCTGGCGAAAACCGCCAGCGGCGCGCTCGAACGCCAGCCCTATCTGCGGGTGCGCAATCTGGCGGACGCAATCGTCGAGCTGCAGAATATGGGGTTTCTGGTGCTGGGGCTGGACGGCGAGGCGGATCAGACCATCGAAACCACGTTGGCCGGCAAGCTGGACCGGCCGGTTGCACTGGTGTTGGGTGCCGAAGGCCCCGGTTTGCGGCAGAAAACCAAGGAAACGGTCGATCATCTGGTGAAAATTGACGCAGCGGGCGGTTTCGGGTCGCTCAACGTCTCAAATGCGGCTGCGATTGCCCTATATGCATCGAGGCACAAATAACAGGAGAGCGTCATTCCCAGCCCGTCGAAAATTGCCACTTGCTGTTACTGCGGCACGCGTGCCGCGCTGGTTCTGCAGGGAAAACAACGTCACGAGCTCAGCTGTTCCAGTTGTGGCGCCCCCCTGCACGACCTCAAGATGTTGCCCAAACGAAAGCTGACGGAAGAAAGGCAAGTGCGTCCGGCCAAGTCCAAGGCCCGAACGCCGAAATACAAATACAAGAAACGGAAAAAAGGTGTATTCTCGCGCGTGCTGGATGAAGCCTGGGATGTGATCGAAGATATCTTCGACTGACTTGTTTCTTCGGCGACACGGGTGTTCACAACCGCGTCAAGGGGGGTTTCATGGCGCTGAAAAAGTTGCATTTTGACGGTCTCGAATTCTAAGAACTCAGACCGACGATGCTGACCCGACGTTTCTTCATTGGCGCAATGGCCGCTATCATGTTCGCACCTGCCGTCCAGGCGCAGGATGCGCCCGTCTATTTTGCCACAGATGGTGCCGCAATGGCGGGCTATGATCCCGTGTCCTATTTCGTGGATGACGCACCGGTGCTGGGCCACGCCGAGCATTCGTTGATGTGGAAAGGCGTTGAATGGCATTTCGCATCAGCCGAGAACCAGGAGCGGTTCGAGCGTGATCCGCGTGCCTTTGCGCCTCAGTTCGGCGGATATTGCGCTTATGCTATGGCTCTGGGTCTTCTGTCCAGCACCGACCCAATGGCGTGGAGGGTCGTGGATGGCAGGCTTTATTTGGTGCATTCGCTCGCGATCGAGAAAGTGTGGCAGGAAGACATGGCGCTGAACATTCGCATGGCCGAGGAGCACTGGCCCTCGGTTCTGTACAAGTGACAGGCGAAACTTCGCGTTTTTTTTGATCTGTCATCACAAAAATGCGCGCACCCTCTTTTTTTTGCCGAACTCATGCCTAAATGTCACAGTGACCGCGGAACGGAACTGCCGCGGGTCATTTCACTGTCCCTCGTTCCAACAACTGGCGCTCAGGTCCGACCTGGGCGCTTTTTTATTTTGAACGCAGCGATTAGGGTGCCCTCATGGCAGATTATTCCGATGAGTTCCTGAAAGGCATCCTGCAACGCACCAAAGTTGTGGCGGTCGTCGGGGTGTCGATGAACCCGGTGCGGCCCAGTTATTACGTGGCGCGATACCTTTCGCTGAAAGGATACCGGGTCATTCCGGTCAATCCGGGACATGCAGGGAAGCAATTGTTCGGTCAGACCGTTCATGCGTCGCTGTCGGATATTTCCGAACCTGTCGACATGGTGGACATATTTCGCAGATCCGAAGCCGTGCCACCGATTGTGGACGAGGCTTTGCAGGCTTTTCCAAAGCTCAGGACAGTCTGGATGCAGATCGGTGTCGAACATTACGGCGCGGCGGCAGTCGCGCAGGCCAGAGGTGTCGATGTGGTCATGAACCGATGCCCGAAAATCGAATATCAGCGGCTTTTCGGGGAATTGCGCATGGGCGGGTTTGCCACCGGGATCATATCCTCAAAGCTGTGACCGTCAGCCGCCGCCTGCCGTTTTCAGCCGGGCAACCTGTCCCAGTCGCCGCTTTTCCAGAACCTGATCGCGCGGGACCCACTCGTAACGTGTGTCCTCGACCAAAGGTCCCCAGTACAGCACTCCACCATACCGCCACGGGTCCAGCACGATCCCTTCGTACATGGTTTCTCCGCGTCGGCTGATAATGGCGGTCGAGTGGTCGATTCGGAACGGATTGTCGGCATTGGCGATGGCGCGGTGCAGGGTCAGTGTTTCGAACTCTTCCTGTTTTAGGCGCCGTTCAATGTCTTCGGCCCAGTGCCAGCACAATCCGCGCGGACGCAAGCCCTTATTGACCTTTGCGTTATGGATCAGCGGCGGGTCGGTGATTTCATATTCCTCGACCAACTGCGCGGTGTAGCTGTAGGCGACCCGCGCCGCGCGCTGCGCTTCTGCGGGGTCGATATCGGGTCCGAGGCTTTGGATTTTCGCTGCCAGCCGTTGAACCTCGTCCCCGGTGGAACGGGGCGGCGCAGAACAGGCCGCCAGGATGGCAAGCGTCGCCACAAAAACCAATGCTCTGATCATCGCGCGCGTTCCCTGATCCGTGGCACTCTGACACAGCACTATAGCGGGCAGGAGCAGCGCAAGAAACCCACGCTTAGCCCTTGGGACGCGCCGCTTTTTCGGCAATGCCGCTGATGCCCTGACGCCGGGCAAGCTCGTTCAGAACGTCATCCAGCGCCACATCACGGGCGGCCAGCATCACCAGCAGGTGATACAGTACATCCGCCGCCTCGGACGTCAGTCTGGCCCGATCGCCCTTGATGGCTTCGATGATGGCCTCGATGGCCTCTTCGCCGAACTTCTCGGCACACTTTTCGGGGCCCTTGGCAAGCAGTTTGGCGGTCCAGCTCAACTCGGGGTCGGTTCCCTTGCGCGTTTCGATGGTTGCGGCCAGTTCGTGCAGAATGCTCATGTCAGCCTCATCGGGATGCCTGCGGCGGCCATGTGTTCCTTGGCCTCGCGGATGGTGTATTCTCCGAAATGGAAGATCGAAGCCGCCAATACCGCGCTGGCACCGCCTTCGGTCACGCCTTCGACCAGATGATCCAGATTGCCGACCCCGCCCGATGCGATCACCGGTACATCCACCGCGTCCGAGATCGCGCGGGTCAGGGGCAGGTTGAACCCGGATTTGGTGCCGTCACGATCCATCGAGGTCAGCAGGATTTCCCCTGCGCCCTTGCCGACCACGGTTCTTGCAAACTCGACCGCGTCAATGCCGGTTGGTTTGCGCCCCCCGTGGGTAAAGATCTCCCACTTGCCGGGACTGACCGTTTTGGCATCGATGGCGACCACGATGCACTGGCTGCCAAACTGATCGGCGGCCTCGGCCACAACATCCGGGTTCGCCACGGCGGCCGAGTTGAAACTGACCTTGTCGGCACCTGCCAGCAGCAGCGCGCGGACATCTTCCCTGGTGCGGACACCACCGCCCACCGTCAGCGGAACAAAACACTGTTCCGCCGTGCGCTGCACCACATCGAACATGGTGCCCCGGTTTTCATGGGTGGCGTGAATATCCAGAAAGCAGATTTCGTCCGCGCCGGCGGCATCATAAGCCTTGGCCGATTCCACCGGGTCGCCCGCATCGCGCAAGCCTACGAAATTGACGCCCTTAACCACGCGGCCATCGGCAACATCAAGGCAGGGAATGATCCGTGTTTTCAGCATGGCATGTCCTTTGTTGGCGCACCTCTAACGGCAAAGCCCCGCCGATGCCAGACTTGTGATTGCCACATCTCTCGAACCTGTGAAAACTGGTCCTTATTTCATCAGGAGATCAATGAGATGCGTAACCTCTTTTTGACGACCACATTCATATTCACAGGAGCTGTCGCCGCGATGGCAGACGATATCATCAAAGTAGAGACGGCTAAATCCGTGTCCGAGGCGATGGACGCGCTCGAGGCCGCAGTTGGCAATGCGGGCGCCGCGGTTTTCGCGCGTGTCGATCACGCAGCGGGCGCCGAGAAGGTGGGTATGACCATCCCGGCAAATCAGGTGCTGATCTTCGGCAATCCGGCGCTGGGCACACCTGCCATGCAGGCCGACCCGCGCGCAGGTCTGTTTCTGCCGCTGAAAGTGCAGGCCTACGAGGACGAAAACGGGCAGGTCTGGCTGGCCTATGAAGACCCGAAAGAGACCATGGACGAACTTGATGCGGTCGAGAAATCCCCGGTCATCGAGAAAATGCGCGGGGCGCTGGCCAAGCTGACATCGGTCGCCGCCCAGTAGTCAGCTCAGGGCGCGAATGGCCTCGTTCAGATCGATCGCGCCGTCATAGAGCGCCCGGCCGGAGATTGCGCCGTTAAGTTCGACCCCGCAATCGCGCAAGGCGATCAGGTCGTCCAGCGAGCTGACACCGCCCGATGCGATGACCGGGATCGACACGGCGCGGGCCAGTGCCGCTGTGGCCTCGATATTGGGGCCCTGCATCGCTCCGTCGCGGTTGATGTCGGTGTAGATGATCGCGGCAACACCCGCATCCTCGAAGCTTCGGGCAAGATCCGTGACCTGCACATCGGTTTCTTCGGCCCAGCCCTTGGTGGCGACCATGCCATTGCGTGCGTCAATACCGACGGCTACATGGCCGGGGAACTCTTGTGCCGCTTGACGCACCAGATCGGGGTTCTCGACGGCGACAGTGCCCAGAATGACGCGCGCGAGCCCCTTGTCGAGCCATGTTTCGATTGTTGCCATGTCACGAATGCCGCCACCCAGTTGGGCGGGCACATCACAGGCCTTCAAAATCGCCTCGACCGGAGCGGCATTGACGGGTTCCCCTGCGAAGGCGCCATTCAGATCGACCAGATGCAGCCACTCGCAACCCGCTTCGACGAAGGCGCGGGCTTGCGCGGCGGGGTCTTCGTTGAACACCGTGGCCTTGTCCATTTCACCGCGCAGCAGGCGCACGGCCTGGCCGTCTTTTAGGTCGATGGCGGGGTAGAGGATCATGTCGGGCGGCCCTATATCAATGTTATCCGCGCGGGATATCGCACACACAGGGCAGGGGATGCAACGCGACGCAAAGTCAATCTTGCCCGACGGCGACCGGCGCGCCAGATTGCTTGCAAAACAGGGAGGATATCATGAAGAAATTCGTTCTGGCCGCAGGGTTTGCCGCCTTGGCAAGCAGCGCTTATGCGGCCGATCCGGTTGATGGCATCTGGAAGACGCAGCCCGGTGACACCGGCGGGTATCTGCATGTTTCCATCGGATCGTGCGGCAGTGCCGTCTGCGGCACCATCGACACGGCGTTTGACGCCAACGGCGATGAGCAGCTGGACTACGAGAATTTGGGCAAACAGATTATCTGGGACATGGTTCCGGAAGGTGGCGGGGCCTATGACAACGGCAAGATCTGGGCGCCAGACCGCGACAAGACCTACAACTCAAAAATGACGCTGGACAGCCAGAACCAGCTGACCGTGAAAGGTTGCGTTGCCGGTGGCCTGATCTGCCGCGGGCAAACCTGGACACGCGTGCAATAGGCCGTCACGGAGCCCAGGTCAGGAAATTTCCGATCATACGCTGGCCGACATCCTGGCTTTTCTCAGGGTGGAATTGCATCCCGACCATCGTGTCACGGCCAATCGCGGCCGTGACCTCTTGGCCGTAATCCACATAGGCTAACCGCTGCGCCGGGTCCGTCACGCGGAAATGGTAGGAGTGCACGAAATAGGCGTGATCGCCTGATTTCACCCCTTCAAACACCGGGTGTCTGCTTTCCAGAACCAGATCGTTCCAGCCCATATGTGGTACTTTCAACGTATGGTCTGACGGCTCGATCCGAACCACGTCGCCCGCGATCCAATCCAAACCATCGGTTTCACGGTATTCATGGCCTTTCGAGGCCATCAGCTGCATGCCCACACAGATACCCAGAAACGGGCGACCCTTTTGTTCGACCGCCTCGACCATCGCGTCATAGATACCCTTATGGCCGCGCAGTTCGGCTGCACAGGCTGGAAACGCACCATCGCCGGGCAGGACCAGCCGATCGGCCCGCGCGACAACATCTGCGTCCGAGGTCACGACGACCTCACCCGCATCCAGTTCACGCGCCATGCGCTGAAACGCCTTTTCAGCGGAATGCAGATTGCCGCTTTCGTAGTCGATGATGGCAGTCAGCATCTACAATGCGCCTTTGGTCGACGGAATCGCATCGGCCTTGCGCGGGTCGGTCTCAACCGCCAGCCGAAGGGCACGGGCAACCGCCTTGAAGGCCGCCTCGGCGATATGGTGGCTGTTGAAACCGTGTAACTGGTCGATATGCAGGGTGATACCACCATGGGTGCTGAGCGCCTGAAAGAACTCGCGCACCAGTTCGGTGTCGAAGGTCCCGATCTTGGGTGTCGGCAAATCCACGTTCCAGATCAGGAACGGACGGCCCGACAGATCCAGCGCACAGCGCACCTGAGCGTCATCCATCGGCAGGTGGCACTCGCCATAGCGGCGGATACCCTTCTTGTCGTCCAATGCCTGCGTCAGCGCCTGACCCAGTGCGATGCCTGTGTCCTCGACCGTGTGGTGATCGTCGATGTGATAATCGCCCTTGGCGCGGATCGTCATGTCGATAAGCGAATGGCGCGCCAGTTGGTCCAGCATGTGATCGAAGAAGCCAACGCCGGTCTGATTTTCATACTGGCCGGTGCCGTCCAGATTGACCTCGACCGTGATCTCAGTCTCGGCGGTCTGACGGCTGATCTTTGCGCTGCGCATGGGCGAATTCCTTTTGATACAAGCGCGCTTATAGACGGGGATCGCCGGGCATATCCAGACCAAGCATCACATGCGCGCCAAACTGTTGCAGGGGATTGCGCCCGGGCGCGGCCCATGCCAGCCTGCGCGCAACTCAACAAACAGGGTCAACCCCATGTCCACCTGCGTTTTCATCCAGATCCGCTGCAAACCCGGTTCCACGTACAAGGTCGCCGAAGAAATCGCCCTGCGCGAAATCCATTCCGAGCTTTACTCGACCAGCGGCGAATACGACCTGCTGCTGAAACTCTATATCCCCGAAACCCAGGATGTAGGGCACTTCATCAACGAAAACCTGCTGGTGATTCCCAATATCGAACGATCCCTGACCACGATGACGTTCAAGGCGTTCTGAACGTTACCCCAGCTCGAACGTCGTGATCCCATAGATACGGTGCAGATCAATTTCCGGCGCGTGGCTGGAATACATGCGGCCGGTTTCGAACACTTTGGTCAATCCCAGTTGTTGCGCCATCGCCATCGCCTGCGTGTTGGGGTTGGGCATGTCGATAAAGACCTCGGCATTCATCCGGTCAGCCGGAAGCGTCATCAGCAGCGACACCAAAAGCGCCTGCGCGATCTCGGGTGTGTCCGCAAACAATGGCCCGACCTTGTACCCGGCCAAACATCGGCGCAGCGTTGCATAGCCTCTGATCCGGCCGCCTGCCTCAAACACCCGCGAGGTATGGTTGGGTGCATCCAGCCAGGCCTGCAGGAACGTGTCGCGCGGGGCAGGGAACAGGCCCCGATCATAAGACTTCAGCTCATCCGTAAGTGTGTCGATCAGTGAAACCTGACCGTGGCCGGAACGGCCCAGGGCGTTGAGGATTTCACCCGCTGTGCCCGAAAAGCGGTAGTTGTCATAAGCCAGCTCGAACCCGAACTTCCGGTAATTGTCCTGCTGTTCGACGACCCCGTCCATGCCCATGTTCCGATGTTCGCAATGCGCCTTGACGGCCTCGGCAACCTGCATCCCGTAGCCCGATCCGCGATATTCGGGCAGGACGATGTAAAAGCCCAGGAACGAATAGGTGTCGTCGTAATTCACCGCCGAGGCCGACGCGATCATCTTGCCATCCAGAAATCCGCCCTTGAACCCTTCGGGATCGGAGCTGCGGAAACACACCGCGTCGTGAAGGCCGGGGTTCCAACCTTCGCGGGCGGCCCAATCAACAGCCGTCTGGACCTCATCCGCTGTCAGAGCGCGAATTACGTATTCTGGCATGGCGCATCTCCGTCGTGATTGCGTGCGACCCGAGAATGCCGCAGCAGATAACAAAGAACCAGAAATTTAAGGGAGGTTGGTATCTGGAGCGGGCGAGGCGATTCGAACGCCCGACCCTAACCTTGGCAAGGTTATGCTCTACCCCTGAGCTACGCCCGCATCAGATACATATGTGGTCCAAAGACCTCTCAATGGAGCGGGCGAGGCGATTCGAACGCCCGACCCTAACCTTGGCAAGGTTATGCTCTACCCCTGAGCTACGCCCGCGCCGTTGAGTGAGGCGTGAAGTATAAATTCTGGCGCAAAGCTGCAAGAGGAAAAACGCATCTTCCGCAAAATTTCTTTTCTGGCGACGGAAATCCGGACCCCATCCGTTCAACTGTCTGAACACGTCAGGAAAGAACGGCGGAGGTGACAGATGAACCCGAAAGAAACCCTGAAACTCTCGGTGCTGGTTGTTTCGATGTTCATGGCGGGCATCGTGGCGCAGGCCGGTGGCGACAAAGGGCAGACCGCCCAACAGATATGGCAGCCTGCATGCCCGGTTGAAGTCAAGGTGCTGGCCGGCTGATCCTAAAGTGCCAGCACGAGGTTGGTGACCGCAGCGACCAGAATGGCGGCAAATGTCAGCAACATTCCCGTCCGGCGCAGAATCACGATCTGAGGTGTACGCCCGAATCCGTAGGCATGCAGCAATCGTCCGGACAGAATCGCCAAACTCATCAGGTTGACCAGAACGCCCCCCGCACCTTGAATTTCGGCCATGGCGATCAGCAACAACGTGAACGGCGCGTATTCGACGCAGTTGGAATGCGTGCGGATGGCCTTGATCAGCGCCTTGTTACCGCCGTCGCCGACCGAGATTTGCCCCATAAACCGCTGCCGGATGACGTTAAGGCTGAGCGCGAGAAACAGGAGGGCAATCAGCGCGGCGTAGATCGGGGTAATGGTCAGCATAGCGTGGCTCCGCAGGGGCATGAAAAAGGGCCGCGCAGTGTCCTGCGCGGCCCGGCTGACATTAACCTGTTTGTCGGCTTATTCCAGTTCGACCAAAAGGTCCTTTGCGTCAATCTGGCCGCCGGGCTGAATGTGAACCGCTTTGACCACCGCATCGCGTTCGGCATGGATGCCGGTTTCCATCTTCATCGCTTCGATGGTCAGCAGCAGGTCGCCTTCCTTGACCTCCTGACCGGCGGTGACTGAAACGGTCGCGACTACGCCCGGCATCGGTGCGCCGATATGGTTGGGGTTGCCCGCCTCGGCCTTGGGCCGGGCCTGCGTGGTCGAGGTCACCAGACGGTTCGGCACCCGGATGACACGGGGCTGACCATTGAGTTCAAAGAAAACTTTGACCTCGCCCTTTTCATCGGTTTCACCAATCGCCTGACAGCGGATTTCCAGCGTTTTGCCCGGATCGATTTCCGCCGTGATCTCTTCCCCGGGCTCCATGCCGTAGAAGAAGGTGCGCGTGGGCAGGGTGCGGACCGGGCCGTAAACCCGGTGGCGGCCCATGTAGTCCAGGAAGACCTTGGGATACATCAGGTATCCGTTCAGATCCTCGTCATCGACCTCTTTGCCTTCCAGTTGCTTGGACAGTTCGGCGCGGGTGGCCTCAAGATCCACGGCGGGAACGTCCTTGCCGGGGCGCTGGGTATTGGGCGCTTCGTCCTTGAGGACCTTCTTGATGATCGTGTCGGGGAACCCGCCCGGAGGCTGACCCAGATTGCCGCGCATCATGTCGACGACAGAATCCGGGAAGGCCACATCCGTTTCGGCGCTTTCCACGTCGGCACGGGTCAACCCCTGACTGACCATCATCAGCGCCATGTCACCGACCACCTTGGAGGACGGCGTCACCTTAACGATGTCCCCGAACATCTGGTTCACGTCGGCATACATCTGCGCCACCTCGTGCCAGCGCTCTTCCAGCCCCAAAGAGCGTGCCTGTGCCTTGAGGTTGGTGAATTGGCCGCCGGGCATCTCGTGCAGATACACCTCGGAGGCGGGGGCCTGCAGGCTGGATTCAAAGGCCGCATATTGGCCGCGCACCGCCTCAAAGTAATCGCTGATCTCGCGGATCGCCTTGATATCCAGCCCGGTGTCGCGTTCGGTATGGCGCAGCGCCTCGACAACGGTGCCCAGCGTCGCCTGGCTGGTGTTGCCACTGAAGCTGTCCATCGCGCAATCCACCGCGTCCACGCCGGCCTCGGACGCGGCCAGAATGGTGGCGCTGGCGATGCCGGCGGTGTCATGGGTGTGGAAGTGGATCGGCAAGCCGACCTCTTCCTTCAGCGCGCGGATCAGGATTTTGGCCGAGGCCGGTTTCAGCAGGCCTGCCATGTCCTTCAGACCCAGAATGTGCGCACCTGCGTCGCGCAGCTCTTTCGCCATGCCGACATAGTATTTCAGGTCATACTTGGCGCGATCGGGGTCCAGAATGTCACCGGTATAGCAGACTGTGCCTTCACAGATCTTGCCGTTTTCAACCACCGCATCCATGGCCACGCGCATGTTCTCGACCCAGTTCAGCGAGTCGAATACGCGGAAGACGTCGATATTCTTCGAGGCCTGACGCACAAACTCCTGCACCACGTTGTCGGGGTAGTTGGTATAGCCAACACCGTTCGCGCCGCGCAGAAGCATCTGTGTCATCAGGTTCGGCATCGCCTCGCGCAGGTCACGCAGACGCTGCCACGGGCATTCCTGAAGAAAGCGATAGGCCACATCAAAGGTCGCGCCGCCCCAGCATTCAACACTGAACAGTTGCGGCAGGTTCGCCGCATAGGTCGGTGCCACCTTGATCATGTCGATCGACCGCATCCGGGTCGCCAGCAGGGATTGGTGACCGTCGCGCATGGTGGTGTCGGTGATCAGCAACTGCCGCTGCGCTTTCATCCAGTCGGCCACGGCCTGCGGGCCCTTCTGCTCCAGCAGGTTGCGGGTGCCCATTTTGGGCTCACCCTTCAGGGCAGGGGGTCTGGCCTCTTTCAGATCGGCGCGCGGTTCGGGACGATCCTTGGTCTCGGGGTGCCCGTTCACGGTAATGTCCGCGATATAGGTCAGAACCTTGGTGCCCCGATCCCGACGGCGTTTGAACTGGAACAGGTCTGGCGTCGTGTCGATGAACTTGGTGGTGTATTCGTTCGACAGGAAAGTCGGGTGCTTCAGCAGGTTGATGACAAAGTCGATATTGGTGCTGACGCCGCGTATGCGGAATTCACGCAACGCGCGGTCCATCCGGCTGATCGCCTTTTCAGGTGTCGGAGCCCAGGCTGTAACCTTGGTCAGCAGCGAGTCGTAATACCGCGTGATTACCCCGCCCGCATAGGCTGTGCCGCCATCCAGACGAATGCCCATGCCGGTGGCAGAGCGGTATGCGGTGATGCGGCCATAATCGGGGATAAAGTTGTTCTGCGGGTCCTCTGTGGTGATCCGGGTCTGCAGTGCGTGGCCGTTTAGTTGAACGTCCGACTGGCTGGCGGCCCCGGTCGCTTCGGCCAGCGTCTTGCCCTCGGCGATCAGGATCTGGGCTTGTACGATGTCGATACCGGTGACTTCCTCGGTGACGGTGTGTTCCACCTGCACGCGCGGGTTCACCTCGATGAAGTAGAACTTGCCGGTTTCCATATCCATCAGGAATTCGACGGTGCCAGCGCATTCATAGTTCACATGGGCACAGATCTTGCGGCCCAGTTCACAGATTTCGGCACGCTGTTCTTCGCTTAGATAAGGAGCGGGCGCGCGTTCCACGACCTTCTGGTTCCGGCGCTGGACCGAACAGTCGCGTTCGTAGAGATGGTAGATCTCGCCATGCTTGTCGCCCAGAATCTGCACTTCGACGTGCCGGGCGCGGGTGATCATCTTTTCCAGATAACCCTCGCCATTGCCGAACGCGGCTTCGGCTTCGCGACGACCTTCCAGGACTTTCTCTTCCAGTTCGTCCTCGGACTCGATCGGGCGCATACCGCGCCCGCCGCCGCCCCAGGACGCCTTGAGCATAAGCGGATAGCCGATCTCGGCGGTTTCCTTGCGGATCGCGTCCATGTCATCGCCCAAAACCTCTGTCGCAGGGATCACCGGAACTCCTGCCTCGATGGCGACACGACGGGCACTGGCCTTGTCGCCAAGCGCGCGCATGGTCTCGGCCTTGGGGCCGATGAAGGTGATGCCGTTCTGGACGCAGGCATCCACGAAGTCCGGGTTCTCCGATAGCAGGCCATAGCCCGGATGGATCGCATCCGCTCCGCATTCTTTGGCGACACGGATGATCTCGTCTATGCTCAGATAGGCGGCAACCGGCCCCATCCCCTCGCCAATGCGATATGCCTCATCCGCTTTAAAGCGATGCAGGCCAAGCTTGTCCTCCTCGGCAAAGACGGCAACGGTGCGTTTGTCCATCTCGTTGGCCGCGCGCATCACGCGAATAGCAATCTCGCCGCGATTGGCGATCAGGATCTTTTTGAAGTCGGTCATGTCAGGTCCCGGTCTTTATGGTGTGGCCGTGTTCATAGGCGGACAATAAGCGCACGTATATCAGTCGTTCTGGGTAGAACCGGCATGTTATCGCTCGCAAACGCCGCCTGTTGGCGCAATCTACTTACACATGCTGCGATGCAGCATCAATATTTGTGATTGCAGATGTCACATTTTGTAAACTTGCAAGGCCCAACTGGCCCATATTGGCCTTCAGATCCTGCCGCAGGATGTCGATGACATGAGCGGGGCCGCGTTCGCCTAACGCCGCCAGACCAAAGAGAAACCCGCGCCCCAGCATGACAAAATCCGCGCCAAGGGCCAGCGCGCGAAGGATGTCCAGCCCACCTTCAATACCACTGTCAAAGATAATCGGCAGGTCCGTCGCTGCGCGTATGGCCGGTAGCGCGTCGATACTGGCGGGCGCGCCGTCAAACTGACGGCCGCCGTGATTCGACACCCATATTGCGTCAACGCCGGCCTTTTGCAGCGACACGGCATCTTCCGGCCGCAGGACGCCTTTCACGACAAATGCGCCATCCCAGTTGTCGCGCAGCCAGGATACGTACTCCATGTCCGGCGACGTTCTCAGAAGATACCCGATATGTGCCGTAGGAGGGAGGTTGAGGCTACTGTCCGAATACTTCTCGAGCGTGCGCATTCTGGGTGGTCCCTTACGCAGCATCCCCATGGCCCAGGCCGGGCATCGCGAAATCTGCGCCAGCAGGCGCGGCGTCAGCCTTGGCGGATGTGTCAACCCGGACCGCACCTGCCGTTCGCGCCGAGATGCAACCGGTACATCCGCAGTCAGCACCAGCGTCCGGAATCCCGCATCGCGCGCGCGGGCCAGCATATCTGTGCGGATGTCGGGATCCCGTGGCGGATACAATTGAAACCAGGCGTTTTCGCCGATGTGGCCGGCCAGATCTTCGGGCATCTGGCTGGCGACCGTAGACAAGGTGTAGGGAATGTTGGCCGTGGCCGCAGCGCGGGCCAGAATGCCTTCGGCATCCGGCCAGACCAACCCCGACATTCCAATGGGGGCGATACCGAACGGCAGGGCGCAGTCGTGATCCAGCAGCTTCTTGCTTGTGTCGAACTCCAGTTCGCCATGCAGGATCGACGGGGTCAGTGTAACCCGGTCCAGCGCTTCGCGGTTGCGCTGGATCAGGGTTTCAGCGCCGGTGCCACTTTCCACAAATTCCCAGACAAAGCGCGGTAACCGACGCCGCGCAAGTCGTTTCAAATCGGCAATGCCGGGATATGCACTGTGCAGGTCCATGAGGATTGATCCGATTTGCCGCGCGATTCGGCAAGTTTTTCAAGCGGCTGTCGAGGACGACGGTTTGATTTTGGCCCCCTTGTTCCGAACCTGGCTGTCCCCGATGTCTGCGCCGCAGGACGCGGAACTGGCGACCTGCACCTGAATTCGGCCCCGGTCCTTGGCGGTATAGAGCGCTTCATCCGCCGCGCGGAAGATCCTGCGGCATGACTTCGTGCGCCGGGCAATAGGCGACGCCAACCGAAATCGTAATGCGGGGCAGGGATTTTTCACTATATCTGACCGCAACGGATTCAACCGCCAGCCGTACTTTTTCTGCGCGGGTCAAGGCATCGACGGACCTGCCAATTATCTTCGACAGTGGTATTGAAGGTGAGCTGGACATCCTTCGCGCGGGTACGGCGTAAATCCCCCAACCCGCAGCCGCCGTTAGGGCGCTGAGCATCAGCATAACACCTACAATTTTCAGCCGCGAACTTCGCACTGCCCATGTCGCCTGCTTCGTCATATGCTCTCCCACAGCAATGGACCGGGCATCAGAAACAAGCTTTTGCAGAAAGGTAAGAACGCCGGATGTACACAAAGGTTTTGTCTGGAAACCAGTATATTATCTTCTGCGATTTCTTTGTGAACAAGCCGTGAACAAACCCTTTCCCTCGGGCCGCATCCGGCGTAGTTTGGGGGCATGAGCAGTTTTGACGAAATGGACGCCTTCGAGGGCGCATCGCTGTCCCAAAAGGCATTGGCCGCGCGTGCCGTGCCTTATCTGGATGATCTCAACCCGGCGCAGCGCGATGCGGTTGAACGGCTTGACGGTCCGGTTCTGATGCTGGCCGGGGCAGGGACCGGCAAGACCAAGGCTCTCACGACCCGGATCGCGCACCTGCTGAATACCGGTCGCGCGCGCCCCAACGAGATCTTGTCGGTGACATTCACCAACAAGGCTGCGCGTGAAATGAAAGAGCGTGTCGGCCGCCTGCTCGGCCAGCCCGCCGAAGGGATGCCTTGGCTTGGCACGTTCCATTCGATTTGCGTCAAGCTGCTGCGTCGCCACGCCGAACTTGCGGGGCTGAAATCGAACTTCACGATTCTGGACAGCGACGACCAGCTGCGCCTGCTCAAGCAACTGGTTCAGGCGGCCAATATCGACGACAAACGCTGGCCTGCGCGGATGCTGGCGGGAATCATCGATGACTGGAAAAACCGTGCACTGACACCCGACAAGATACCTGCTGCTGATGCCGGAGCCTATAATCACAAGGGCGTCGACCTTTACGCCCAGTACCAGACCCGTCTGCGCGAGCTGAACGCGGTGGATTTCGGTGATCTGCTTTTGCACATGGTCACGATCTTTCAGGCACATGCGGATGTGCTGGAACAATACCAGCGGTGGTTCCGTTACATTCTGGTGGACGAGTATCAGGACACCAACATCGCCCAGTACTTGTGGCTGCGGTTGCTGGCGGGCGGTCACAAGAACATCTGTTGCGTGGGCGATGATGATCAGTCGATCTATGGCTGGCGCGGGGCCGAGGTTGGCAACATTCTGCGGTTCGAGAAAGACTTCCCCGGTGCCTATGTCGTCCGGCTGGAACAGAACTACCGCTCGACCCCGCATATCCTTGCCGCCGCGTCGAATGTCATTCGCGGCAATGAAAATCGCCTGGGCAAAGAGCTTTGGACCGACGCGCAGGACGGCGAAAAGGTCCGGCTGATTGGCCACTGGGATGGCGAAGAAGAAGCGCGCTGGATTGGCGAGGAAATCGACGCGATGCAGGGCGGCACCCGTGGCGCGCGGCCGATGAACCTTGATGAAATCGCCATTCTCGTGCGCGCCAGCCACCAAATGCGTGCCTTCGAGGACCGCTTTCTAACTATTGGACTGCCCTACAAGGTCATCGGCGGTCCGCGATTCTATGAGCGGATGGAGATCCGCGATGCCATGGCCTATTTCCGGCTGGTCATCAGCCCCGAAGACGATCTGGCGTTGGAGCGGATCGTGAATACGCCCAAACGTGGCCTCGGCGACAAGGCGCAGCAGACGATTCAGGCGACCGCCCGACAGAATGGCGTCTCTCTGGTCGAAGGCGCGCGGATCGCAGTCGAACAAGGGCTGATCAAGGGCAAGGGCGGCACGGCCTTGCGCCAGCTTGTCGATGGGCTGGCCCGCTGGAACGCAATGACCCGGGGTCCAAGGATCGAGGTTGACGACGATTCCGTCATTGATGATGGCACCGCTCCCATTCGTTTTGGCGAACCGGAACATACTCATATTGAACTGGCGCAGATCATCCTCGACGAATCCGGCTATACGGCGCACTGGCAGAACGACAAGAATCCAGATTCCCCGGGACGGTTGGAAAACCTCAAGGAACTGGTCAACCAGCTGGACAATTTTGAAAACCTGCAGGGCTTTCTGGAACATGTCAGTCTGGTGATGGATAACGAGCAGGAATCGGATGGCGCGAAAGTGTCGATCATGACCCTGCATGCCGCCAAAGGTCTGGAATTTCCCGCCGTGTTCCTGCCGGGGTGGGAGGACGGGTTGTTCCCCTCGCAGCGGTCGATGGACGAAGCTGGCCTCAAGGGTCTCGAGGAGGAACGGCGGCTGGCCTATGTCGGCATCACCCGCGCGGAGGAGGTCTGCACGATATCCTTTGCCGCCAACAGGCGCGTTTTTGGTCAGTGGCAGAATTCGATGCCGTCCCGCTTTATCGATGAGCTGCCCGAAGATCATGTGGAGGTTCTGACGCCTCAGGGTCTCTACGGTGGCGGTCAGACCACGGCCGGGATCGAAACCCGCGCCGCCGAAGCAAACGTTTACAACTCGCCCGGCTGGAAACGGATGCAGGCGCGGCAGGGTCAGTATGGCATGTCGCAACCGCGCGAAAGCCGCAACACCGTCATAGATGCGACCGCGGTGGCCAGTTTCACCCTGGGCGAACGGGTATTCCACCAGAAATTTGGCTATGGCGCAGTGATCGGTATCGAAGGGGACAAGGTCGAGGTCGATTTTGACAAGGCGGGCATGAAGAAGGTTGTCTCGCGCTTTCTGTCCGCCAAGGATGACGTTCCGTTTTAAAGGCCTTCGACCAGAACCATGTTTGCCGTCGCGGTCTCGTGCCGGATTTTCGCCAGTTCGACGTAGTCGGGATCGTCTTTCCATGCCTTTGCGGCTTCGATCGACGGAAACTCCATAAGGACTATCCCTTCCTCAGCCCAGGTGCCCTCGATCACGTCCACTGGTTTGGATGATACGGTCAGAAGGCGACCTCCGTGCCTGTCAAAGACCGGCATGAACCCTTCAAGGTATTTCTGGTATCCGTCTGGGTCGTGAATTGTGATCTGGGCGATGAAATATGCAGCCATTGGAAACTCCTGAAACTTCGGTTCCGGCTTCACCTTACACACACAAGCACAAACAAAAAACGGCGGTTCCCAGGGAGGAGGAAGGGGAACCGCCGTTCTTTTCAACATCGAGGCAGGGAGGAGGAAGGCCCCGATGTATCCGAACCCGGGTCTGATCCCGGTATGAGGAAGACGCGGCGACACAAGGGAGGAGAATAAGTGTCGCCGCGTGCTTTCAACATCGGGGTAGGGAGGAGGAGAGCCCCGATGTGTCATGTCCCGGCTGTCAGGGCCGGTATTTGGGGCGGCAGCATCAGGGAGGAGGAGAGATGCCGCCGCCGAAATGCAGGTCCAAAGGGAGGAGGACGGACCTGATCTCGGTAAACTGTTGTGCGCTTACTGCGCGGTGTAATCCGCAGCGGCCTGCAGGGCCAGTTGACGGATCATCGAGCGTTGCAGGCCCAGATCGGCCAGTTCGCGGTTCGACAGGCCCGACAGCTCGTTGAGTGTCTGGCGGTACAGGCGATAGCGAACAAAACGTGTTTTTACTGCTTCAAACAGTGCCACCAGCCCGATTGCCGGTGCATTGCCAAGCGCGGAGTGGTTGGTTGCGACTGCCATTTTCAATGCCTCTGACTTGATCGTTTGCCGAAGTGTTCCGGCGTTTGCTTGAGGATGAAAATAGGCAAATGCTGCAGATGCACAATAGCGGGCGTCGTCAATGCCGCTATGCAGCAAATGCATAGATATCAAATTGTTGGGGCAGTTGCGCCCAGGGGCAGCGGGTGCCGTAGGGTCACCTTTGGGGCTTCGGCGGGTGTGCTTTTGGGTGAAGCTCTCCGGCGCATGGGCGTGATGGAGGAATGGAAATGGTGTCCAGGCCGATCGTTCGGCACATGCACATTCACATGTTAAGGGGCCCTTGTATTCCGGATGGGAATTCATGGGCTGCCGGTGTTCTTGCGATGTGTGTGGGGTAGTTGCGCCATTCGACACGGTTGATTCGAGGCGGTGTTCGGCAAAATACCGATTTTTCGCCAACCGAAGTAGGGGAGTTTAAAGTTTTCTGGGAAATCATGGGACAATTTGGGCTGAGCAGATTCTGTGGATATGTTGTGTACGGTCGGCCAATAGTGTCTATTTATGGTATTCATTGGTGAAGTCTATGTTGATTTTCCGCGTGTGGATTGCGTCCGGAATACGTCAGTGCCCAAAAAAATTGTTGATTTCCATGATTTCCCATGTCATCCCTAATACATCCGATGAGGACGAGGCAGATGGGGCGCCAAACGACCCCGACCAAAAATAATCAGGTTTCATACAGGCATCTCGCTTTCATCACTTAACAGATCCGGCGCGCGGGCGAGCAGACATCCCCCCAGGTGGCGCGCGCAGCTGGACATCCCCGCACAGCGGGCGAATGCGGCGGGTTGATCAGTGGCAGCAGATCAACCCGCCGTTTTTCATCAGGGGGGAGCGTAAAGATCAAGTGGGGCGCAAGCGAAAGGGACAGTCGTCTTGGCGCGCAGGTTCAGAGGTGAAAGCCACCACAAGGTGGATACGAAGGGCAGGGTATCGATCCCGGCCTCGTTTCGCCGTGTGCTAGAGGCTTCGGACCCCAACTGGCAACCTGGAGATACCCCCGAACTGGTGATTGTCTACGGGGATCACCGCCGCAAGTTCCTTGAATGTTATACAATGCAGGCGATCGACGAGGTCGACGAAAAGATTAATGCACTGCCGCGCGGGTCGATGCAGCGCAAGATGCTGCAGCGTATGTTCCATGGCCAGTCCTTCCCGACAACGGTCGACGAAACCGGGCGTCTGGTCCTGCCGGCCAAGCTGCGCAACAAGATCGGGCTTGAGAACGAGGCCTTCTTTATCGCCGCCGGCGACACGTTCCAGATCTGGAAGCCCGAAACCTACGAGACCGAAGAACTGGCCGCGGCCGAAGACTGGCTGGACGATCAGCCCGAGGACTTCGATCCTCTGGAGTTCCTAGACGGCGTCGGGGACGCGTAACGGCATGGCCGGCGCCGGGTCCCCTTCCGACAAACCCCATATCCCCGTTTTGCTGCGTCCTTTGCTGGCCGCCGTTGCGCCCGTCTCGGGCGTTTGGCTGGACGGAACCTTTGGTGCGGGCGGGTACACGCGTGCGCTGCTCGAGGCTGGCGCCGACAAGGTTATCGGTGTCGATCGCGATCCGCTGGCTTTTGAGATGGCGGCCGGATGGGCGGGTGACTACGGCGACCGGCTGGTGATGCAGCCGGGCGTTTTCTCGCGACTGGATGAATACGCTCAGGATCTGGACGGTGTCGTGCTGGATCTTGGTGTTTCGTCCATGCAGCTGGATCAGGCCGAGCGTGGATTTTCGTTCATGAAGGACGGTCCACTGGACATGCGGATGAGTCAGGATGGCGAAAGCGCAGCCGATCTGGTGAATATCGCAACCGAGGCGCAACTGGCCGACATCCTGTTTCACTATGGCGAAGAACGTGCCAGCCGCCGCATCGCCAAAGCGATTGCACGGGCGCGGACGGATGCTCCGATCACAACGACCCTGCGTCTGGTTGAAATCATCGAATCCTGCTTGCCGCGCCCGAAACCGGGGCAGTCGCACCCGGCGACCCGCAGCTTTCAGGGGCTGCGCATTGCCGTGAACGCCGAATACGAGGAACTGTTTCAGGGCCTCATGGCCGCCGAACGCGCGCTGAAACCGGGCGGGCAACTGGCCGTTGTGACGTTCCATTCCATCGAGGACCGGATGGTCAAGCGGTTCTTCCAGGCGCGCGCAGGGAAAACGGGCCGCGCCAATCGCTATGCGCCCGAGATGGAACAGGAACAGCCGCAATTTACCCTGAAAACCCGCAAGGCCGTCGGGCCGGATGATCAGGAATTGCAGGAAAACCCGCGCGCACGCTCGGCCAAGCTGCGTGTGGCTGTGCGAACCGAGGCGCCTGCAGGGGAAATTGACGCCCGTGCAATCGGCATGCCGCAACTGGGGGGAAGGGCAAGATGAAGAGTGTTCTGTATGTGTTGACTGCTCTGTCCGTGTTCGGACTGGCGTTGTGGGCCTATCAGGAGAATTACCGCACCCAGCAGGTGCTGAAGGAAACGCAGGGTCTGCAACGTGAAATTGGCATGGCGCAGGTTCGGCTGGCCGTGCTGAACGCCGAATGGGCCTATCTGAACCGACCTGACCGGCTGCGCGAACTGGCGGATTTGAACTTTGAACGGCTTGGTCTGCTGCCGCTGCGGGCCGAGCAGTTCGGGCGCGCCGACCAGATCGCCTATGCCGAAGACCCCGACCTGCCGATCGTTGATCCGATCGAACTGCAGGCCATCACAAGCATTCAGGCGCTGGGCGAGGTACAGTTTCCATGACCCGCACGCCTCTGCGCCCACTGGCGCGCATCCTTGACGCCCGCGCCCGGGGCGAAAACCCCAAGGCCATCGAGCGCGAGAACATTCGCCAACGTCACGAGAGCATGAAAGACCGCGCCCGCGCCCGTGCCGAAGGGCGTCTTCTGGTGCTTGGCCTGTTCTTCTTTTGCGCTTTTTCGGTCGTTGGCGTGCGGATGGGAATGCTTGCCACGTCCGAAGCGCAGGAGCCACTGGCCAGCGCCCCCGGTGCGGCCATCGCCATGCAGCGCGCCAATATTGTCGACCGCGACGGGCGCATTCTGGCGACCAATCTGGACACTTATTCGGTCTATGCCCAGCCCCCGCTGATGATCGACCCGGTTGCCGCCGCCGATCAGCTTGTGGCCATCTTCCCCGATCTCGACAAGGATCGTCTGGTCAAGGATTTCACCGGCAACCGCAAGTTTCTGTGGATCAAGAAACGTATCTCGCCCGAGCAAAAGCAGGCGGTGCACGACATCGGCGACCCCGGCATCCTGTTCGGCCCGCGCGAGATGCGGCTGTATCCGAACGGCAGGCTGGCCGCGCATATCCTCGGTGGGTCAGGGTTTGGTCGCGAAGGCGTCAGCGCGGCTGAGGTGATTGGCGTTGCCGGTGTTGAAAAACAGTTTGACGAGTATCTGCGCGATCCGGCCAACGGAAACAAGCCGCTGCAACTGTCGCTGGACCTGACCGTTCAGGCCGCGGTCGAACAGGTGCTTTACGGCGGCATGAAGATCATGAATGCCAAAGGTGCTTCGGCTGTCCTGATGAATGCCCACACGGGTGAGGTGATTTCGGCGGCCTCCCTGCCGTCCTTTGACCCCAATGACCGTCCGCGCCCGCCGACTTCGGGGTTTGATCCCTCGGACAGCCCGCTGTTCAACCGTTATGTTCAGGGTGTCTACGAACTGGGATCGGTCTTCAAGATTTTCACAGCCGCGCAGGCAGTACAGCTTGGGCTGGTGAATTCGAACACCATCATCGACACCTCGGGTCCGATGAAGATCGGGCGCTTTCCGATTGGTGAATTCAACGGCAAGAACTACGGCAAGATCAGCGTGGCGGACGTGATCGTCCACAGTTCGAACCGGGGCACCGGGCGTCTGGCCCTTCAAATTGGCGCACAGCGGCAACAGGATTTCCTTGAATCGCTGGGCATGTTCGAACCCACCCCTTTCGAAATTGTCGAGGCCGCAGGTGGCGCGCCCCTGAAGCCCAAGAAATGGGGCGAATTGAGCACCGTCACCATCTCATATGGTCACGGTCTGTCGACCAGCCCCATGCATCTGGCGGCCGGGTATGCGTCGATAGCCAATGGCGGCCACTATGTCAGCCCCACGATCCTGCGAAAGAACGGTCCGCAATACGGGCCCCGTGTGCTGTCGGAAAATGCGGCGCAGCAGGCCCAGAAGATGTTGCGCAAGGTCGTGACGGACGGGACTGCCAGCTTTGGTGAAGTTGCAGGCTATGATGTCGCGGGCAAAACCGGCACCGCCGACAAGCCAAAACCGCGCGGGGGCTACTATGACGACAAGGTCATCGCCACCTTTGCGACGATCTTCCCGGCCTACGACCCGAAATACGTTCTGATCGTCACGCTCGATGAACCGTCGATCGTGGCCTATGGCGAAAAACGCCGCACGGCAGGCTGGACGGCCGTCCCGGTGTCTGCCGAACTGATCGGCCGGGTCGCACCCTTGCTGGGCCTCAGACCCCGGCTTGAGCCTGAGGCGCGCGCTGCTATAACGCTGACCTCGAACTAGGCCGTCGGACAAGAGGTGGGTCATGGGCGCAAGGTCAAAGAAACTAAGCCAACTGGCCCTGACCGCACGGGGCGGCGCGAATCCCGACATCACCGGTCTGGCGGTTGACAGCCGCGAGGTCAAAGACGGTTTTCTCTTCGCAGCGCTTCCCGGGACACGCGTTCATGGGGGCGATTTCATCCAGTTCGCTCTGCGCATGGGAGCCGCCGCCATCCTGACCGATGCCAGAGGCGCGGAGATCGCGGCCAGCGAACTGGCTGCATCGGACGCGGCTCTGATTGTTGTCGAAGATCCGCGTCAGGCGCTGGCAGGCGCGGCGGCCCTGTGGTTCGGCGCGCAGCCGCAAACCATCGTGGCCGTTACCGGGACCAACGGCAAAACCTCGGTTGCCACGTTTGTCCGCCAGATCTGGACTGAACTTGGCCACGCCGCCGTGAACCTCGGCACCACCGGTGTCGAAGGCGCATGGACCGCGCCGCTGGCCCACACCACGCCAGAACCTATCACCTTGCATCGCTGTCTGGCGGCGGCAGCGGGAGATGGCGTGACCCACGCCGCGATGGAGGCGTCCTCGCACGGGCTGGAGCAGCGCCGCCTGGACGGTGTGCACCTGGCGGCCGCCGGATTCTCGAACTTCACGCAGGATCATCTGGATTACCACGAAACGTTCGAGGCGTATTTCACCGCCAAAATGGGCCTGTTCGACCGGGTTCTTCCGCAGGATGGAACGGCCGTCGTCAATCTGAGCGATCCCAAGGGCGCCCAGGTGCGCCGAATTGCCGAACAGCGCGGTCAGACGGTCCTGACAGTCGGGCTCGGCGATGCGGACCTTTGCCTGATGAACCAACGCTTTGACGCGACCGGGCAGGATTTGCGGTTTTCGTGGCAGGGCAAAACGCATCTGACCCGCCTGAACCTGATCGGGGGGTTTCAGGCCGAAAACGTACTGCTGGCCGCCGGGCTGGTCATCGCGGCCGGGGATGAACCCGAGCGTGTGTTCGAAATCCTGCCGTACCTGACAACGGTTCGCGGGCGGATGCAGCTTGCCGCAACCCGCGAAAACGGGGCTGCGGTCTTTGTCGATTACGCCCACACGCCTGACGCGGTCGCCACGGCGCTGAAAGCGATGCGCCCGCATGTCATGGGTCGCCTGATCGCCATCGTCGGCGCGGGCGGGGACCGGGATGCCACCAAGCGCCCGCTGATGGGCAGGGCTGCGGCTGATCACGCTGACATCGTCTTTGTCACCGACGACAATCCGCGCAGCGAAGATCCGGCTACCATCCGTGCCGCCGTCATGGATGGCGCGCCGGAAGCCACCGAAGTGGGTGACCGCGCCGAAGCCATCCTGCGTGGCATCGACGCGCTGCAACCGGGTGACGCGCTGCTGATTGCGGGCAAAGGGCACGAGACGGGCCAGATTGTCGGCGATCAGGTTTTGCCGTTCGACGATGCGGAACAGGCCAGTATCGCCGTGGCCGCACTGGACGGGAGGGTGGCATGACGCTCTGGACAGCGGCTGAGGCTGCCGCGGCAACCGGCGGGCGTGCGACCTCTGACTGGGAAGCAAACGGCGTGTCCATCGACACCCGCACCATCCAGCCGGGCGATCTGTTTGTCGCACTGAAGGCCGCGCGTGACGGGCACGACTTTGTGGCGCAGGCGCTTGAGAAGGGCGCAGGCGCAGCGCTGGTCTCGCGTATTCCCGATGGCGTGCCAGGCGACGCGCCATTGCTGATCGTCGACGATGTTCAGGCGGGGCTCGAAGCGCTGGGGCAGGCCGCACGCGCCCGGACAAATGCGAAAGTGGTTGGTGTGACCGGCAGTGTCGGCAAGACCTCGACCAAGGAAATGCTTGCTACGATCCTGGAAACGCAAGGCAGGACCCATGCCAGCGTCGCCAGTTACAACAACCACTGGGGAGTGCCGTTGACGCTGGCCCGGATGCCGCGCGACACCGAGTTTGCGGTGATCGAGATCGGCATGAACCACCCGGGCGAGATTGCACCGTTGGCGCGGCAGGCGAAGCCGCATGTGGCGCTGGTGACGACTGTGGCGGCAGTTCACCTCGAAGCCTTCGAGTCGGTAGCTGCTATCGCCCGGGAAAAGGCCGCGATTTTTGAGGGACTGACCGAAGGCGGCGCAGCCATCGTCAATGCGGACATCGAACACGCGCACATCCTGCGGGAGTGTGCGCAGAAGCTCGGCCTGAAAACGGTCGAATTTGGCCGCGAGGCGCAGGATTTCATTCTGGAAGGTGCGGCACAGGAGGTCGATTCGGTTTCCGCGACGGCAATGGTGAGCGGCAAAACGATCCGTTTTGGCGTCAGGTCTGCTGGTCTGCATTTTGCCATGAACGCATTGGGCGCGCTGGCGGCTTGTGTCGAATTGGGCGTGGACCTTGATCAGGCGATCGCCGGACTGGGGCAATGGTCGCCGGTCAAAGGGCGTGGTGTGCGCGAGCAAGTCACATTGGCAGAAGGCGGCAATATCGAACTGCTCGACGACAGCTATAACGCAAACCCAACCTCGATGGAGGCGGCGCTGAATGTACTGGCCGCGTCGCGCGGCTCCCGCCGGATCGCATTTCTGGGCGATATGAAGGAGTTGGGCGCGCAGGAAATCGCCATGCACGCCGGTATGGCTGACCTGCCTGCCATGGGCGATGTCGATCAGGTCCATTGCATCGGCCCGCTGATGCAGTCGTTGCATCAGGCGCTGCCCGCAGAAAAACGGGGATTGTGGTTTGAGACCAGCGCCGAGATGGCCGACCGCCTGCCGGAACTGGTCCGGGATGGAGACACCGTTCTGGCCAAGGGCTCGCTGAGCATGGCGCTGGCCCGTATTGTTGACGGTTTGCGCAAAATGGGGCAATTGGGCGCGCCCGGGTCATGAGCGTTTGCCCCCGTGACCACCGCGTGAGAAAGGTATCGCTATGTTGTATTGGCTGACCGGCCTGTCGGACGGAGGAGATTTCTGGAACCTCTTCCGGTATATCACTTTCCGTGCGGGCGGTGCCTTCATGACGGCGCTGATTTTCGGCTTCCTGTTCGGCAAACCGCTGATCAACGTGCTGCGCCGCAAGCAGGGCAAAGGTCAGCCGATCCGCGATGATGGCCCAGAGGGGCATTTTTCCAAGGCCGGAACGCCCACGATGGGTGGGTTGCTGATCGTTGGGGCGCTGGTGACATCGACGCTGATCTGGGCGCGATGGGATAACCCGTATGTCTGGATGGTACTGTTCGTCACTCTGGCTTATGCGGCCATTGGCTTTGCCGACGACTATGCCAAAGTGTCCAAGCAGAACACCCAAGGCGTTTCCGGCCGAATGCGCATGGCGCTGGGCATCATCATTGCAGCCCTGGCGGCGCTTTGGGCAACGTTGAATCACCCCGAAATGCTGCAAAGCCAGCTGGCATTGCCGATCTTCAAGGACACGCTGATTAATCTGGGCATCTTTTATATTCCCTTCTCGATCGTGGTGATTGTCGGGGCCGCCAATGCAGTGAACCTGACCGATGGTCTGGACGGTCTGGCGATCATGCCCGCGATGATTGCGGCTTCGACCCTGGGCATCATCGCCTACGCGGTAGGGCGGGTCGACTTCACCGAATATCTGGATGTGCATTACGTGCCAGGCACAGGTGAGATTTTCATCTTCACCTCGGCGCTCTTTGGGGCGGGGCTTGGGTTCCTGTGGTACAACGCACCGCCTGCCGCCGTGTTCATGGGTGACACCGGATCCCTGGCCTTGGGCGGGGCGCTGGGCGCAATTGCCGTGGCCACCAAACACGAGCTGGTACTGGCCGTTGTCGGCGGGCTGTTCGTGGTCGAGGCGCTGAGCGTGATCATTCAGGTGCTGTATTTTAAACGCACAGGTCGCCGCGTGTTCCTGATGGCACCGATCCATCACCATTACGAGAAAAAGGGCTGGGCGGAACCCACGATCGTCATCCGCTTCTGGATCATCTCGCTGATCCTGGCGATGATCGGTCTGGCGACGCTCAAGGTCCGCTAACGCTCCCGCCAGGTTCGGCGGACCTGCGGTCCGCCTGCCACCTGTTGGGCCCGGCTCGCGCTGCCGCGCGAGCCTTTCCGGACCCTTGCCTTCGGTCAGGTCTTCTGCGCAGTGTGGCGGCCAATTGAAGGTCGTAGGAAGGGTGGCGGCATGATCCCGGTCAAAGGGTTTTCAGGGCAGAAAGTTGCGGTTCTGGGGCTGGGCCGGTCCGGTCTGACCACGGCGCGCGCGCTGCGGGCGGGTGGGGCCGAAGCGATCTGCTGGGATGACAATCCGACGGCGCGTGACATAGCGTCAGGCGAAGGGTTCACCTGTGCCGATCTGCGGCGTCATGGGGCCTTCGATGACATCGCCACTCTGATCGTCTCCCCCGGCATTCCGCATCTCTATCCCGAACCCAACCCGGTCGTGGCGGCCGCGCTTGAGACCGGTGTGCCGGTCGACAACGATATTGGCCTGTTCTTCCGGTCATTCGCGGATCAGACATGGAACAGCTTCGACACCCCGCCACGTGTGATCGCCGTAACCGGGTCGAACGGCAAATCCACCACCGCAGCGCTGATCCACCATATCCTGACCGAGGCCGGTCGCGAGGCGCAGCTGGCCGGGAATATCGGACGCGGAGTGCTGGATATTGATCCCGGCGGTGATGGTTCGGTCGTGGTGCTTGAGCTTTCCAGCTATCAGACCGAACTTGCCCGTGCGCTGACGCCGGATGTGGCTGTGTTCACCAACCTCTCGCCCGACCATCTGGACCGCCATGGCGGCATGGGCGGGTATTTCGCCGCCAAGCGTCGCCTGTTTGCCGAAGGCGGACCAGATCGCGCGGTCATCGGCGTGGATGAGCCCGAAGGCGCGTTTCTGGCCGGTCAGATGTCCGAAGGCCCTGCCGACGACCGCGTCATCCGGGTATCGGTTGCGCGCAAGCTGACCGGGCCGGGCTGGCAGGTTTTTGCCCGCAAGGGGTTTCTTTCGGAGTACCGCAAGGGGCGCCAGGCCGGATCAATCGAGCTGCGTGGGATCAAGGGACTGCCAGGGGCGCATAACCACCAGAACGCCTGCGCCGCATATGCTGCCTGCCGGTCAGTGGGGCTTGCGCCAAAAATGATCGAGCAGGCCCTGCAGAGCTATCCCGGCCTGCCGCATCGCAGCCAGATCATCGCCGAAGCAAACGATGTGACCTATGTGAATGATTCCAAGGCGACCAATGTGGACAGCGCGGTAAAAGCGCTGAGCGCGTTCCGCAACATCCGCTGGATCTGTGGGGGGCTGGAAAAGGACGGCGGCCTGTCAGGCCTGAACGACGTGAAGGATCAGGTCCGCAAAGCCTACGTTATCGGGCGCGAGGCCGCAGGATTCGCCATGCAACTTGAGGTCGAGACCGAAATCTGCACCACGATGGCCACGGCGGTCGAGCGCGCGATGCAGGACGCGCAGCCGGGTGAGACGGTATTGCTGGCTCCGGCAGCCGCCAGTTTCGACCAGTACGACAATTTCGAGCAGCGCGGAGATGACTTCACCGCGCAGGTGCGCCAACGGCTGGATTGAGCCGCGTTTGCAATAGACCGCCGGTTCGGGCAGGCTTGGACCCTGCCTGCTTGAAGACTGTCCCCGGCGGTATTACCTGCGGGTAAATCAATACGAGGTCACGAAAATGTTCAATCGCAAGTCACTTCTGGTCGTTCCCGCACTTGTTCTGGTGGGCGCCTGCGCCAACTCCGGTGCCAATTACCAACCGGTCATCGATGGCCCTGTGGGTCCGAACTACAACTCGGATCTGGCGCAATGCCAGCAGCTGGCGGCGTCGCAGGCCAGCGTTGACGGCTCGACCGCCGGCAACGCGGCGATCGGCGCAGCGGGTGCTGCCGCCACGACCGCCATCATTCAGGACAGCAGCTCTAACCTGGGCAGGGCCGCCGCCGCCGGCGCGGTGATCGGTGCGGGCGCGGATGTCATCGCGAAAAACCAGAACAAGGAAGTTATCGTGCGCAACTGCATGCGCGGACGCGGGTACAACGTCGTCGGCTAACGCCCCGCGATTGCAGTTCCGGCGGCGTAGCCCGAAGACCACGCCCATTGGAAGTTGTAACCGCCCAGCCAGCCGGTGACATCCACCGCTTCGCCAATCGCATAGAGGCCGGGGACATTCCTGGCCTCCATCGTTCTGGACGACAGATCGTCGGTGTCAATTCCGCCCAGCGTGACCTCGGCCGTGCGATAGCCTTCCGTGCCAGAAGGCGTTAGTTCCCAGTCGGACAGGGCAGCGATCAGGTCGTTCAGCGCGGCATCGGACTGATCCGCCAGATTGCCCTGCATCGGGATGTACTGTTTCAGGTAATCCACCAATCGCGAGGGAAGGTGGCGCGCCAGTTCCGTGGTCAGGGCCTTGCGGCCACCGCTTTGCCGCTGGTCCCGCAGCATGTCGAACAGCGGCAGATCCGGGATCAGGTTCACTCTGATCGTCTCACCTTCGCGCCAATAGGACGACAATTGCAGCACCGATGGTCCGCTGAGGCCGCGATGGGTGAACAACAGCGCCTCGTCAAAACTGGTCCGGGCGTTTGACAACCGTGCAGGCAGGGACACGCCAGACAGGTCCCGGAACTTGCCGTCCGAAAAGGTAAAAGGCACCAGCGCCGCCTGCGTTTCCGTCAGCCTTAGCCCGAACTGCCGAGCAATGTCATAGGCCAGCCCGGTCGCACCCATCTTGGGGATCGACTTGCCACCCGTGGCCAGCACCAGATTGGCGCAGGTCAGGGTCAGGCGCTTACCTTCACGCTCGACCTCCAGTGCAAAGCCGCCTTCGGCCTTGCGCAGGTCCTTCAGTTCGGTTCGTATCCATAGTTCGGCCCCCGCACGCTGCATCTCGTCCAGCAGCATCTGGATGATCTGCTTTGACGACCCGTCACAGAACAGCTGACCCAGAGTTTTTTCATGCCAGGCGATGCCGTGGTGGTTTATCAGATCGATAAAATCCCACTGCGTGTATCGCGCCAGCGCCGATTTGCAGAAATGGGGGTTTCGCGACAGGAAGTTCTGCGGCCCCGCATACATGTTGGTAAAGTTGCAGCGCCCACCGCCCGAGATGCGGATTTTTTCTCCGGCTGCCTTGGCGTGATCGATCACCAGAACACGCCCGCCACAGTGGGCGGCGCACATCATGCCGGCGGCTCCGGCACCAAGGATGATCGTGTCAAAGGCCATGTGCAAGCGCATGGCCCGGTTTTCTCGCAACCGCAAGGGCGAGATGTTTTCCAACGCCCATTTTCCCTTGTTTTTGGCATTTCCAACAGGCGGGCAGCAAGACGAGGACTTGCCTGCCGGTCACAACTTCGAAGTTTTCCCGCGGCGGCACTTGACCTGCACGAGCCTCAAATCCTACGAATTCTTCGGTAAAGTGACTATTTGTCTGCGTTAAAAAATTTGGTGGAGGGGCCGCATGCCCACGAACGTATATGGTGCCTTTCGGTCTGACAGCACATTGTCCGATGCAGGGGCTTCATCCAGTGTCGTGGGATCCACGTTCCAGATATCGGCCTACAGCCAGATCACGATCCAGGATGGCGCAGACGCCACGATTATCGATGGCGACAACATCTCAAACGAGACCGGCAACGACCCGACCCAGACCCTGAACGGAGAGATCATTTTCTGGGATTTCACCGTTTCGGTGACGGACGGCACGAATACCTACCAGATCGGCCTTTTCGACTATGACCTCGACGGGGATGGAAATTCGATCGGGGTCGACAGCGAGGACGGGTATTTTCTGGGCTTCATCGGCGGGACCATACCGCCCCTGAACACGACGCTGACCATCACCGCCATTATCGACAATGGCCCGGACATCGATGTCGACACTGTTGTCCCTTGCTTTGTGGAAGGGACAAGCATCCAGACGCCTGATGGTCCACGCCTGATTGAGACCTTGAATCCGGGCGATATGGTCACGACCCTGGACAATGGGCCCCAGATAATCCGCTGGATCGGTTCGCGCGAACTGGACAGCATTGATCTGAGGGTCAAGCCAAAGCTGCGGCCGGTTCGGATCGCCAGGGGTGCGCTTGGGAATGGTCTGCCTAAAGACGACCTGCGAGTCTCCCGGCAGCATCGGATGCTGGTCCGATCCCCGATCGCGGCCAGAATGTTTTCCAAGCCCGAGGTTCTGGTGCCTGCGCACGAGCTGGTTGGGATGCCTGGTATTTCCATCGAAGAAGACGACCAGCAGGTGACGTATTTCCACATACTGTTTGATCGACATGAGGTGCTTTTTGCCGAAGGGGCGCCGTCGGAAAGCCTGTTCACCGGACCACAGGCCCTCAAAGGCATAGGTGAAGAGGCCACCGCCGAAATCGCAGAACTGTTTCCCGAGATCATGTCCGAAACCTATGCGCCCGAAATGGCGCGGATCATCCCGCGGACCGGAGGGCAAACGCGGACACTGGTCAAGCGGCATCTGAAAAACAGCAAGCCGCTGGTTTCCGAGGCCTGAGTTCCACCCGCACCACAGTCTTGGGGGTACGGAGCCCCTGGCATTCTCGCGATGGGAATTCCGCTGACCGCCCTCATTCCACTGGCCCAAACGCAAAAATCGCGTTAGACTCTCAATCAGATCCCAAAAACGGGACGTGAACGAGGCAGAAAGTGGCGGTATCTCATGACTGAGATGGTGTATGGCGCGGTCCAGGACCAGCGCGGCGAACCGATTCTACCAAAGTGGTGGCGCACGATTGATCGCTGGACGATGTCCTGCGTTCTGATCCTGTTTGTCATCGGACTTTTGCTGGGGCTTGCCTCATCACCGCCACTGGCGGGGCGCAACGGGTTTGATCCGTTCCACTATGTCGAACGTCAGGCGTTTTTCGGCGGATTGGCGTTGATCGCAATGCTGCTGACTTCGATGATGTCGCCGACATTGGTGCGACGTCTGGCGGTGCTGGGTTTTCTGGCTTCCTTTGTGGCGCTGGCCTTTCTGCCTGTCTTCGGCACCGATTTCGGCAAAGGCGCGGTGCGCTGGTATTCGCTGGGGTTTGCCTCGCTGCAGCCGTCCGAGTTTCTGAAACCCGGGTTTGTTGTCGTGGCTGCATGGCTTCTTGCCGCATCACAGGAGATCAACGGCCCGCCGGGGCGGTTGTGGTCTTTCGCGCTGTGCACGGCCATTGTCGGAATGCTGGTGATGCAACCCGATTTCGGGCAGGCGTGCCTGATCCTGTTTGGTTGGGGTGTTATGTACTTTGTGGCAGGCGCACCGATGCTGTTGCTGGTCGGCATGGCTGCATTTGTGGTTCTGGGCGGCATGTTCGCCTATTCGAACTCGGAACACTTCGCCCGCCGTATTGACGGTTTCCTCAACCAGGAGGTCGATCCGACCACCCAGCTGGGCTATGCCACCAACGCCATCCGCGAGGGTGGGCTGTTCGGTGTCGGCGTCGGTGAAGGGCAGGTGAAATGGTCGCTGCCCGACGCGCATACGGATTTCATCATCGCCGTGGCGGCCGAGGAATACGGCCTGATCCTGGTGCTGATCATCATCGCGCTATACTCGCTGATCGTCGTGCGGTCGCTGCTGCGCCTGATGCGCGAGCGAGACATGTTCATCCGTCTGGCCGGAACCGGTCTGGCCTGCATGTTCGGTGTTCAGGCGATGATCAACATGGGCGTTGCCGTCCGCTTGTTGCCCGCCAAGGGCATGACGCTGCCGTTCGTCAGCTACGGCGGTTCATCGCTGATTGCAGGCGGCATTGCGGTCGGCATGCTTTTGGCGTTTACCCGCACCCGCCCACAGGGCGAACTGGGTGATATTCTGCGCGGACGAGGTTGATGAGCAAACCCTACCTTCTGATTGCGGCGGGCGGCACCGGGGGCCACATGTTCCCCGCGCAGGCGCTGGCCGAGGCGATGCTGCAAAAAGGATGGCGCGTGCGCCTGTCCACCGATGCCCGTGGCGCCCGGTACACCGGGGCCTTCCCCGACGCGACCGAGATTGTCGAGGCATCTTCGGCCACTTTCGCACGTGGTGGCTTGGCGGCCAAGGCGATGGTCGGGCCCCGGATCGCCGCCGGTGTGACGGGGATGGCGTTTCAGATGATGCGCGACCGCCCGGATGTGGTCGTGGGCTTTGGCGGCTATCCTTCGATTCCGGCGTTGGGTGCGGCGACGATGCTCAAAATCCCCCGCATGATCCATGAACAGAACGGGGTACTGGGCCGTGTGAACCAATTGTTCGCCACCCGTGTTGCACAAGTGGCCTGCGGCGTCTGGCCCACAGATCTGCCCGAAGGCGCACATGGCATCCATACCGGCAACCCGGTGCGCGCCGCTGTTCTGGATCGGGCCGCCGCAGGGTATATCCCGCCGGGTGATTACCCGATGTCGATCCTGGTGATGGGTGGCTCGCAGGGCGCACGCATCCTAAGCGATATGGTGCCCGGAGCCATCGCCGAACTGCCCGAAGATATCCGCAACCATATCCGCGTCTCTCATCAGGCGCGCGACGAAGATGGCGAACGGGTCACCGCGTTCTACAGCGACCACGGCATTCGCGCCGATGTTCGGCCCTTTTTCGACGATGTGCCCCGCCGCATGTCAGATGCCCAACTGGTCATCAGCCGTTCGGGCGCATCCAGTGTCGCCGATATCTCAGTGATCGGCCGCCCCTCGATCCTGATCCCCTTTGCTGCCGCGGCAGGGGACCACCAGACCGCCAATGCGCGCGGACTGGTTCAGGCGGGTGGGGCGATCATGATCCCCGAAAATGCACTTGACGTTGCCTCGCTGACACAGCAAATCACCACGGTTCTGACCAAGCCCGAAGCCGCACAGAAAATGGCCCGTGCCGCCTTGTCCGCGGGGGCGCCGGACGCAACCGAGCGACTGACAGCCCTTGTCGAACATCTGGCGCAGAAGGAGACCGCATGACCCCAGCAACCAAACTGCCGCAGGACGTAGGCCCGATCCATTTCGTCGGGATCGGAGGGATCGGGATGTCAGGCATCGCCGAGGTGTTGCTGAACCTTGGCTACCGGGTGCAGGGCTCCGACCTGAAAGCTTCCAAAATCACGGATCGTCTGGCTAGTCTGGGGGCCGAGATATTCGTGGGGCAGCGCGCCGAGAACCTGAAGAACGCCGCTGTTGTCGTTGTCTCGACCGCGATCAAGCCGGGCAATCCCGAACTGGACGAAGCCCGTGCGCAAGGCCTGCCGGTTGTCCGCCGCGCCGACATGCTGGCCGAGCTTATGCGCCTGAAATCCAACATCGCCATCGCCGGAACCCACGGCAAGACCACCACGACCACCATGATGGCCGAGCTTATGGTGGCGGGCGATTTCGACCCGACCGTCATCAATGGCGGCATCATCCACGCCTATGGCTCCAACGCGCGCATGGGGCAGGGCGAATGGATGGTGGTCGAGGCCGACGAATCCGACGGCTCGTTCAACCGACTGCCTGCGACAATCGCCATCGTCACCAATATCGACCCCGAGCATATGGAGCATTGGGGCGATTTCGACACCCTGCGCGACGGGTTCTATGAATTCGTCACGAATCTGCCGTTCTACGGTCTGGCCGTTTGCTGCACGGACCATGCCGAAGTGCAGGCACTGGTGGGCCGCATCACCGATCGCCGCGTCCGCACTTACGGTTTCAACGCGCAGGCGGATGTGCGGGCAGTGAACCTGACCTACAAGGGCGGTGTGGCGCATTTCGACATCCACCTGCAATACGAAGACAAAGTGATCGAAGGTTGCACCCTGCCGATGCCGGGCGACCACAACGTCTCGAACGCCTTGTCTGCAGTGGCTGTCGCCCGTCATCTGGGCATGAAGGCGTCGGAAATCCGCGAGGCGCTGGCGAATTTCGGCGGCGTCAATCGCCGCTTCACCAAGGTCGGGGAAGTCGACGGTGTCACCATCATCGACGACTACGGCCACCACCCGGTTGAAATCGCTGCCGTGCTAAAGGCGGCCCGTCAGGCCACCGACGGCCGCGTCATCGCCGTGCACCAGCCGCACCGTTATTCCCGCCTGTCGAACCTGTTCGATGACTTCTGCACCTGCTTCAACGACGCCGACGTGGTCGCCATCGCAGAGGTGTTCGCGGCCGGGGAAGACCCGATTGAAGGCGCCTCGCGCGATGCTCTGGTGCAAGGTCTGATCCGCCATGGCCACCGCCATTCCCGCGCGATCCTGAGCGAGGACGATCTGGAGCGCCTTGTCCGGGAACAGGCCCGTCCAGGCGACATGGTCGTCTGCCTCGGTGCCGGTACAATCAGCGCCTGGGCCAATGGATTGCCCGAAAGATTGCAGCGAAAACAAGCTGTTTGACCCTCGCGCTCATTTGGCGCACAACCCAAATGTATGATATGCTGCGGGCGGCTTCCGCGCGTCCTTGGAGGGGCGAATGGATTATTCGATGATCTTCTCAGCGCTCTGGGTGATCTGCGCTACTATCGTGGCGTTGTTGCCGATGCGGCTGCAATTCCCTCCGGGTATCATTTTGCTGATCTGTGCGCCGGTGCTGATCGTTTGGCTGGGCTACGTACATGGCTGGCTTTGGTCGCTGCTGGCTTTGGGCGGTTTTGTCTCGATGTTCCGCAATCCGATCCGCTATTACTGGCGCAAATGGGTGCGCGGGGAGGTCATGGAATGAACTGGTCCATTGCTCTCGCCGCTCTCTGGGGGGTTGCCGCGAATGTGCTGGCGATGATCCCCAGCAAGGACAATCACTGGACCCGCGCCTATGTCCTGATTGCGCTGGGGATCCCGATTCTGGGATTTGTGACCTATCAGAATGGCCCATGGGTAGGTTTGATCGTACTGGCCGCTGGCATGTCGGTGCTGCGCTGGCCGGTGATTTATCTGACCCGTTGGACAAAGGCGAAAATGCAGGGCATGAAGGCGGCTGACGAATAACCGGCCAACTTCACGAGGTCCGCCATGGCGACGATCACCACATTTGCCTATCTGCCGCTCATTTCCCTTGTTCTTGGTGCCGCCGCAGGGTTCACCGCAGGCCGCTGGATTGGACTGCGCGGTCTGTTGTGGCTGATTGGGCTGGCGTCTGCCGCCGGGCTGGTGCTGATCGTGATGCTGGCCAGCGTTGGAACGGGCGAAGAAGAGCAGGCATTCGGTCCGCTCGTCTGGCTGACCGCCGGTGTGCTTCCGTTTCTATTCGCCGCGATCATGGGCGGGGTCGGCGGGCGCAGCCTGGCTGCGCGTGCAGCCGAATGACAACCCTCCCCGCGACCCGAGGCCGCCTGTCCGAGGCCCGTCCGCTGGCCGACCTCACATGGCTTCGTGTCGGAGGACCGGCGGATTATTTGTTCCAGCCAGCCGACCTTGAAGATCTGCAATCGTTCCTGCGCGACCTGCCGGCGGATGTTCCGGTGTTCCCGATGGGCGTCGGTTCGAACCTGATTGTCCGCGACGGCGGCTTGCGGGCCATGGTGATCCGGCTGGGGCGCGGCTTCAACGGCATCTCGGTCAAGGGAAACACTGTTACCGCGGGCGCAGCGGCACTGGATGCACACGTGGCGCGCAAAGCAGCGGATGCGGGGGTCGACCTGACCTTCCTGCGCACCATCCCCGGCTCCATCGGCGGTGCGGTGCGCATGAACGCAGGCTGTTACGGCAACTACACGGCAGATGTACTGCGCAAGGCCACCATCGTGACCCGGCAGGGCAGTGTCGTGGACCTGTCGCCCGACCAACTGAACTTCCGCTACCGCCAGACAGACCTGCCCGAAGGCGCGGTTCTGGTCTCGGCCACGTTCGAAGGCCCCTCAGCCGATCCCGATGATCTCCATGCGCGCATGGCGGCGCAGTTGCAAAAGCGCGACGAGACACAGCCCACCAAGGATCGCAGCGCCGGTTCCACTTTCCGCAACCCTGCCGGTTTCTCCTCCACAGGCCGGGCCGATGACGTCCACGACCTGAAGGCGTGGAAAGTGATCGATGATGCGGGCATGCGCGGCGCGACACGTGGCGGGGCGCAGATGAGTCCAAAGCACTCGAACTTCCTGATCAACACCGGCACCGCCACCGCCGCCGACCTCGAAGGACTGGGCGAGGAGGTGCGAAAAAAGGTTTACGAAACAAGCGGCATCACGCTAGAGTGGGAAATCATGCGGGTCGGTGATCCGCTGACAGACTAAAGCCCCATCCGTCAGACCATAACAGGCAAATTCAGGCGGCGGATCAAAGGCATAAACAAGATACGGACCACCACATAAGGTCCGGGGACATTGAGGCGCACGAAGTGGGTAAGTCGAGCAGGACAAACCCCAAAGTGGCGGTATTGATGGGCGGCCCCTCGAAGGAACGCGAGGTCTCGCTCAGCAGCGGGCGCGAATGCGCAGCCGCCCTTAGGGAAGAAGGCTTTGAGGTGGTCGAACTGGACGCTGGTCCCGACCTTTACGCGCGTCTTCTGGATATCAAGCCGGATGTGGTTTTCAACGCCCTGCATGGCCGCTGGGGCGAGGATGGCTGTGTGCAGGGGGTGCTGGAATGGATGCGTATCCCGTATACGCATTCCGGGGTTCTGGCCTCGGCTCTGGCCATGGACAAGCAGCGCAGCAAGGAAGCGTTCCGCGTCGAAGGCCTGCCCATCGCCGAAAGCATCATCGCCCCAAAGGATGAGGTCGAAGCCGACCACGTCATGCCTGCGCCTTATGTGGTCAAACCCAACAACGAAGGCTCCAGCGTCGGTATCTATCTGGTGCACGAAGGCACCAACGGTCCCCCGAAACTGCCCGACGACATGCCGGATCAGGTGATGGTCGAACAGTACGTGGCGGGGCGAGAGCTGACCGTGACCGTGATGGGCGACCGTGCCCTGACCGTGACCGAGATCATGACCGAAGGCTGGTACGACTACGACGCCAAGTACAAGCCCGGTGGCTCGTCGCACGAACTGCCTGCCAAGATTCCGGCCGACATTTTCGACATGTGCATGGACTATGCCGTGCGCGCTCATAAGGTGCTGGGGTGCAAGGGGGTCAGCCGCACCGACTTCCGCTGGGACGATGCACAGGGCGCGGATGGTCTGTTCCTGCTGGAAACCAATACCCAGCCCGGCATGACGCCGACCTCGCTCGCGCCAGAACAGGGCGCGCATCTGGGCATGAGTTTCGGCCAGTTTTGCGCCTGGATGGTGGAGGACGCGTCATGCGACCGTTGACCGCCACCCGCGCACCCGTGATCCATTGCAGCAAGCCTCTCGCCGGACCGGATGCCGATTTCGCCACTGCCGAGCCGACCCCTCAGGCCAAGCCGAAACTGCAACTGCGCGGCGCCCGGTTTTTTGGTCGCAATGCCCGCCGCTCCGATCCCGCTCCGTCGCGGCTCAGCTACCGGTTCCAGCGCTGGATGCTGACACCCGGCATCCGGCTGAGCGTTCGTCTGGGCCTGCCGGTTTGCGTTGTTGCGGCGGCGGTCGGGCTCTATTTCGCGTCCGAAGACCGGCGCGAAGCGCTCAGCGCCTATATCGCCGACATCAAGACCTCGGTTCAGGAGCGCCCCGAATTCATGGTCAACCTGATGGCCATCGATGGTGCGGGGCCGGGCCTGTCCGACGACATCCGCGAAGTCGTGCCGTTGGACTTCCCGATCAGTTCCTGGGATCTGGATGTCGAACAAATGCGCGACACCATAACCGGACTAGACCCGGTGAAATCGGCCACCGTGCGCATTCGCCCGGGCGGCATTCTTCAGGTCGATGTGGTCGAGCGTCAGCCGGTCATCGTCTGGCGCACGCGCGACGGGATCGAGTTGTTGGATGAAACCGGTGCCCATGTTGATCAGGTCGCCTCGCGCAAGGATCATGCGGATCTGCCGTTGATCGCGGGTCAGGGGGCGGATCAGCATGTCGGCGAAGCACTGCGGATCCTGACCACGGCGCGCAGCCTCGGTGACCGCGTGCGCGGGCTGGTGCGCATCGGTGAACGCCGCTGGGACCTGGTCCTGGATCGTGGCCAGCGCATCATGCTGCCAACCGACCGCCCGGTTCGCGCGCTCGAGCGGGTATTGGCGGTGAACGAGGTACAGGACCTTCTGGAACGCGATGTGGCCGTGGTCGACATGCGCATCGGTCAGCGTCCGACCATCCGAATGACCAAAGCCGCCAGCGAAGACTGGTGGAACACAAAAGTGACAACGAGTAGCGGGCAGTAGCGACAATGATGACCGATCTTTATCAGTCCCAGCGGGCCATGCGGCAGATGCGCAGGCAAGCCATGCAAAGGGGCGTCATCGCCATTCTGGACGTGGGCAGTTCCAAGATCGCCTGTCTGGTGCTGCGATTTGACGGCACTGGCCGGCTGAGCGATGACAACAGCATCGGCTCTTTGGCCGGGCAGACCGGGTTCCGTGTCATAGGCGCCGCGACGACCCGCTCGCGCGGGGTGCAGTTCGGCGAAGTCACTGCCATGCAGGAAACCGAACGCGCCATCCGCACTGCCTTGCAGGCGGCACAGAAGATGGCGGACATTCGCGTTGATCACGTCATCGCCAGTTTCTCGGGCGCGAAGCCGCGCTCCTACGGTCTGGACGCTCAGGTCGATCTGGAAGGTCAGCTTGTGACCGAAGCCGAGGTCGGACGTGTGCTGAACGCCTGCGACGTTCCCGATTACGGGGCCGGGCGCGAGGTTCTGCATGCCCAGCCGGTGAACTTCGCGCTGGACAACCGGTCCGGCCTGATCGACCCGCGCGGACAAATGGGGCAGAGCCTTGCGGTCGATATGCACATGCTGACCGTTGATGCGGTGGCGATCCAGAACATCGTGCGGTGCATCAAACGTTGCGACCTGGAATTGGCGGGGATAGCGAATTCAGCCTATGTCTCGGGCATCTCGGCGCTGGTCGAGGACGAGCAGGAACTGGGCGCGGCCTGTATCGACATGGGCGGCGGCACGACCAGCGTGTCGATCTTCATGAAGAAACACATGATCTATGCCGATTGCGTGCGCATGGGTGGTGATCACGTGACCTCGGACATTTCCATGGGCCTCGGCGTGCCAGCGGCAGTGGCCGAGCGGATCAAGACGTTCAATGGCGGCGTGCATGCCACAGGGGCCGATGACCGCGATCTGATCGATATCGGTGGCGATACCGGCGACTGGGAACATGACCGTCGCACCGTCAGCCGTGCGGAACTGATCGGAATCATGCGCCCAAGGGTCGAGGAAATTCTCGAAGAGGTCCGTGTGCGGCTGGATGCAGCCGGGTTCGAACACATGCCCAGCCAGCAGATCGTTCTGACCGGCGGCGGCAGCCAGATCATGGGGCTGGACGGCCTCGCCACCCGTATCCTGGGTCAGCGGGTTCGCCTTGGTCGCCCTTTGCGCGTTCACGGCCTGCCGCAATCGGCCACAGGGCCGAGCTTTTCGTCTGCTGTGGGCCTCAGCCTGTTCGCCGCCCATCCGCAGGACGAGTGGTGGGATTTCGAGATCCCGGTCGACACCTATGCGGCGCGCCCCTTCAAACGCGCCGTGCGCTGGTTCCGTGACAATTGGTAGAAGGCTGCTTCGGGGGCTGATCGCCCCGTTGCTGTTGCCCGCCGGCGCGGTCGCTCAGACCGCCATCTCTCCCGACGCGTTTCTGGATGCGGTCATCGGCAAGACGGTCACGTTCTATGAGATCCGCAGCGGTCAGTTGGTCGGAACAGAGCAGTTTCTAAGTCGCAACATCTCGGTCTGGCGCGAGAATGGCCTGGGCTGCGTCTATGGTCAGATCACCACGCCAAACGGGCAGATCTGTTTCCTCTATGACAATGACACGGACGGGGTGCCAGTCTGTTGGTGGCCGTTTCTGCACCACGACCGGCTGCTGGTGCGCCTGGCCACCTTCGTCGGCGGTGAAATTCAGGAGGTCCGCCGAATAAGCGAGGATAGCCTCAACTGTCCAAGTGTCCCTGTCAGTTGAAAAATCGGCTTGCGGTGCCCGAGAATATCCCTCAAGATATCCACAAGGCCCGACAGAGGCCCGGCGGCAGGACCCGAGCAGGTACCCGCAAAACAAGAATGGACCCGATTGTGACGCATCTTCTGGCTGGCGGCACGAATTGCGCATGCCTTGTGGCGCCTTGCGTCCGCTCCGCAACATCTGGCAGATCGCGCGAAATACCGCCTCTGGCTGCCTTATTTCCTCCATATTTTGTGGATTCCTGCGATTTTTGACGTGACGTTTGTGGATATGACCGGTAGAATTACAGGCGGATAGGTAAGAAAAACACCGCTTTGGCGGGTTATAAGAACAGGCGGACAGAGCATGACATTGAATCTTTCGATGCCCGGGCACGACGAACTGAAGCCTCGGATCACAGTATTTGGCGTGGGCGGTGCAGGCGGCAATGCCGTCAATAACATGATTGAAAAACAGCTGGACGGCGTCGATTTCGTGGTCGCCAACACAGACGCGCAGGCGCTGCAGCAAAGCCAGTCCTCGGCGCGGGTGCAGTTGGGTGTGAAAGTCACCGAAGGCCTGGGCGCTGGGGCGCGTCCGACCGTAGGCGCCGCCGCCGCCGAAGAAAGCATCGAACAGATCGTCGATCATCTGGCTGGCGCGCATATGTGTTTCATCACCGCTGGCATGGGGGGTGGCACCGGGACAGGCGCGGCTCCGATCATCGCGCAAGCCGCGCGCGAGCTGGGTGTGCTGACTGTCGGCGTCGTAACCAAACCCTTCCAGTTCGAAGGTGCCAAGCGGATGCGTCAGGCCGAAGACGGTGTTGAGGCGCTGCAGAAGGTTGTCGATACGCTGATCATCATCCCGAACCAGAACCTGTTCCGTCTGGCCAATGAAAAGACGACCTTTACCGAGGCGTTCTCGATGGCCGACGACGTTCTGTATCAGGGCGTCAAAGGCGTGACCGACCTGATGGTCCGTCCGGGCCTGATCAACCTCGACTTTGCCGATGTTCGCGCCGTCATGGACGAGATGGGCAAAGCGATGATGGGGACCGGCGAGGCAACCGGCGAAGATCGCGCGGTACAGGCGGCCGAGAAAGCTATCGCCAACCCGCTGCTGGATGAAATCAGCCTCAAGGGTGCCAAGGGCGTGCTGATCAACATCACCGGTTCGCACGACCTGACCCTGTTCGAACTGGACGAAGCCGCCAACCGCATCCGCGAAGAAGTGGACCCCGAAGCCAACATCATCGTCGGTTCGACCCTCGATACCGCGATGGAAGGCGGCATGCGCGTGTCCGTCGTGGCCACTGGGATCGATGCAACCGACAAACAGGCCGAAATTCCGGTTGCGCGTCGTTCGATGTCGGCACCGCTGACCCGCACCGTTTCCGCGGAAGAGCAGGCGCAGGAAGAAGCACTGCCCGTTGCCGCAGAACAGCAGGTGCCTGCTGAGGTAAACCCCGAACCTTCGCTGTTCGAAGCGGCTGACGAGCCGGTTCAGTCCCAGCCTCAGTTCCAGCCGCAGGCGGAACAGGATGATGATGACCTGCCGCCGCCCGCCTATCAGCCGCGCGTGGCCGAATTTGAACCGCAGCCCGAGGTTGCGGAACCCGCGCCGGAAAGCTTTGTCGCACCGCGCGCCGCTGCTGCCGGCACTCCGTCCCCCGAGGCCCTGCAGAGACTGCAGGCGGCGGTTCAGAACGTGCCATCGGCAAAACAGCGCACGGCGGCAAGCCGCGCGGACGTCGAAGAAGCGGCCCCCGCACAGCGGGCGGAAGCTCATGACCGGCCCCGTTTCGGCTTCAACAGGCTGATCGACCGCATGACCGGTCATGCAGCCGATACACCCGCTCAACCGACCCGCCAACAGCCGGTCATGCGCCAGGCTGACGCCACGGCACCTGCCCATGAAGAGGCAGATCCGGATCAGGAACGTATCGAAATTCCGGCCTTCCTGCGCCGTCAGGCCAACTGATCGCGGTAACAAAATGATGACAAGGGGTCGCCGTTTGGCGGCCCTTTTTCGTTTAAAATAAAGTGCTTATTGTAATGTAAGCAGGGTTTTGCCGATCTGTAACATCCATGTTTCAATCGGTTGCAAAGAGTGAGTTGAGCCTTATCGCCGGCTTCCTTAACTGAGTGTCCAACACAGCCCAAGCAGGCTGGACATCACTCACTGAGGTCAGTTTTGCAACACACGCTCAAATCATCGGTCACGTTTACAGGCACCGGGCTGCACAGCGGCAAGCCTGCGACGATGGTCCTGAAGCCGGCAGCCGCCGGTCACGGCATCTGGTTCAAGCGGACGGATATCGAATTGGGCAATGCGCTGATCCCGGCCATCTACGACATGGTGGACCGGACCCCGCTCTGCACCCGTCTGGTGAATGAGGCCGGTGTTTCCGTTTCAACCGTTGAACACATCATGGCGGCCCTTGCCGGTTGCGGCGTGCACAACGCGCTGGTCGAGATTGATGGTCCCGAAGTTCCGATCATGGACGGCTCGTCCATCGAATTCGTGCGCGGTATCATGGCCAAGGGCGTGCGCCGTCAGGCCAGCCCTGTTCTGGCCTACGAAGTGCTCAAGCCGGTCACCGTCTCTCGCGAGGGCGCAAGCGCCTCGATCGCTCCGGCGAATGGGCTGTTCATCGATTTCCACATCGATTTCGAAGATGACGCGATTGGCAACCAGACCAAGACGCTGGATATGCGCAACGGCTCGTTCGCACGCGAACTCAGCGATTGCCGCACGTTCTGCCGCCGCACTGATGTCGAAGCGATGCGCGAAAACGGCCTGGCGCTGGGTGGTACGCTGGACAACGCAGTTGTTGTTCAAGGCACCGACGTTCTGACACCAGGCGGATTCCGCCGCGCGGATGAGGCCGTACGCCACAAGATGCTGGATGCCCTGGGCGACCTGTATCTGGCGGGCGGTCCGATTCTGGGCCACTTCACTGGCGACAAGTCCGGTCATTCGATGACCAACACGCTGCTGCGCAAGCTGTTCGAGACGCCCGGCGCCGTGCGCCCCGTGCTGTGCACCCCCGAACAGGCGGCCCGACTGCCCGGTCAGGGCCTGATCTGGGCGGAAATCCCCGAAGTCGCCTGATCTGGGCGGTCCGCGAGATGCCGCGGATCAACACTGGCGACATTTCCGACAGAGAGCGTTAAAGACGTTTTGCACCGGAATTTTCTGTGCTAGACCATGGCACAATCCGGGTCAGAACCCGTTAAGCAAGACGACAAGGATGAGCGGAATGGTGGGCAGCAAAGCGGCAGTCAGGTTCGCAGGGGCGATTCTTCTGGCAGCAACTTTAGCAGCGTGCGGCAATGGCGGACTTTTCGGAAGAAGGGGCGCGGACCGCGACCAGAACCTGGAAGGCTTCACGCCCGAACAGATTTACACGCGCGGTGAATACGAACTGTCGCAGAACCGTTCTGACGATGCGGCGTGGTATTTCTCGGAAGTCGAACGGCTCTATCCCTATTCTGACTGGGCCAAACGGTCGCTGATCATGCAGGCCTTCGCGTTCCATACCGACGAGAACTATGAAGAAAGCCGGGCGGCAGCTCAGCGGTATATCGATTTCTATCCCACGGACGAAGATGCCGCCTATGCCCAGTATCTGCTGGCGCTCAGCTACTATGACCAGATCGACGAAGTGGGCCGCGATCAGGGCCTGACCTTTCAGGCGCTGCAGGCGCTGCGCACGGTGATCGAGGTCTATCCGGACAGTGAATACGCCACCTCTGCGGTGCTGAAATTCGATCTCGCCTTCGACCATCTGGCCGGAAAAGAGATGGAGATCGGACGCTATTACCTGCGTCAAGATCATTTCGCCGCCGCCATCAACCGCTTCCGCGTCGTGGTCGAGGATTTTCAGACCACCTCGCACACCGCCGAAGCGCTGTATCGTCTGGTCGAGGCTTACCTGTCGTTGGGACTGGTGGATGAGGCGCAGTCGGCCGGTGCGATCCTGGGCTACAACTACCAGTCCTCGGAATGGTACGACAGCGCTTATACCCTGCTGACTTCGCGCGGCCTCAAAGTCAAGAGCCGTGGCAACAACTGGCTCAGCCAGGTTTACCGTCAATCGATCAAAGGGCAGTGGTTGTAATCGCCATGACCATAGGGTTGGGACAGTAGGACCCGATGCTACGCGCCCTTGATATTCGCGACATGCTGATCATCGACCGGCTGGAACTGACTTTCCAGCCGGGTCTCAATGCGCTGACCGGTGAAACCGGTGCGGGCAAGTCGATCCTGCTGGATTCTCTGGGCTTTGTTCTGGGCTGGCGCGGTCGCGCCGAACTGGTGCGGCAGGGGGCAGCACAGGGAGAAGTGGTGGCCGAGTTCGAACTGCCAGCCGATCATCCCGCCCATGCCGTTCTGGCCGAGGCCGGGCTGCCCGGCGGCGAAGAACTGATCCTGCGCCGCGTCAACACGGCCGAGGGCCGCAAAACCGCGTGGGTCAATGACCGCCGCTGCTCGGGCGAGGTGCTGCGCGCGCTGTCCGAGACATTGATCGAACTGCACGGCCAGCACGATGACCGCGGCCTGCTGAACCCGCGCGGGCATCGTGTTCTGCTGGACGACTATGCCGGGGCAGGGAATCAGCTTAGCGCCGTCCGAGCGGCCTGGTCACAGATGTCCCGCGCCCGCCAGGCGCTGACCGAGACCGAAGGCACGCTGGCCGCAATGCGCGCCGAAGAAGAGTTTCTGCGCCACGCCGTGTCGGAACTGGATCAGCTTGATCCTCAGCCGGGTGAAGATGCCGAACTCGACGCCCGCCGCCGCATGATGCAGGGGGCCGAACGGATCCGCGACGACGTGGCCCGTGCCTTTGCCCTGTTGGGCGGCGAGGGCGCCGAAGGCGCTTTGGCCGACGCGGTGCGCTGGCTTGAAGGTGTGTCGGACCATGCCGGCGGCCAGCTTGAAGAGCCCATCGCCGCCCTCGGCCGCGCCATGATTGAACTGGGCGAAGCGCAGGATGGCGTCAACGCCTGCCTTCAGGCGCTGGATTTCGACCCGACAGAACTGGAACAGACCGAGGAACGCCTGTTCGCCATTCGCGCGCTGGCCCGCAAACACGACGTCGCGCCTGACGATCTGGGCGCTTTCGCCGACACCCTGCGTGAGCGTCTGAACCGGCTGGACGCCGGAGATGCCGACCTTGCCGACAGGCGTGCCGCTGTCGAGGCCGCGCAGGCCGCCTACGATGCCGCCGCAGCCCAGCTCAGCAGCACGCGTCGGAATGCGGCTGGGCAACTCGACGCGGCCGTGATGGCTGAACTTGCACCGCTGAAAATGGAACGCGCGGTGTTTCGGACTGAAATCACACCAGCCGATCCCGGCCCCGAAGGCACCGATGCAGTGGCCTTCACCGTCGCTACCAATCCCGGGGCGCCCTCGGGACCGCTGAACAAGATCGCATCCGGCGGTGAACTCAGCCGCTTCCTGCTGGCGCTCAAGGTTTGCCTCAGCGGTGATGACAGCGCCCGCACGATGATCTTCGATGAAATCGACCGGGGTGTCGGCGGTGCCACTGCCGATGCGGTTGGCCGCCGCCTGGCCGCACTGGCGCAGGGGGGGCAGGTGTTGGTCGTGACGCATTCGCCGCAGGTGGCCGCGCGGGCCGCGCATCACTGGCGTGTGCAGAAACAGATTGCGGACGGGCAAACCCTGTCCACCGTCATCCCGCTGGCCGACCCGGACCGGGTGGATGAGATTGCCCGCATGGTCGCAGGCGACACCATAACGGACGAAGCCCGCGCCGCCGCACGCGCTTTGTTGCAGGCCTGAGACATATCTGCCGCTTTCCGGTTCTCAAACCGTCGCTATCCCACTTTTATAAGGACGCACCGTGGCTTACTAATGAGGGAACGATGACCTCCGAGGGCAAATGACCCAGTCGACCCGCACCGTTCTGCGCAATCAGCTCAATCAGGCACTGGCCGCGATCAAGGATGCATGGCGGGTGATGCTCCGCCGGGGACCCAGCCAGATTCAGTTCTGGTTCATTGCCCTGGCCATCGGTATCGCGGCGGGTTTCATGGCGCTGGGATTCCGCAAGGCCATCGCCGCACTTCAGGCGTATATCTACAACACCGAAGATATTCTTCTGCTGCACAGCCATGTGGAAAAGCTGCCCTGGGTCCTGATCCTGATCACGCCGATCATCGGTGGCCTGGTTGTCGGTATCATCCTGCACATTTTCACCGATGACGGGCGTGTCCGGTCCGTGGCGGACGTGATGGAAGGTTCTGCAGTCACTGATGGGAGGGTCGAGATCAAGGCCGGGATCGCGTCTTTCCTCGCCTCGCTCATCACGCTCAGCTCGGGCGGCTCGACGGGTCGTGAAGGGCCGGTGGTTCACATGGCGGGCGTCATTTCAACATGGGTCAGCAACCGCATCCACGCGGACGGCATCACCGGTCGCGACCTGCTGGGCTGTGCCGTGGCCGCCGCCGTCTCGGCCAGCTTCAACGCCCCCATTGCGGGTGCGCTTTTCGCGCTCGAAGTGGTTCTGCGCCATTTCGCGGTCCATGCCTTCGCCCCTATCGTTATTGCCTCGGTCGCGGGGACGGTTATCAACCGTCTGGCCTATGGTGACGTCACCGAGTTTGTCCTGGAGACCCCCGGATCGCTGCAATTCTATGTGGAGTTGCCCGCGTTCCTGATCCTCGGGCTGATCTGCGGGTTCGTCTCTCTGCTGCTGATGCGCTCGATCTTCTTTGCCGAGGATATCGGCAACCACATCCAGACCCGCCTGTCTCTGCCGCGCTGGCTGCGGCCGGCGGTATCTGGGGCGATGCTGGGGCTGATGGCGATCTGGTTCCCGCATATCATCGGTGTCGGGTACGAGACCACGATCCGCGCCCTGACCGGCGACCTGCTGCTGACCACCGCAATCCTGTTTGCCGTTCTCAAGACCGTTGCGGTCGCCATTACCATGGGCGGCCGCATGGGTGGCGGTGTGTTCTCACCGTCGCTGATGATCGGCGCGCTGACCGGGCTGGCCTTTGGCCTGATCGCCACCGGCCTGCTGCCGGACGTATCGGGGACCCACACGCTCTATGCTTTTGCCGGAATGGGCGCGGTCGCGGCAGCGGTGCTTGGCGCGCCGATCTCGACCACGCTGATCGTGTTCGAACTGACCGGAGACTGGCAGATCGGCCTTGCGGTGATGGTCTCGGTTTCGATGTCCACCGCGCTGGCTTCGCGCCTGGTGGACCGGTCCTTCTTCCTGACACAACTGGAGCGCCGCAATGTGCATCTGGCCGCGGGGCCGCAGGCCTACCTGCTGGCCATGTTGCGCGCTGGTGCCGTGATGCGCCCGCTCGGAGATCCGCGCTCGATCACCAGGGACGAGGCGCAGGAGTTGATTGAACAGGGCTTCTGCATTCAGGCCAGCGCCACGCTTGAGGCTGCGATGCCCTATTTCGACCGCGATGACATCCCCTGCATTCCGGTGGTTCTGATCGAAGATAACGGTGTCGAAACCCCGGTCGGCGCGCTTTATCAAATAGATGCGCTCAAGGCGTATAACCGCGCGCTGGCGGCGACAGCGGCCGAGGAGCATTCGTAGCGAGGCGGAAGCCGGTACGTTGCGCTGCGTCTTCTGAAACGGCTGCCGCTCAGCCGGTTGGCGCTTTCCTCGCTTCTTCCTTGATCACAGACCGGACCCAACGTGCCAGTTTCGACCGGTCGGTTGCAGCGGTCCAGTACATATGCTCTGCCATGCCCGTGTCAAAACCGAAGGGCCGCAGAGCAAGCCTGTCCCTGAACCGGTGGGCCATCCGTGACGGCAACGCGGCCAGCAGGTCGGTGCCCACGATGATTTCGCCAAAGGATATCGCATCACTGCTGACGATCGAACGCCGCAGGCTGATGCCCTGTTCGGCGGCATAGCGAACCGGCGCCTGCTGCCAGCCGGGGCGCGGTTCGAAATGGACGAAATTCATCTCCTTGATGTCGTCCAGCCCCAGGACCTCTTTCTTTGCCAGCGGGTGTGACGGATCCATCATGCAGACATGCTGCTCGCGGTTCAGGTATTCTTCGCCGTAAATCCCGCTGTCCGACACTTTCTGCGGCCCGAGGTAGATATCGGCGCTGCCACTCAGCAACAAGTCGCTGGCAAGGCCGTAGTTATAGTTCAGGATCAGCCGGATCGCTGGTGCTTCGCGCCGGAGCCGTCGAACAACTTGCGGCAAAACAAGCAACGTTTCGTAACTGGTGATGTTGATCCGGATCTCTCCCTCGGACTGCTTCGGATCGAATGCCTCATCGTCGCGAAACTGCTCGGCTTCTTCCAACATGTGCTCCACCCGGTCCATGAGCCGATGACAATGGTGCGTGGGTGCTATCCCCCCGCCTTGTTTGACGAACAGGGGATCCTGCGCTGCCTTTCTGACACGTTCGATCGTGTAACTGACCGAAGACGGGTTCATGCCCAGCTCGGCCGCGGCCTTTGCGAATGAGCGGTGCGTGTACACCAGCTTCAGCGTACGAAGCGCCGCGAAATCGAGCGAGAGTATTTCTGGCGCTGTGGACATCGGAACCCTGTCTACGTGTGTTTGAAAAATTCAATGCAATGAAACGGATTGATCTGATTGTTCAATCTGACACATCCGGACATCCTTAGGCAAGCAGACCCGTCACGGGATGCATTGCAACAGACCGGAGGATGAACATGACTTTGAAAGTGATCGGAGCCGGATTTGGACGGACAGGAACGGAAAGCCTCAAGCGGGCGCTTGAAGCCCTTGGGCTCGGACCGACGCACCACATGTACGAGGTCATGGACAGCGAAACGCAGCGGGAACGCTGGATCGCTTTCGCAAACGGGGCAACACCGGACTGGCCCTCGCTGTTTGAAGGATACAACAGCGCCGTGAACTGGCCATCAGCCGCCTACTGGCGCGAAACGATGGCCTTCTACCCGGATGCCAAAGTGGTGCTGACCCACCGGCCCGCCGAAGACTGGTGGAACAGTTTCACCAATACGATTCAGACAGCGCTGCTATCGGGCACGGATGTCGGCGGTCTGGGAACCAGCGTGATAACCGAAGGGGTTTTCGGCGGAAACATCCAGGACAAGGCGCATGTTCTGTCTGTTTACGAGGACACGATCGCCAGGGTCCGAAACGAAGTGCCTACCGAACGGCTTATCGACCTGCCGCTTGGGTCCGGCTGGGGGCCTTTGTGCAGGGGGCTGGGCTTGCCGGAACCCGACATGGACTATCCCCAAGGCAACACAAAGGCAGGGTTCCGGGCGGTTGCATAGCCCTCACGTATAACGCAGGCCATGGGAACCGGCGACCCTTGACGCGAAATTGCTGATTTTCCGCATTCCCTGCGAACAATTGGCCAAAATACTCGCTTCTTGCCCTTGTGCCGCACCTGATGCAAACTTGATCGCAGAGGAGGGATGTCTGTTTCTCCGTTGGGTCTGTTTGGAAGCGGACCAGAACGGTGCAGCTGCTTTGGGAGGAGTGTCATGACATCCAAGACTGCGGGTTCCACGCCACCGGACAATCTGACGCCGCCGCAGGCCATGCCCAGGATCAACAAGGTCACTGCGGAAGATATCACCGCGTCCCTGAAGGCCGGCTTTTCCGATTTTCTGGCCCGCCCCTTCATGAGTGGCTTTTTTGGCCTTTTCTATGCGGTATTCGGCATCCTGTTTGTCTGGAGCCTGGTCTGGCTTGGCAAGATCTGGATGATCATTCCAGCGGTCGTCGGCTTCCCTCTGGTCGCGCCATTTGCTGCCGCCGGGCTGTATGAGATGTCCCGCCGGATGCAGAACGACGAGAGTTTCGGCTGGTCTGAAATCCTCACCGTCATGGCCAACCAACGCAAGCGCGAAATGGGCTGGATGGCCTTTGTCACCCTGTTCATTTTCTGGGTGTGGATTTATCAGGTCCGTCTATGGCTGGCGATCATCCTACAGAATGCATCTTTCTCGGATTTCGACGGGTTTCTGAACACCGTGTTCTTCACACCGCAGGGCTGGACTTTCCTGGCCGTTGGCACCTGCGTCGGCGCATTTCTGTCGGCTGCCTTGTTCACGGTGACCGTCATCGCCATGCCCATGCTGCTTGACCGGGAAACCAATTTCGTCTCTGCCATGATCACGTCCATTCGCGTCGTCACGGAAAACCCCGTGGTCATGCTTGGCTGGGCGGCGATCATCTCGGTCACCATGCTGTTGTCGCTTGTCCCGGCGTTTCTGGGACTGATCTTCACCCTGCCGATCCTTGGCCACACAACATGGCATCTCTATCAGCGGGCCGTGCAACCCGCCGAGGGGTGATCCGGCCTGCCATCACTTGGTGCAACTGTCGGCTTCGACTGACTTCTCAACACCGGATGGTTCTACAACTGTTCGACCTTCACCGAATCCAGCGGATAGAACGCCAGATAGCCCTTGATTTCGACCACCGCCGGGATCGGGTCTTCATAGCTCCACGCGGCGTTTTCGGTTGTCGAGGATTTGTTGACGATCGAGAAATGCGTGGCGTCGCCTTTGTGCGGGCAGTGGGTGACTTTATCCGTCTGGTCCAGAAAGACCATCGCGATATCGGAGCGTGGGAAATAGATCACCGGATCCAGATTCCCCTCAAGCAACTCCAGCGCGCCCGTGGTTTCGCCCAGAATCGCGCCACCTGACCGAACGCTCCATTTTCCAGGCGCCTTGCGGATTGTTATGTGGTCGGTCATGTCTGCTCCTTCTTTTGTCGCGTCGGGGCCTTTCCTCTGCCCAGTCTATGTAACAGCCGGATGTCACACCGGCGCGGTTGCGGCATCCAACCACAGTTGCGCGTCATGGCCCAGCCTTGGCCTGATTTTTTCCGCAACTTCGCGGTGATACTCGTTCAGCCATGCCCGTTCCTGCGGGGACAAGATGTCGGCGACGATCAACCGCCGGTCGATAGGCACAAAGGTCAGCGTACGCCAGTTCAGCATCGCCCGTTCGGTATCACCACCGGGCAGCGAGGGGGCTTCTTCCACAACCACCAGATTCTCGATCCGGATACCAAAGGCACCTTCCCGGTAGTACCCCGGCTCATTTGACAGGATCATACCGGGTTCCAGCGCAACATGGCTGACCTTGGACAGGCGCTGCGGGCCTTCGTGCACGCTCAGATAGGCACCGACGCCGTGGCCCACGCCGTGGTTGAAATCCTGCCCCGCGGACCACAGCGGCGCGCGCGCCACACATTCGATGTCGCGCCCGGACAGCCCGACGGGCCAGCGTAGCATGGACATGGCAATCATGCCTTTCAACACGCGCGTGAAGCAGGCGCTTTCCTCGTCACCGGTGGTGCCGATCGCAACGGTTCGGGTGATGTCTGTGGTGCCGTCCAGATATTGCCCTCCGCTGTCCAGAACCAGAATATGGCCATCCTTTAGCAGGCTGTCTGTCTCGGTCGTCACCCGGTAATGCATGATTGCGCCGTTTGGCCCGGTGCCCGCAATGGTGTCGAACGAGATATCCCGCAGTGCCGCGTCCTGCCGTCGGTTTTCCTCCAGCCGGGTGACGACCTGCGTTTCGGTCAGGCTGCCTGGGGGCTGCGCGTCCAACCAGCACAGCGTTTCGATCACCGCGACCGCATCGCGCAGATGGGCCTCGGCGCTGCCCGCGATTTCCGCAGTGTTCTTGCACGCTTTGGGCAGGGCGCAGGGGTCGCCCCCCTCGGCCATCCTGTCGCCCAGAGCGTCCGCAACAATCTGCGGCAGTGTCGCCGGATCGACCTGCACCGAACCAGCCAGCCCGCTTATGGCCTGCAAAAACGCATCCGGTTCGTGCTGGCGCACCCGAGGCCCCAAATGATCGGCAACATCGGACAGCTTTTTGGCGGCCATGAACAGATCCACTCCACCGTCGGCATGCAGAATCGCAAACCCGTGCGCCACCGGGTTGTACCCGATATCCGATCCCCGGATGTTCAGCAGCCACATGATCGAGTCCGGCAGCGTGACCACCGCAGCCGCATGTCCCGCCTTTTGCAGCGCTTCGGCTAGGCGGCTGATCTTGCTTTCAGCGGATTCACCCGCGAATTCAATCGGGTGCTTGCTGACCGGGTTCATCGGTGGCGCAGGCTGGTCCGCCCAGATCCGGTCCACCAGGTTCGGACAGCGGACCATTTCGATACCGCTGCCCTGCAGATCCTTCTGCGTGCTCGTGATCTGACCCACGGCATGCAGCCAGGGGTCAAACCCGACCTTGCCGCCCTGTGGCAGCTGTTCTTTCAGCCAGGCGGCCAACCCGATATCGGGCCAGGGAACCGGAGAATACACATCCGCGACCTGCGCCTTGACCTGCGTGCGATAGCGCCCGTCGATGAATACACCCGCCACGTCTTTCAGCGCGGCACAGAACCCGGCCGATCCGGTGAACCCGGTCAACCAGGCCAGACGCTCATCGCGCGGCGCTACATATTCCCCCTGATGCGCATCTGCGCGGGGAACCAGAAATCCGCCCAGCCCTTCCTGAGCCATCTCACTGCGCAAGGCCGCCAGCCTGGGCGGCCCCTGTTCCGGGCGGGCGGTCACTTCGAATGTCTGGAACATGGGGGTCTCGTTTGTCGCTGGCTGTTTGCGCGAAAAGTGGGCGGTGCAGCCGGAAATGTCCAGCCGGGAAAACCGCGCGCTTAGTCTGACAGAAAACTCAGCAACGCCGTCAGGAACTCGTCCCACACCGCATTGCCGGGCAGAGGAATATGGTTGGCAGTGTCCAGAACCAACAGTTCCGAATTGGGGATTCCGGCAGCCAGTTTCTGGGCCTCGGACAAAGGATGCACATTGTCGTGCCGCGCATGGATGATCAGCGTGGGGCATTGCACATGCGGCAAAAGTGGCAGAACAGATTCAGTGTGAATGGCATCCCGGACCTTCAGAACGGTACTTTCGGAACTCGCATTGATCATGTTGCGCGCCATGTCATGCACGGTGTCCAGCGGACCTTCGGGGAAATAACTGAGCATCATGGCGGACACGAAACTGATTTCCGGAGAACTCCATCCTTCCGCGGCCAGCGACCGCAACGCATCCGAGACCATTTCCGGGGCGCGGCGGCCGCGCCCTTCGGCATATCCGCCTGCTATGGCCAGCCGGCGCACGCGGTCCGGGTGCTTTGCGGCGACACGAACTGCCGCCAAAACGCCGCCGGATTCGGAATAAAGAGAAAACTGGTCAAATCCCGCCGCGTCAGCTGCTGTCATCAGATTCTCGGCCAGTTTGTCAAAGGAAAACACGTCCAGCGCGCGGTCCGACCGACCAAACCCGATGGGGTCAAAGCGCAAAAGGGAATGGTGTTCCCCGACCGCCTCAAACAACGTTCGTTCCGAGCGTGTATTCCATTCCGCTTCAAGGTCGGTGGTGGTGTATCCGCCCCGAACCACCGGCGAGCCCGATCCTGTCACCGCATATGCCAATGATTGGCCTTCCGGGGTCTGTGTATAGCGGATGCGCTGATCAGATATTGGATCAGTTTGAACCGGTAAGTCATCGGGCGTGACGTCCGCCACCCATTTCAATCCGCGCCGGGCAATGGTCTGAATGACAGCCTGAGATTTCCCGTCGTCCCCAACCGCTTTCCGCGCGGCCGCAATCCGCGCGCTTATCGCCGAGTCTGACACGATCCTACCGTTCCAGACCACTTCGACAATCTCATCCCGGCTGACAAGTTGACCAGCCCTTTGGATCAGCAGATGCAACAGGTCAAATACCTGAGGCTCCACCGCCACGGGCGCTTCATTGCGCATCAATACATGCGCATCGGCATCCAAAACGCAGTCAGTAAACACATAACGCATGCCCGAATATCACCCGAGCTTCATGCATCCCGCAAGGCTCGGCAGAAATTCAGGACTTTCTAAGGATAATCCAAAGCCGATCTTCAAGCGTAGGGTTCGTGGATCAACCAGACTGTGTGCATTAACTTTAGAGGATCGGACCATGATGCCGCAATTTGATTTAGACCTGTTGCAAAACCCGGTCGGGAAATACCGCTGCCCCACCGCTAAGGAACGCAAAGCCCGTAAACAGAAAGAAAAGACCGCACACGAAAAACGCCGCGCGGCGTTAAGCACCGTGCGGCGTTGGTTCCGGCCCATTTGGGTTCATTTCAGCTGGCCCGCTTCATCCCCATAACACGCGCCCGTGCGCGCGGATCGCTGTCAAACAGCGCCGCCAACTGCTCGGTCATGGCACCTGCCAACTGCTCGACATCCGTGATAGTTACGGCCCGGTCATAGTACCGGGTCACGTCATGGCCGATACCGATGGCCAGCAACTCGACCATCTTGCGTTTTTCCACCATCGCAATCACGTCACGCAGGTGTTTTTCCAAATAATTTGCAGGGTTAACGCTCAGAGTTGAATCATCAACCGGCGCACCGTCTGAGATCACCATCAGGATTTTGCGCTGTTCGCGCCGCGCTAGCATCCGGCGATGTGCCCATTCCAGGGCTTCGCCGTCGATGTTTTCCTTCAATAGGCCTTCTTTCATCATCAGACCCAGATTGGGCCGCGCGCGACGCCACGGGGCATCCGCACCCTTGTAGATGATATGGCGAAGATCGTTCAGGCGCCCCGGCTGCTGCGGGCGTCCATCGTTCAGCCAGGCCTCACGCGCCTGACCGCCTTTCCATGCCCGCGTGGTAAAGCCCAGAATCTCGACCTTCACATTGCAGCGCTCCAGCGTCCGCGCCAGAACATCGGCACAGATGGCGGCGATTGAGATCGGACGCCCGCGCATCGAGCCCGAGTTGTCCAAAAGCAGCGTCACCACGGTGTCGCGGAACTCGGTGTCTTTTTCGACCTTGAAGCTCAGCGGCGTCGTGGGATTCGCCACCACCCGCGCCAGACGGCCCGCGTCCAGAATGCCTTCCTCGCGGTCAAACTCCCAGGACCGGTTCTGCTGCGCCTGCAACCGGCGCTGCAGCTTGTTGGCCAGGCGCGAAACCGCCCCTTTCAAAGGCTCCAGCTGCTGATCCAGATAGGCCCGCAGCCGCTCCAACTCGGCCGGTTCCGCGAGATCCTCGGCGGCGATCTCCTCGTCATGGGTGCTCAGGTAAACCTTGTAGTCGGGATCCGCTTCAGACGCGGGCGGCGGCGCAGGCGGCTCCAGCGGGGCCTCGCCATCGGGCATCTCGGCCTCTTCGCCCATCTCATCCTCGGCCATCTCGTCCATCGAGACCTGCGCCTGAGACTGATCCTGCTGCTCTTCCTGCGTCTGTTCGGGGGTGGCGTCGGCGTCCTGCTCGTCCTGATCGTCCTGCCCGGTGCTGTCGGGGTCGGGCTGTTCCTCGGCGTCGTCCTCGGCCTGATCTTCCTGTTCGTCGTCCAGCTCATCCGGGTCGTCGCCCAGTTGGTCGCCATAGCCCAGATCCTTGATCATCTGGCGGGCGAACTTGGCGAATTCGGCCTGGTCCGAGAGCACCTCGTCAAGGTTCTCCAGCACGCCGCCAGCTTGTTCCTCGATGAATCCGCGCCACAGGTTCATGATGTTCTCAGCCGCTGGCGGCAGATCACGCCCCGTCGCAAGGTGCCGGATCAGATAGCCCGCCGCTACCGACAAGGGCGCATCGGCGGGCTGCTTGCATTGGTCATACCCGCGCCGGATCGCCTCGTGGCTGATCTTGACATCGATATTGCTGGCAGTCCCGGGCATGTCCCGTGCGCCCATCGCTTCACAACGGGCAACTTCCATCGCCTCATAAAGATCCCGCGCCATATCGCCCGGAGGCGCATAACGCGCATGGGTCGCATCGTCATGATACCGCCGCTGCAGCGCCAGAGCATCCGCCGTGCCGCGCGCCAGCAACACCTCTTCCCGTGTCATGCGACGAGAGACCTGCGGCAATCGCATCGATTCGCCGGACAGGCCCGACGGGTCGACCGTATAGCTGACCGAAAGCTCGGGATCGTCGGCCATCACCTTGGTGGCCTCGGCCAAGGCCTTCTTAAAAGGATCGGCGGGGTTGTCGTTCTTCTGTGCCATGTCCTTAAGCCCTCATCAAAGTGACCAGCCCGGCCTGGAAAACAATAACGGATCCGCCTTCATCTGGCCAAAAATATCCCCGCCGGAGGCATTGCGCCCGAAACGGGCGCAGTTCAGGTGCTTACCCCAGGCTCGCACTCGCCGCGCTCTCGGGCAGTTCCTCGTCGAAACAGCGCTGATAGAACTCGGCCACGGTCTGGCGCTCCAACTCATCGCACTTGTTCAGGAACGACAGGCGGAAAGCGTAACCCACATTGCGGAAAATCTCAGCGTTCTGGGCCCAGTTGATCACGGTCCGCGGGCTCATCACCGTGGACAGATCGCCATTCATGAAGGCCGTCCGGGTTAGGTCAGCAACGGTCACCATCTGGCTGACGGTCTTGCGGCCCTCGGCGGTGTTGTAGTGCGGTGCCTTCGACAGCACAATCATGGTCTCGGCATCATGGCTCAGGTAGTTCAGGGTCGAAACCAGCGACCAGCGGTCCATCTGCGCCTGGTTGATCTGCTGCGTGCCGTGATAAAGGCCGGTGGTGTCACCCAGACCAACCGTGTTTGCTGTGGCAAACAGGCGGAAGTTCGGGTTCGGAGTGATGATCTCGTTCTGGTCCAGCAGGGTCAGTTTGCCGTCATGCTCCAGTACACGCTGGATCACGAACATCACGTCCGCGCGGCCCGCATCGTATTCGTCGAACACGATGGCAACGGGGTTGCGCAGCGCCCAGGGCAGGATGCCCTCGTGGAACTCGGTGACCTGCTTGCCGTCGCGCAGCTTGATCGCGTCTTTGCCGATCAGGTCGATCCGGCTGATATGGCTATCGAGGTTCACGCGCACGGCGGGCCAGTTCAGGCGGGCGGCGACCTGTTCGATATGGGTCGACTTGCCGGTGCCGTGATAGCCCTGAATCATCACACGGCGATTATGGGCAAAGCCCGCCAGGATCGCCAGCGTGGTTTCGGGGTCGAACTTGTAGGTCGGGTCGATCACCGGAACGCGGTCGCTGCGCTCGGCGAACCCCTTGACCGCCATATTGCTGTCAATTCCAAATACGTCACGGACCGAGATGTCTTCGGTTGGTTTTGCGTTGATATCGATCGATCCGTCAGCCATGCGCCTTGTCCTTATCCTTTGCCCCGCTCTCCGGGTTTGAACCCGTGTGTGGTGCAACATATAGCGGACAAGGGCAAGGGAAAGCCGCCCGTTCCTTTAGCTGGCCGGATGTTTCTTTGAAACTGACCATAAATCGTGGGTATCACAATCCGGTGGCCCCTATCCGGCGGGCCTTTCAACCTATTGCAGGTGCAGGCGAGGCTCGAACAGGTTTCGTTCGACAAGTTGGAAAATGACCACATCGGGCTGCAGGCGATCGATCTGTTCCGCCATGTTCCGATCTAAAAGATCCTGCCATTGTACCTTGTGAACAATCCGGAACGTGCTGCGATAAAGCGCGATGTTCGCCTCGCAGAATGAATCGCAGATTAGCAACGCGGTGCCGGGATTTATGGCGGCAGGCGCAAATGTCGTCTCAAAACCCCCTCCGTCGCCGGCTTCTGCCGTACAGATGTCAGGTACGCTTCCGATGAACGGAGTTGCACCTGCGCAGACCACCAAATTCTCAAATCCGATTGCATATTCCGTTTCATGGCGGTGGCCCAGCAAATCCCGAACTTTCAGCAGATTGGCCAGATCACCCGATGTATGTTCCAGTTCCTCTGCCGTGTAGGCAATCGGATCATAGTCGGGCCCAAGGGCCTCCAAAGTCGCTTCATACCCTCGCGCGGCCCCCAGGTTTGTCCAATGCGTATCGGTTTTCAGGTAGGCCTGAGCGCTGGCCTTCAGTCCCGTCATCGGGGTGCGCAAATCCAGCAGCGGCAGATTTTGTTCACGCGCGGCCTCAATAAACATGTCCGTGCCGGTAATGTCCGCTGGTGCCACTTCGGGCGGCAGAAATTCCGGATAGATCGTATGCTTGTTCGGCGCGATCACAAGCAGGAAATCCGAACCCCGCGCCTGCAGCCAGTCCGAGAGCTGCCACATATGATCCGCCCAGCCCTCAACAGCCCTGGCATCGGGCATCTTCCGGCCCGACGTTCTGTCGATCACACGATTGTGACCGTTGCCCAGAAACAGATAGCCCGACTGCCCGATCACCACCTGATCGGTGTCCAGTGAGACGCTGCAGCAGGACCACAATCCCAGAGCCAGCATGCCTTCGGCATTGTTCACGGACCATAATGCGCGCGGGTCTTCCGGCACAATCGGCCCGTCCTGCACCTGCAGGCGCGCCAGCAGGGTGGTGACGGGCAGAAACAGGAACACAACCGCCGCGATGGCGCTGACCAGAAGGAAACGATTGCGGTACATCATCCGGCCTGTTCCTCAGAAGTTGAAATAAAGGAAAACGTCGCTGCGTGTGGCCAGCATCGCCGTGCAGGCGGTGCCAAAGGCCATCCCGGCGAAAACGGTTTTCCATTGCGGGTTGAGGTTGCGCACAAACTGGTTCGTGTTGGGCAGGGCCAGCGCCACGAAGAACGCGGCAAGAATAGCAACCGCCGCAGTGTCGCTGTCGATGATCACCACATGGCTGCTGCCGGAGTTCGATGCACCCTGGCCAAACATTGTTCGAAGAATGCTGTTGGCCTGCGCCACGCTGTCGGCCCGGAAATAGACCCAGGCGCAATGCACGATCAAAAAGGTAATTGCCCAGCGGGCCGGATTCGGCAGGCGGACCTTCAGTCGGGCCAGATAGCGCTCGGCCACCAGAACAGCGCCGTGAATGGCACCCCAGATCACAAAGGTCCAGCCTGCGCCGTGCCAGATACCGCCAAGCAGAAAGGTTGTGAACAGGTTTGCCGACACCCGCGCGGACGACCGGCGGCCGCCGCCCAGCGGGATATAGACATAGTCGCGCAGAAAACGCGACAGCGTCATGTGCCACCTGCGCCAGAAATCCTGAACCGACAGGGATTTGTAGGGCGAGTTAAAGTTCTGCGGCAGGCGGATGCCGAACATCCGCGCTGCACCGATGGCCATATCTGTATAACCGCTGAAGTCGAAATACAGCTGGAAGGTGTAGGACAATGTCGCAACCCAGGCGTCCAGAACGGTCAGGTTGGCGTAATCGGCAAAACCCTGATCCGCATAGACCGCCAGTTGATCTGCGACGACCAGTTTCTTGAACAGCCCGATGCCAAAGATCACTATCCCGACATACAGGTTTTTCCATCGCAAAATCCCGATCGAAGGCGATTTGAACTGCGGCATCATCTCATGGTGATGCACGATGGGTCCCGCGATGAGCTGCGGGAAGAAGGTGACAAACACCAGATAGTTCAGAAACCGCGTCGGCCGCGCGATCCGCTTGTAGCTGTCCACCAGAAATGCGATTTGCTGAAAAGTGAAAAAGGAGATCGCCAGCGGCAACGCGATGCTCAGCGGCTGGATGAAGGACCCCGTGACGTCATTCAGGATACCGACGGCAAATCCAAGGTATTTGAAGAATCCAAGCAGACCAAGGTTGAACAGTATGCCCGCGACAAGCAGCCCCCACGCCGCGCCGTCCTGCCCCTGCGCCGCCATCTTGTGCCGAATGGCCCGGGCCACAAGAAAGTTGACGCAGACCGATCCCAAGAGAATTGGCAGGTAATCCAGCCGCCAATAGGCATAGAAAAACAGCGAACAAGCCGCGATCCACAAGAGTTTCACATCCGCATTGCGCAGTCTTGCGGCTGCGTAGAACCCAAGAAGGCTCAGAGGCAGAAAAACAAACACAAACGGAACGGAACTGAATAGCATCTCAGCCTTTCAAACGCGGCGGGTCACGACCTACTGCCTCAGTCCCGAAGCGCTTTCAAGCGAGGAGTTGCCCCACACCCGGTTTGCCCAAGCCCGATGCGCCAGAAAACCGAAGCCTCTGGCCGGAACCCTGCGCGTGATCAAGCCACACGGCTATCACTTCGAGGCGTCAGAACAGGCGGTGTGTCAAACCCGTTTCGCCACGCGACAAGGCACAGGACCGGCGCGTCCAATGTCTCCATCGCGTGTGGCTGGTTGCTTTGGTGCAGTACAGTACCGCCTTCGCGCAGGGTTTCGTCGGGGCATCCCTGCCGCTTGAAAACAGCCGACCCGGACACGACCAAATATGCCTCTTCCCCCGGATGATGGTGCCATGGATAATACAGTCTGGCTGGCATATGGACGACCCACAGCCACAACTGCCGCGAGGTGAACGGCCCGCCTTTGCCGATGATGGAATAGCATCCGAAATTTTGCAGGAACCGGTCCCCGATATTGGTGCCCTTGTAGGTTTCACGCCAGACAGCCGCCGGACCGGCGGCAATGATGGCATCCTGCAGATCGCCATAGTGTTGGGATGACAAACCGGTTTCGTTGCGCAGAACGTCACCGCAGGGGCGGTGTAATGGCGTGATCGGCTGCCGTTCGATGTCATCCGGAAACGCCGCAAAGGCCGTCAATTCACGATTGCCGCGATAGGCGTCGCGCGAAAGGCGCAGAAGATTGTCGTACAGGTGATCGTTTCCCATGCGGTGATCAGACGATCGAATCGGACCTTTAGGCTTGTCCACCTGCGACATCGGGCAGGTATTTCGCTGCGGGCACTTGCTTCATTTGAAAGGATTAAGGCGGATGCAGCTGTTGGTTTCGGCCACCATCGGCATGCGGCGGATATCCATCAGGACCGTGTCCAGACGCTGATGCGAGGAGGTGCGCAATTCCAGAACCAGATCGAACACACCGTTCACGGAGCCAAGCGACTGAACTTCGGGAATTCTCCTGAGTTGGTCGATGATCCGTCTGCTGTCCCCCGGTGCCAGCTTCAAAAGCACAAGTGCATCGACCAGCGCATTTTCAACCAAGCCCCCAAGTTCCACCGTAAACCGCGCGATCGTGCCGTTCGCCTTCAGCTTGTCGACCCTGTTCTGGATCGTGGCCCGCGACACGCCCAGTTCACGCGCCAGTTCGGCGGCCGAACGACGGGCATCCCCACTCAGAAGCCGCAGCAGTTCCCGATCGATATTGTCCATGCCTTGTGTTCGCTTTCGTCAAAATGGCTGTCAAATCGTTAAAGATCTATCGAAACGATACCATTCCCTGGCTGTTACGCCAATTCCGGTGCAGTCATGCTGATCCGCAATATCAACCATGTCCAAGGACCGCAGCCGTGAAAGTCACCGTTTGCCAACTCGACCCGCGCTCATCACAACTGGACCAGTACCTGTCGGGTCTGGCCGATCATGTCCAAGCTGCCGGAACAGATTTTTTGCTGCTGCCCGAGATGTGTTTTTTCGACTGGCTAGCGCATGACGCAACGCCGGATGCCGGGCGCTGGGCTGCCTCCGTTGCGGCGCATGACGACAGGATTTCGCAGCTTTCGAAACTGGGCGTTCGCGGCGCGATGGGAACCCGCCCGATTGTCAACGCCGCCGGCAGCCGCCGCAATCAGGCCTATGTCTGGACCGCTGAAACCGACAACGCAGCGCCGGTGCATGAGAAATACTATTTGCCGGATGAACCGGGTTATCATGAGCACAGCTGGTATGATCGCGGACCCAAAAGCTTTGATCTGGCCCGTGTTCTGGGGATGCGCGTCGGCGTTCAGATCTGTACCGAGATGTGGTTCTTTGAATGGGCCCGCCACTATGCGGCGTCGCGTGCCGACCTGTTATGCATCCCGCGTGCGACGCCGCACGGCTCTGTCGAAAAATGGCTGGCCGGCGGTCAGGCCTCGGCCGTGTGTTCCGGTGCTTATTGCCTGTCGTCCAACCTGTGGGCCCCTGTCGGAGAAGCCCCCGACGCAGGCGGTCTGGCTTGGGTGATCGACCCCGAAGGAAACGTGCTGGCCACCACCGACCCTGACAATCCCTTTGCCACGGTCGAGATTGATCTGGACTTTGCCGCGCAAAGCAAATCGACCTATCCGCGCTACGTTCCGGAATGATTGTTTGACGCGCCAGATCCGTTCTGGTCCTGTCGTCATTGTTTGCGGCAGGGCCAACCGGATGCCGGTCTATTTGAAGTTCCGGCTGTCCTTGATCTGATCCCAGGCCCAGACAACCTCCTGCAGCTGCTCCTCCTGACTGCGGTCGCCGCCGTTCATATCCGGGTGCAGCACCTTGATCAGTTTCTTGTACGCCTTGCGCACCTCGGCCTTTGACCAGCTGTCATTGGCTTCCAGAATCTCGATCGCACGGCGCTCGGTCGGGGGCAGGCGACGCCCGCCGCCGCCTGATGTACGGCCCTTGTTCTGTGTACCGTTGGCGCCCAGCACCTGGTGGGGATCCTCGATGCCCAGCCGGGCCCAGGCGCGCGCCTCGGGGTCACCCATGGGTTTGGTCTCACGCTCCCACACCTTGTCCTTGGACCGCTGCGCATTCAGTTCGGCCTCGGTGGTGCCGTCGAAGAAATTCCACTTCTGATTATACTCGCGCACGTGCTGCTGGCAGAACCAGAAGAAGTCATCCAGAACGTCCGGCGCTTTTGGCGCCCGAAACTTGCCCGCCTCTTCACAACCCTCGTGATCGCAGATTCGCATCGAGGTCTCAGACGCACCCGACATGCCCCGACGCCCGCGCGGGTTCTTTTTCTTGGCGCTGGAAACGGACATATCGAATCCGAATGGGTCTGATTTCGTCATGCTCTGATCCTTACGAACACATCTTTTCGACTCGGAGGCAGCAGTTTAGTCTAAGCAGCCGAAAGTAGAAGAGGGGGGCGGCAAAAATTTTGCCGATGAGCATAAAAATGAGCGTGACCGAAGAAATCCGATCCCGCCTGCAGGCCGCGTTTGACCCGCGCGAACTTGAAGTGGTCGATGACAGCGAAAGCCACCGGGGCCATGCCGGATATCAGGACGGGGGCGAGAGCCACTTCAACGTCCGCATCCGCGCAGCCGCGTTTGAAGGCCAGTCCCGCGTTGCCCGTCACCGTGCCGTGCACAAGGCGCTGGGCGATGTGGTTCCGCGCATTCATGCGCTGGCATTGGATATCGGTGTCTGATTGCGCTTAGAACCGCAGCCGGAAGGCGAGACCGACCAGAGGAGCCGTGTCATAGTTCTGACGGCTGATTTCGTTACCGTTCTCGTCCTCCAGCGTCAGTCGGCCGTCGAACTCGGCCCCTGCAAAGACGGTTACTGACACGCCGGGATTCGGGTCATAGCTGAGGGACGCAACCACCGGGATGCTCTGATCTTCACCAATCCCGCTTGGAGCCAGCCCGTTGTCGTCTAGCCGGAAGCGGATTTTCTCGGAACGTGCCGAAAGCGAGAGGCTGAAATCTTCATTCACCGCATAGCTCAATGTCAGCCCCGGCCCTCGCGTAGCTCCGATTCCGGATCCGGTGTTCAAGTTCCAGCGATCATTGATGTCCCAATCCACCAACAACGCGGGAAAGACATCCACACCGCTATCTTCCAGTTGCGAGAAGGCCCCAAATGCCGGGCCGATGGTCAAGCTTTCGCTCATCTGCCATGCGACGCCCGCAAAAACACCGTATGTGCGCCCATCCGAAGATGCGGCACCTCTTTGGTAGTCCCATCTGATCTGAGGCGATACGAACACGCTGGCCCTTTGCCCGGCCTGAAACCGAAGCGGGGTTGAAACTCGGATGTCGCGGATATCGTTCCATGGCTGGTTGTCCGCTGCGCTGAAATCGTAATCCAGTTGCCCATAACTTACCGAAACACCGAGCGAAGTAGCGCTGTCAAAATAATACAGCCCCGTAGCCCGCAGGAACGACCGCGTCGCGCTGAAGTCGCCGCCCTGATCCAGATCGGCGCTGCCCTGATAGGCGGCCAACCCGTCGATCTGGCTGACCCAGCCTAACCGTTGTTGTGCGACGGCGGGCAACGCGAACTGGCATGCGATGGCGGCAAAAAGACAAAGACAAGCTGTGCGGGGTTTCATCGCAGCACGGGGTCCTTCTGGGTGTCAAAAAAATATCTCTTAAAGATACGACCGGAACCCTGAATCGGATGACCGTCTCAGTCCTGTCGGTCAAATCCGTGCCATCAAAACCACACCTTTCGAACCGTCTGGTCTTGATGCTTGTTACTTGGAATCTTCGTCGGCTTTTTCGCCGCGTTGCAAGGTCAGGGGCGGCTCATCCACCTCGGCTGAAATAGGTCCCGGGGCCTGAACCGCATCCGGCTCGGGCGCCTTCACCGTATCCGGTCCCGGGATCGGGTGGGCCAGCGGAACGCCTTCGGGCGTTTCTGTCGGGCTCGGGACGGGAACCGGGGCGACCTCAGCCTCGAACGCGCGGCGGAACACCAGCACATTGCGCCAGTGGGTCGTCGATCCGGTCAGGCCCGAGCGTTCCTCGCTGGGCAGCAACTCGGCGCGCTGGTATTCCCAGCCGTCCTGACCCATCTCGTTCAGCAATTGTTCGACCGAATTGGCAAACCGCCCCTCGGGCGTTTTCACGCCCTTGGCCTTGGTGCCTTTTTGCGGGGCGGGGACAACTTTGTATTCGTAGCGCTGCATCAACCGTTCCTGAAATGCCTGTAGCGGACAGGTTATCACGTTGACCGCCGGGCGAAAGAGACGTCGACCCGATGTCGGATTTTAGCCGCCACTGTTGCCCGGTTTCTGCGCTGCCCTGGTCGCCACGGAAAGGCACAACTCGGTCGCGACGGCCATGTCCTGCACCGAAATCCATTCCAGCGGGCCGTGAATGCACTGCATCCCGGTAAAGATATTGGGGCATGGGGTGCCGAACTCGGTCAGGCGCGACCCGTCAGTGCCGCCCCGGATCGGAACAGACACAGGCTCGATCCCCATGTCGCGGCAGGCGTCGCGGGCCAGATCAACCGGGGTCATGTCCTTTTCCAGCCAATAGCGCATGTTGCGGTACTGCGGATAAATCTCGCACTCGATCACCGCGCGTGGCTCGGTGGCTTGCACGGCGGCGCAGACCTGCCGCACCAGATCGCCCTGCGCCTGCAATGCGTCCAGCTCGAAGTCGCGCAGGATCAGCTTGATCTCCATCTCGGAGGAGCCGCCATTCATATCGGTAATGTGAATGAACCCTTCGCGATCATCTGTGACCTCGGGCGTCATCGTCGCCTGCGGCAAAGTCTGCACGATCTTAGCTGCAAGATGGGCTGCGTTGACCATTTTTCCCTTCGCCAGCCCGGGGTGGATCGAGACGCCCTCGATCCGGATCACGGCACGGTCGGCCGAAAAGCTCTCATATTCGATTTCGCCAACTTCCTGACCATCCAGAGTGTATGCGAAATCAGCGCCCAGATCCTTGGGTAGTTGTTCGGTAACACCGCGCCCGATCTCTTCATCGGGGGTAAACGCGATGCGGATCGGCCCGTGCGGAATATCAGGGTTTTCAATCAGATGCCGCGCCATGGTCATCAGGATCGAGACGCCCGCCTTGTCATCCGCACCCAGCAAGGTGGTGCCTGATGCAGTAATCAGATCGTGCCCGATCTTTTCGGCGAGATAGGGGTGCTCCTCCGGCGACAGGACCAGATCGGGGTCGTCGGGAAAGGTGATCTCGCCACCATTGTACCCCTTGATCACGCGCGGCTTGACGCCGGCGGCATTGAACTGCGGGGCGGTGTCGACATGGGCCAGAAACCCGATTGTGGGGCCGGGAACAGTTCCGGGGATAGTGGCGACAACAACGCTGTCACCTGTTAATTCAACATCCTGCGCGCCGATTTCGGTCAGTTCCTGGCGTAGCAGGTTCAGCATGTTCAGCTGGATGTCCGAACTTGGGGTCGAGGGCGACGTCTCATCGCTCTGACTGTCGATCGCCGCATACCGGACCAGCCGGTCTTCGAGTTCCTGATCAAATCTTTTCTGCATGTTACCTCACCTCAATTGTCGGGGATGAAAGGGTGCAATCCGCTGAGGAGTCAAGCAGATGCTCAGCCCGAAATCGGGGCCGAGCGGTTAACTTTTCGTTATGTACAAAATGCACACTGTGGGTCGTGCGCGACGTGCAAACCCGAAGATTTACGAACCCAGCTTTTTGCTGACCAATTCGTTGACGGCCTTCGGGTTGGCCTTGCCACCGGTCGCCTTCATCACCTGACCGACAAACCATCCGGCCAGTTTCGGGTTCACTTTGGCCTTTTCGACCTGCGCTGGGTTGGCGGCGATGATCTGGTCCAGAGCCGTTTCAATCGCGCCGGTATCTGTCACCTGTTTCATGCCGCGTTCTTCGACGATCTGTGCCGGGTCCCCGCCTTCGGTATAGACGATTTCAAACAGGTCCTTGGCGATTTTGCCCGAGATGGCGTCCGACGAAATCAGGTCGATGATACCGCCCAGCTGCGCTGGCGAAACCGGCGACTCGGTGATGTCGTGATCTTCTTTCTTCAACCGGCCGAACAGCTCGTTGATGACCCAGTTCGCGGCCAGTTTACCGCTGCGTCCCTTGGCGACTTCTTCGAAATACGCTGCCGATTCCACCTCGGCAGTCAGCACCGATGCGTCATAGTCGGTCAGACCGAACTCGCTGATAAAACGCGCTTTTTTGCCGTCCGGCAGTTCCGGAAGGTTGGCGGCGATATCGTCCACCCACGCCTGCTCGATCTCAAGCGGCAGCAGGTCGGGGTCCGGGAAATAGCGGTAATCATGCGCCTCTTCCTTGGACCGCATGGACCGCGTCTCGCCCTTGTCCGGATCGTACAGGCGGGTTTCCTGATCGATCTTGCCACCGGCCTCAACAATTGCGATCTGACGGCGGGCTTCGACCTCAATCGCCTGCTGGATGAAACGCATCGAGTTCATGTTCTTGATCTCGCACCGTGTGCCCAGATGCGAGAAGTCCTGCGTTTCCTGATACTTCTCATACGCGCCCGGCAAGCAGATCGAGACGTTTACGTCCGCCCGCAGGTTGCCGTTCTGCATGTTGCCGTCGCAGGTACCCAGATAGCGCATGATCTGGCGCAGCTTGGCGATATAGGCGGCGGCTTCTTCGGGGCCACGGATGTCGGGTCGCGACACGATCTCCATCAGACAAACACCGGTCCGGTTCAGGTCCACAAAGGACATATGCGGGTCCATGTCGTGGATCGATTTACCCGCATCCTGTTCCATGTGGATACGCTCGATCCGCACCTTGCGCGCGGTGCCATCACCCATCTCGACCAGCACTTCGCCCTCACCCACAATCGGATGATAAAGCTGGGAAATCTGGTATCCCTGCGGCAGATCGGGATAGAAATAGTTCTTGCGGTCAAAGGCCGATTTCAGATTGATATCTGCCTTCAGGCCCAGCCCGGTCCGCACCGCCTGTTCCACGCAATACTCGTTGATCACCGGCAGCATGCCCGGCATTGCCGCGTCCACGAAAGCAACGTTTGCGTTCGGTTCAGCCCCGAATTTTGTCGACGCGCCCGAAAACAGTTTGGCATTGGACGAGACCTGCGCATGCACTTCCATCCCGATTACCAGTTCCCAGTCGTGCTTGGCCCCGGCAATGGTCTTGGGTTTGGGCATTTCGTATGTCAGGTCGAGCATGGCGCGCCTCATATCCGCAGAAAGTCTAGGCCAGCGTATTAGGCCCGGCACGTCAGAGGAGCAAGGGGGAATGGCTGTGATTTCCAGTCTTTTGCCGGTTCAGTTCCGTGAAAGTTGCAGGCCCGACGAGGTAAATGTCACGTCCTTGCCGCTGTTGAGTTCCTCGCGAAACAGATCGGCGATGGCCCGCAGTGCGTCCCGGTGTCCGCGCGCAGCGAACCGCTCGGGCGAAGGAACGCGGACCGAGTTGTTGAACCCGGCGGCCGCATGCGCCCAGATCAGCGGATGCAGTTCGGTCAGATGATCGCGGATCAGCCAGTTTGCCGCCTCGCGCAGTTGCGAGCGGACAAGATCGGCTTTTTCGTTCAGGCCCACGCCGTTTTGCACGGTAATGGCGCAATAGGCCGACAGCATGTTGATGGTCTGCTGGTCCGGACGACGCTCCAAGATGTCGTGCAGCCCCTCCAGGAAGAACTCGATATCGACCCGAGCGCAGGCTTCCTCATCCAAGGCAATCGCATCGAATTGGACCCAGGTATATCCCCCGGCGCCCCATATTTTTTGCGTTCTGGCGGCGTTGCGCAGGGCCTGAACCTCAAGCTCTTCATAGCTGCCAAACCAGCGCGGCAGCAGATGGCTGCCCATGGCGCGCATGTGACGCTGGTTTTCGGGGTCCAGCGCGATCAGCCGCTCGTACTCGTCCGCTACCCGAACCGACGTGCGGCGTTGACCGGCCAGCAGGGCGCAGCCTGCGGCAGCAACCAACGGGCTGTCTGGCAACACGGCCTTGCACTTGGGCAGAATAGCCGCCGCCCGGTCAAAATGCGCTGCGCAGCGCGACCGGTGCAGCGGTGGCAAGGTCGCATCCAGCGCCGTTCCCCGCCATGCCCAGGCAAGATCAATATGTGCCAGTGCAACGATCAGGGCTATCATCGGGTTGCCGGGGTGTTCCTGCATCACGTCTTCCAGATCGGCGACGCCTCCTAGCAGATCATAGTCTGACAGGGCCTTGCCATCCGACAATGCATGTTCAGCGGCCAGAACCACATCCGAGCGTGCACCGAATGCCAGCAAATCAGCAATCGGCAACCCGTCGGGCGCGGTGTCGCGCGCTGCATCAGCTGCCCGCATTTCTGCGGACAGATCTTCCCACCGGTCCTGCCGGGCCAGATGACGGCCGCGTTCAATAGTGGTGCGTCCCACGAAGTCGCCAGCGTTTAGTTGTGCAACGGGAATGTTAAGCTGCCCCTGATCAGGCAGAACGGCGGCAACAGCATCTGCTGCCACCTTGTTTGGCGGCGCAATTTGCCGGGAAGGATTTGTGAAACGGGCAAGATGAGCCCTGAATGACCTGAACATGGCGAAACTCGGAACTGTAACAAAAAACGTAACTTACAGCGAAAGTCTGGCCGTAAATCAGCGTCAGTTCAAGTAAATTGCCTGAAACACTTCAGAATCCCGGGTCAATCCGGTCAGTGGCGGCTCATCGTTTCAGAAAACTGTAAAATGATGCCGTTCGACCCGAAAGCCGGCGTTTTCCAAAGTGTTTTCAAAGGCCCGGTGCGGCGGGACCGACTCATCCGGCAGCCGGATACGCTTGCCTGATCTCAACATTAGAGAGACGCGAACCGAGAAGTCCCAACGTGTGTCGAAGCGGAAAAAATCGATCTCGTTCAGGTCGATTTCACCTTCGCGCCCGCCCGAATGCCACCTGAGGCAATCCCGGTCCAGCGTCAGCCCGGCGCTGGTGTCTTTCACGATGTCCCAGATGGCCGGCAGCGTGGCAAGCGCCAGCACCCCGACCAGCCATAGTGCGGCGTTGAAAAAGATCACGAGCGATATCAGCCCCGCAAAGACGCCGATCAGGATCAGTACAGTGCGGGGCGCGCGGTTTTGCCGGGTGAAGGTAAAGGGCGTCATGCGTCGAGTATGCGTGACACCATTTCCCCGGTGTCCCGCGACAGGTTCGGGGAGTCCTGGATGCGTGTCAGTTGTGTGCGCATCAGGGCCTGACGGTCACTGTCATACCTCTTCCATGTCTGAAAGGCCGAGCACATACGCGCGGTGGTCTGCGGGTTGACCGGGTCAAGCCGGATCAGCCAGTCCGCCAGCAAGGCATAACCTGCGCCGTCGGCCTGATGGAACCCGGCGTGGTTCATTGCCAGCGCGCCCATCACTGCGCGGAACCTGTTGGGATTCTTCCAGTTGAAATCGGCATGTTCGGTCAGATTGCGCGCGGTGTCTGGCACCGCATCGGGCGCGGCCATCGCGACCTGCAGGCCGAACCATTTGTCCACGACCAGCCGGTCGTGCTGCCACTGCGTGTAAAATCCGGCCAGTTCCGTCTCACCTTTTCCGGCCCGCAAAAGACAGGCCAGGGCCGAGAGTTGAAGGGTCATGTTGTTGGCTGCGCCATACTCTTCTACTGCCTTGGCACCGCCGTCCAGGCGCGAAGTCAGCGACAGAGCGGCGCTGCCCAGTGCGCGTTTGCCGGATTGCTCCGCGTCGGGGCTGTAGGGGGTCTGAACCAGGGCTTCGCTGTGCAGGCGGGGCAGCAGGTCCTGCACATGTTGCGCTGTGGCTTGCCGCAATGTCTCGACCGCACTCCAGATCGCCATTGGATCTGGTGTTTCACCACGGTCGAACAAGGCGGCAGCGAGTTCCGATTGCGTTGGCAGTCCCAGCATCAGGGCGCGGTAAGCCGGATCAAGATCCCGGTTGCGCAGCACGGCCAGCAACCCGTCCAGATAATCGGAGTCCGGGGTGGCGTCTTCGGATATCATGCGCAGCAGTGTGTCCTGCGCCAGTGAGCGTCCCGCCTGCCAGCGGTTGAACGGGTCGGTGTCATGGGCCAGCAGGAAAGCGCGTTCGGCATTGGTCTGATCGTGCTCCAGGATCACTGGCGCCGAGAAATCACGCAGGATCGATGGCGTTGGCTTGGCGGCCAGACCGGTAAAGGCAAAGCTCTGTTCCGCTTCCGTCAATTCCAGCATTTCAGTTGCGCGCACCTCGTCGCCGTTCGGCCCCAAAAGGCCAACAGCAACGGGGATCACCTGCGGCAACTTCTCGGTCTGACCCGGTGTGGGTTCTGTCCGCTGGCTGAGGGTCAGCGTATAGGTGCCATCGGCCCAGTCCTCTGTTACGGCCACCCGCGGGGTTCCCGACTGGCTGTACCAGCGCTTGAACTGGCTCAGGTCGCGGCCAGCAGTGTCCTCGAACACCTGGATCCAGTCCTCTATGGTGCAGGCCTGCCCGTCATGGCGGTCAAAATAAAGGTCGAGCGCCTTGGAATAGGCCTCATCCCCTACCAGCCGCTTCAGCATCCCGATCACCTCGGCGCCTTTTTCGTAGACGGTCGCGGTGTAGAAGTTGTTGATCTCCTGAAAGCTTTCGGGCCGGACGGGGTGCGATAGCGGCCCGTTATCCTCGGGGAATTGCCGTGCGCGCAGGTCTATGGCGTCGTGGATGCGCTTGACCGGGGCCGAGCGCATGTCGGACGTAAACTGCGCATCGCGGAAGACGGTCAGACCCTCCTTCAGGCACAATTGGAACCAGTCGCGGCAGGTGATCCGGTTGCCGGTCCAGTTGTGGAAGTACTCATGCGCGATGATCGCTTCGATCCGTTCGAAATTGGCGTCGGTCGAGGTTTCGGGGCTGGCCAGAACGGCGGAGGAGTTGAAGATGTTCAGCCCCTTGTTCTCCATCGCGCCCATGTTGAAATCATCGACGGCCACGATGTTGAACACATCCAGATCGTATTCGCGGCCATAGACATCTTCGTCCCATTTCATCGACTTCTTCAGCGCTTCCATGCCAAAGGCGCATTTGCCCTCGTCGCCCGGACGAACCCAAAGGTTCAGGTCCACGTCCCGGCCCGACATGGTGGTGAACCGGTCGGGAAAGGCGATCAGGTCGCCCGCGACCAGTGCGAACAGATAGGCCGGTTTGGGCCATGGGTCGGTCCATTCGGCCCAGCCTTCGCCTTTGGCCGTGGGGTTGCCATTGGACAGAAGCACGGGCAGGTCGCCATTTATCCGCACGGTGAAGGTCGACATCACATCCGGGCGGTCGGGGTAGAAAGTGATCTTGCGGAACCCCTCGGCCTCGCACTGCGTGCAGTACATGCCGTTCGACATGTAAAGCCCCTCAAGCGCGGTGTTGTTGCCCGGGTCAATCTCGACTTCGGCCTCCCACACGAACGGCGCATCCGGTGCATCCGCAGTCAGGCCCTTGTCGGTGACCTGTGGCGCGATGTCCGCGCCATCAATGGCGGCGCGGATCAGTTTCAGATCCTCGCCGTGCAGGAAAAAGGTTCGGTCCGTTGCTTGGGGATTGGGGTGGAACGCGATGCGCGATGTGACGCGCGTGGCGTGTTCGGCCAGATCAAAGGTCAGATGCACACTGTCCACCAGATAGCCGAAGGGCGTGTAGTCTTTCAGATAGATTGTGGTGGGGGCGGCGTCGCGCATCGGGGGCCTCGCATCGGTTCATGTCTGGCGCGACGTTATGGGTTGCGGCGATGCGCTGCAAGCGGTGCCGGGCACGTAAATCCGGCGTGCTTCTCCTGCGTGCTGACGCCACGCCAATCCGGCAGGTCCGCCGAAAAGCGATGGCGAATATGTTGCCTATCGGAAACTTCCGCTCTAATTGAAGCCGGCATACAGTGGCGTACAATTGCGGGAGATGTCGAATATGAGCAGTAGAGAAGCCAGGAACGGTTTGCAGATCGCCGTTGAACTGGCAGATTTCATCGAAAACCGGGCGCTGCCCGGAACGGGCGTTTCATCCGAGGATTTTTGGTCAGGCCTGTCCCGGATGGTTCAGGAGCTGGGGCCGAAGAACAAAGCGTTGCTGGCAAAACGGGCCAAGATCCAAGGCCGGGTCGACGGCTGGCATCTGGCCCGCACAGGGCAGGATCATGATGCCGCCGCGTATCAGGCTTTCCTGCGAGAGATTGGATACCTTGTCGAGGAAGGTACCGATTTTCAGATCGAAACCGCCAAGGTCGATCCGGAGATTGCTCTGACACCCGGGCCTCAGCTGGTGGTGCCAATCACCAACGCCCGCTTTGCGCTGAATGCCGCCAACGCGCGATGGGGCAGCCTGTATGATGCGCTCTATGGCACTGACGCGACGGGCGATCTGCCCGAGGGTAAAGGATACGATACCGCTCGGGGCGCCCGCGTGATCGCGTGGGCCAAGGCATTTCTGGATGACGCGGTACCGCTGGAAAATGGCTCGTGGTCCGACGTTTCGGGCCTGAGCGTCGAAGGCGGTGCGCTGGTGCCGGCGCTGGCCGATCCCGCAGGTTTCGTTGGCTTTGGCGGTTCCGCTGACAAGCCTGAGTTCGTGCTGCTGAAGAATAACGGTCTTCACGTGCAGATCATGATCGACCCCTCCAGCAATATTGGTGCCTCCGACCCCGCAGGCGTCGCCGATGTGCGCCTGGAGTCGGCGCTTTCCACAATCATGGACTGCGAGGATTCGGTGGCTTGCGTGGATGCCGCCGACAAGGTTGTGGCCTACAGCAACTGGCTGGGCCTGATGAAGGGCGACCTGACCGAAGAGGTTTCGAAAGGTGGCCGGACATTCACCCGAAAGCTGGCTGGCGACGTTGAATACATCGCCGTTGGCGGCGAAACCGCAGCGCTGAAGGGCCGCTCGCTGATGTTGATCCGAAACGTCGGCCATCTGATGACCAACCCCGCCGTTCTGGATGGCGAGGGCAATGAGATCGGCGAGGGGTTGATGGATGCGCTTTGCACCACGCTGATCGCGATGCACGATCTGCGGCGCGAGGGGGGCAACTCGGTCGAAGGGTCGGTTTACGTGGTCAAGCCCAAGATGCACGGGCCGGAAGAAGTGGCGTTCGCGGTCGAAATCTTCGACATGGTCGAGGATATTCTGGGCTTGCCGCGCAACACAGTGAAACTGGGCATCATGGATGAGGAGCGCCGTACGTCGGTCAATCTAAAGGAATGTATCCGCGCTGCAAAATCGCGGGTGGCCTTTATCAACACCGGCTTTCTGGACCGCACCGGGGATGAGATTCACACCTCGATGGAGGCCGGCCCGATGCTGCCGAAGGGCGACATCAAGAACACGCCCTGGATTGCGTCCTATGAGGATCGCAACGTTGATATCGGTCTGGCCTGCGGCCTGAAGGGCAAGGCTCAGATCGGAAAGGGCATGTGGGCGATGCCCGACCGGATGGGCGACATGCTGGACCAAAAGATCGGCCACCCGAAATCCGGCGCGACCTGTGCCTGGGTGCCTTCCCCAACCGCCGCTACACTGCACGCGACCCACTATCACAAGGTTGATGTTCTGGCCCGTCAGGACGAACTGGCGGCCGGCGGCGCGCGCGGCACGCTTGAGGATCTGCTGACCGTGCCCCTGCTGGGCGGGCGCAACCTGAGCGAAGAGGAAATCACTCGTGAGGTCGAGAACAACGCGCAAGGCATTCTGGGCTATGTGGTGCGATGGGTCGATCAGGGTGTCGGATGCTCGAAAGTGCCGGACATTCATGACATTGGCCTGATGGAGGACCGCGCGACCTGCCGGATTTCTTCGCAAGCGCTGGCCAACTGGCTGCATCATGATGTGATTGACGAAGGCCAGGTGATGGCCGCAATGCGCAAGATGGCGACCGTGGTCGATCGCCAGAATGCGGATGATCCGGAATATTCTCACATGGCGCCCGGTTTTGATGGTATCGCCTTTCAGGCGGCTTGCGATCTGGTTTTCAAGGGGCGGGTGCAGCCCTCGGGCTATACCGAGCCGGTTTTGCATGCACGGCGACTGGAAAAGAAAGCCAGTTTGGGTTGAGTTGCACGGGCGGGAACGAGGGGGCTGTCTGCCCCCTCGCGCTCCCCCGAGGATATTTTGGGCCAGATGAAAGGGATCAAGGATGGCTATTTCGTTGCGCAAGGCGCGCACCATCATTCGAAAGTCGTTGGAAAAAGCGCATGAGATGGAGTTGAAGCCACTCTCGGTGGTTGTGTTGGATGCCGGCGGCCACGTTATCGCATTCGAGCGTGAGGACGGCGCGGCCCCGGGGCGCTTTGGAATCGCGCAAGGCAAGGCCTATGGGGCGGTCATGTTGGGCATGGCGGGTACCGCGCAGATGCAGCGCGCCGAGGCTCAGGCCTATTTCATGACGGCGGTGAATGGCGTTTATGGCGGTCAGGTCGTGCCTGTTCCAGGTGGCGTCCTGCTGCGCGACAAAAAGGGTGCCGTGATTGGGGCGGTTGGGGTGACGGGCGACACGTCGGACAACGACGCGGCGGCGGCCCTGGCTGGCATCGAAGCTGCTGGCCTGACCGGCGAGATCTGACACGCAACGTTATGTCGTGGCCGGTGTGGAGGCTGAAGAACCGCCATTGGGAACTTATTCCCCCTATTAGTGACATTGCTGGAACAGTTTCCTGAATATTGATCGAAAATTGGGAAAAATTGTGCAATTGTGAACAGGAGCTTGCGCTGAGATGCAGGGTGTGTGCTATTGCACGTCTCATCTGCTGCCGATAGTTTTCAGCTAGATCTGGAAACGTTTTGGAAAACAACAATGTCACGACCCGTGGTTGGTATCATCGGAAACTCGTATCTGATGAACGATCAATACCCGACGCATGCCGGCGGTACGATGAATTCCGATGCGGTGGCGAATGTTTCGGGCTGCCTGCCGATGCTGATCCCGGCAGACCCCAGATATGTATCCGTCGATGAACTGCTTGAGGCCTGCGACGGCTTCCTGCTGACAGGTGGGCGCCCCAATGTTCACCCGGAGGAGTATGGCGAATTGGCCACCGAAGCGCATGGGGAATTCGACCGGGCGCGCGATGCGATAACTTTGCCACTGGTCCGGGCCTGTGTTGAGCGAGGTCAGCCGTTTTTTGGAATTTGCCGTGGGTTTCAGGAAGTCAACGTGGCATTGGGCGGGACGCTATACCCCGAAATCCGTGATCTGCCCGGGCGCATGAACCACCGGATGCCGCCCGACGGTACGTTGGAAGAGAAATTCGCCCTGCGCCATGTCGTGACACTGGCCGAGGGTGGTGTGTTCCACCGCTTGATGGGCGCGACCGAGGTGATGACCAATACGTTGCACGGGCAGGGGATCAAGACAGTCGGCCACAGGATCGAAATCGACGGCCATGCACCGGACGGCACGCCCGAGGCGATATATGTCAAAGATGCCCCGGGATTTACCCTGTCCGTACAGTGGCATCCGGAATGGGATGCTGTGAATGATCCTGTGTCACGGCCATTGTTCGAAGCATTTGGAGCGGCGGTGCGGGCCTGGGCGACCGGATCGGAAGCTGGACTGTTTCAACAAACCGCGTGACTTGCGCCGGCCCCGCAAAACGGGACCGGTCGGGTTGCATCAAACCAGCAGATTGAACTGATTAATCAGCGGCAGAGACCGAGCGCGTTCTCCGGTCAGGTCAAACAGCGCGTTGCCCAGTGCCGGCATTGATGGCGGCGTGCCGGGTTCTCCTGCGCCGCCCAGGTGACGGTTGGTTTCCAGCACGCGCACTTCGACTTCCGGGGCCGTGTGCATACGAACGGCGTCATAGTCGGGGAAGTTGAACTGTTCGACCTCGCCATCGGCAAAGGTTATTTCACCAAAGCAGGCCGCTGACAGGCCGTACATCATGCCGCCGAACATCTGCGCCTTTACGTTATCGGGGTCCAGCGCAATGCCCATATCGCAGGCAATCCAAGCTTTGTTGATGCGGATGCTGCCGTCTTCGTCAACGACTTCGATCACTTGCGCTACCGGAGTGCCGAAGCTGTAGGTGAAGGCGACCCCGCGGCCAACTCCGTCTGGGGTCTGGCCGGTCCAGCCCGACATGTCGCGCACCGCTTCCAGACATCCGGCCGATGGCGCGTGTTCGTTCTTCATCAGCTCCAGCCGGAATTCCAGCGGGTCGCGGCCGGCGGCATGGGCCATTTCATCCATGAAAGTTTCGTGGAAGAACCCGTTGTGACTGTTGCCGACCGAACGCCAGAAGCCGACGGGAATATCCAGATCGGCGATGTGGCCGCTGATGCGATAGTTCGGCACGGCATATGGCTGGTTGAACAGCCCTTCGACAAGTACCTTGTCGGGGCCGCCGCCGGCGAACCCGGTCACGCGAGACACAGCCTGATGTGTGCAGGATTGCGAGGCGACCCGACCGTCAATCAGAACCGCCTGACCGTCTTTGACCGCACCGCGCATCCGGGCCATTGCGCCGGGACGATAGAAGTCGTGGCGCATGTCCTCTTCGCGGCTCCAGGTCGTCAGAACCGGCGTGTTTGGCATGGCCATGGCGATTTTTGTGGCGATAACCCCAAAGTCAAACTCCAGCCGACGGCCATAGCCCCCGCCCAGATAGGTGGTATGAATTTCAACCGCATCGGTTTCGAGATTGGCCGCCTCGGCAATTTTGATCTGCATGAAGGTCGGGGCCTGATTGCCGCCCCAGAATTCCAGTTTGTTGCCGGAAAACAGCGCGGCGGCCGTCATCGGTTCCATTGTCGCGTGGGCCAGATAAGGCACGGTGTATTCCGCGGATATCTCGGTGGCGCCGTCCGGCAGAGTGCTGACGTCGCCGTCATCGCGCATGGTCGAGTTCGGGTCGTTCTCGAACGCCTCCCTGATCCTGTCAAAGATTGCCTCTGTCCCGGGCGGATAGGGCGCGTCGCCCCAATCCACGTCAATGGCTTCGACTGCCTGATTGGCCAGCCATGTATTGGTGGCAATGACAGCAACGCCAGTGCCCAGATCGACGATTTTCTCGACCCCCGGCATTGAGTTCGCGGCGGTGTCGTCAAAGCCGTTCATCTGGCCACCCAGTTTCGGGTTCATGCGGACCGAGGCGAACTTCATTCCGGGCAGGCGTACATCGATTGCGAATTCGGCGGTGCCGGTCGCCTTTTCGGCCATGTCCAGACGCGGTTGGGGTCGGCCAAGGTAACGCCATTCCGAGGGGTCACGCAGCGGCGCCTCGATCGGGTCGAGCTTGGCCACATCCACGGCCAGTTCGGTGTAGGGTATCTTGTCGCCATTCGGGGCAATCACATGGCCCGAGGCCGTTTTCAGGGTACTGCGGTCCACGCCCAGACGGTCGGCGGCAGCCTGTTTCAGCGTTTCGCGGGCCGAGGCGCCGGCTTCCCGCATCCGCTCGAACCCGTCCTTCATCGAGGTCGAGCCGCCCGTCACATGCAGGCTGAGCACTTTGCCGATCCCGCCCAAAGCTTCACCCAGATTGTGCTGGAAATCAGAGATGTCGTAGCCCTTGTTCGGCAAGCCTTCACCGATCATGGCCGTGTTGTAATAGGCTTGCGCCGCCGGGCCGTGCAGGACGGTGATCTGGTCCAGATCCACGTCCAGTTCTTCCGCGATCAGTGCGGCCCAGGTGGTTTTCACGCTCTGCCCCATCTCGGCGCGGGGTGCAAAGAGGATAACGCCGTTCTGGTCGATCAGAACGAACGGGTTCAGCGCCGCCTCGCCTTTGCCGGGTTTGAGCGGATTGGCAACTGGGCGGCTGACATAGTAGGCGCCGAACGCCACGCCGCCGACAATTGCGGCTGAACCGATCAGGAACGTGCGGCGGAGGATTTTACCAACAGATGCCATAATTTACGCCTCGTTTATCTTGGACGCCGCATCGTGAATCGCGGCGCGAATGCGGGGATAGGTGCCGCAGCGGCACAGGTTGCCCTGCATCGCCTCGTCGATATCACTGTCGCTTGGGGCGGGGTTTTCCGCCAGCAGCGCAGCGGCCTGCATGATCTGGCCCGACTGGCAATAACCGCATTGCGCGACCTGATGATCGACCCAGGCCTGCTGTATGGTGGCCATCGCGTCCGGGGTGCCGATACCTTCTATTGTGGTCACGTCACCCCAAACGTCCGATAGCGCAACCTGGCACGAGCGTACCGCCTCGCCATTAATATGGACGGTGCAGGCCCCGCAGGCTGCCACGCCACAGCCGAATTTGGTCCCGGTCAGGCCGACCTCATCCCGCAAGACCCAAAGCAGGGGGACGTCATCGGGCAGGTCAATCTGATGCTGCTTTCCATTGATCTTAAGGGCGGTCGCCATGGCGCACCTCTCGTAGCTGTCGCGGTTTCTGACACAATTGTTGAAAAGTGTCAGGATGTCAATTGACAAAATAAACAAAAAATGTCACGAATTTGAGCATGACAGAAGCAGTTGGCGATATACGGCAAAAAGCGATCCTGGACTCGGCCTTTCAGGCGTTTGCAACGTACGGATTTCGCAAGACATCAATGGACGACATAGCGCGGGGCGCGGGGATGTCCCGACCGGCCGTGTATCTGCACTACAAGAACAAAGAAGCGATCGTCAGAAAGCTGACCGAACTCTACTATGCGGAAAAAAGCGCAGCGGTTGCTGCCGCACTGGCGTCGCCCGGTTCCGTGCCGGACGTGTTGAAGCGAGCAATACGGGCGCAGACCGAAGGAATGGCAGCCATTCTGGCGCTGCCGCACGGGCTTGAACTGCTGGATAACACCAAGTCCATGTCTTCCGAGATCATCTCGGAGGGGGAGGCCATGCTGGCGGGGCTTTACGCAGACTGGCTGTCACACCAACAACAAGCTGGGCGCGTTCGGTTGTTCGCCGACGCCGTTGAAACCGGCCGGACCATTTCAGCGACGCTCAAGGGATTGAAACTGACCGGAGCGGGTGCCGAGGTTTACGAACAACAGGTAGGCCAGGTGGCTGACCTGTTTGGCGCCGGGCTAGAGGTCAGGTGACGCGCTGGCGAATTTTGTATTCCGGCGCGTCCCACAATCTGTTCTGCATGATATCTGCAAGAATTTCGACCGCGCGTTCGACATCCTGTTCATCGATGTAGAGCGGCGTGAAGCCAAAGCGCATAATGTCCGGGGCCCGGAAATCTCCGATCACGCCGCGCACGATCAGGGCCTGCATCGCGGCATAGCCCTCGGTGAAATGGAATGAGACCTGACTGCCGCGCAGGTTCGGATCTCGCGGGCTGGCCAGATGCAGACCAGGGCAGGTGGCTTCGACGCGCGCAACGAAAAGCTCGGTCAGTTCGATGGACTTGGCCCGCACGTCGTTCATTTCTGCCAGATCCCAGACATCCATTGCTAATGCAAGCGCGCTCATCTGAATGACCGGGGGGGTGCCGACCCGCATTCTATCGATCCCGCTGCCCGGACGGTAATCCAGATCAAAGGCAAATGGCGCTTCGTGACCCAGCCAGCCGGACAGTGCGGGCCTGACGCTGTCAGCCAGACGTGGTGCGACATAGATAAAGGCAGGTGCGCCCGGACCACCGTTGAGGTATTTGTATGTGCAGCCCACTGCAAAATCTGCGTTGCAGCCCGACAGGTCAACGGGAATTGCGCCCGCAGAATGGGCCAGGTCCCAGACCGTAACTGTGCCGTTCGAATGCGCCTGTTCCGTCAGCGCCTTCATGTCGTGCATGCGTCCCGAGCGATAGTCCACTTCCGTCAGCATCAGAACGGCAACGTCTTCGGTAATGTTCGCGGCCACGTCCTCAGGGGCGACCACACGCAATTCATAATCCGGTCCGAGTGAGCGCAGAAGCCCGTCCGCCATGTAAAGGTCCGAGGGGAAGTTTCCGTTGTCCGACAGAACAACCTTGCGGTTGGGGCACAGCTCCAGCGCGGACGCCACGGCCTGATATACCTTGATCGACAATGTGTCGCCGACCACAACGCTGCCGGGTTCGGCCCCGATCAGCCGCCCGATACGATCACCCAGCCCGGTCGGCATTCCCATCCAGCCTGCCTTGTTCCAGCCGGTGATCAGCATTTGCCCCCATTCGTTGGCCATCATGTCCTGCACACGTGCGCCCGCCGCCTTGGGCAAAGGACCGAGCGAATTGCCATCCAGATAAATCACGCCCTCGGGCAGGTCGAACATGGCTTTGGTTGCGGCAAAATCGGTCATTCAGTGCTCATCTCATTGTGCTTCGGATCAGTGTTTCCACGGGCCTATCTGATCGGATACCGCCTGTCCATCGATGCGACATCCTGAGCTTTGCCATTTTGGCCCGAAAGCGGTAGGACGTCGTTCAGAAGCGACATGATCGCGCGTGTCGTCAATCACAGGAAATGTGCGTGCAACGGATTGATGTACCACCCGTCTGGCTTTTGGGATTCGCCGTGCTCGCGTGGCTGCAGGGACGTCATCTGTCGTTGGATCTGTCGCTGGAAAGCGGCCTGACCGATCTTTTGAGTGGCATCCTGATCGGAGGGGGCATCCTTCTGGCCGTGTTGGCCATCGTCGAATTCCGCCGCCACAAAACCACCGTCATTCCGCACGAAACACCGACCGCGATGGTACGCTCGGGCATCTACAAGCGCAGCCGCAATCCGATTTATCTGGGGGATGTTCTGATCCTGGCCGGTCTGATTCTGCGTTTTGATGCAGTGCTTTCTCTGGTTTTGGTGCCGGTCTTTGTCTGGGTCCTGGAACGCCGTTTTATCCTGCCGGAAGAAGACCGCCTGCGCCGGACATTCCGCGCCGATTTTGCCCGTTATGAACGGGAAACACGGCGGTGGATATGAGTGGGTTGCGGCGATGATCCAACGTCAAAAATGCTGCGCTTGCGAAATAATGTTGCGCAGGATACATGTTTGCTTATCAAACAATACCGACCACCTGCTCAGATTGAGTCAAAATTAGGGGGATAGCACCGGTGAAAATAGGCACACCGAAGGAAAGACTGGACGGAGAGAACCGGGTTGCGATGACGCCGGACTCTGCCGTGCAATTGCAGAAGCTGGGCTATGAGTGCCTGATCGAGAAGGGCGCGGGTGCCGCTGCCGGGTTCTCGGATGCGGCCTATGAGGCTGCGGGTGTCGAGGTGGTCAAGACCGCGGCGGCGCTATGGAAGGCGGCCGATATTGTCGCCAAGGTGCGCCAACCGACCGATGTGGAATTGAAGCGGCTGACCAAGGGCAAGACGCTGATCTCGTTCTTCAACCCTGCGGGCAACGAAGAAGGCATGGAACTGGCCAAATCCAAGGGCGCAAACGTGATCGCCATGGAAATGGTGCCGCGTATTTCGCGCGCGCAGAAGATGGACGCACTTTCGTCGATGGCCAATATCGCGGGTTACCGCGCCGTGATCGAGGCGGGCAACAACTTTGGTCGCTTTTTCACCGGTCAGGTGACGGCGGCAGGTAAAGTGCCGCCTGCAAAGGTGCTGATCGTTGGCGCCGGTGTGGCCGGTCTGGCGGCCATCGGGACCTCGACCTCGCTGGGCGCGATCACCTATGCGTTCGACGTGCGCCCGGAAGTGGCCGAGCAGGTCGAGTCCATGGGTGCTGAATTCGTCTATCTGGACTTTGAAGAAGACCAGCAGGACGGCGCGGCCACCGGCGGTTATGCCTCGGTCCAGTCCGAAGAGTTCCGCAACGCGCAGCTGGCCAAGTTCCGCGAACTTGCGCCCGAGATGGACATCGTCATCACCACGGCGCTGATCCCGAACCGCGAAGCGCCCGAGCTTTGGACCAAGGACATGGTTGAAAGCATGAAGCCCGGCTCGGTGATCGTCGATCTGGCGGCGGAAAAGGGCGGCAACTGCAAGCTGACCGTGGCGGACGAGAAGATCGTGACCGACAATGGCGTGACCATTATCGGATATACCGACTTCCCCAGCCGGATGGCAGCACAGTCCTCGTCTTTGTATGCGACCAACATCCGTCACATGATGACCGACCTGACGCCCGAAAAGGACGGTCAGATCAATCACGACATGGAAGATGACGTCATTCGCGGCTCGACTGTGACCTATGAGGGCGAGATTACCTTCCCGCCGCCGCCGCCGAAAGTGCAGGCGATTGCGGCGCAGAAGAAACCGGAAGTCAAGGAACTGACCCCGGAAGAGAAGAAGGCGCAGGAGATTGCGGCCTTCAAGGCGCAGACCAAGCAGCAGTTCACACTGCTGGGTGTTGGTGGTGCGCTGATGTTGCTGGTGGGGCTGATCGCTCCGGCCAGTTTCATGCAGCACTTCATCGTCTTTGTGCTGGCGATCTTTGTGGGCTTCCAGGTGATCTGGAATGTTTCGCACAGCTTGCACACTCCGCTGATGGCGATCACCAACGCGATCTCGTCGATCATCATCGTTGGGGCCTTGATGCAGATCGGATCAGGATCGTTCCTGGTCATTCTGCTGGCGGCGCTGTCCGTCTTCATGGCCGGGATCAACATCTTCGGTGGCTTCCTCGTAACCCGGCGCATGCTTGCCATGTTCCAGAAATCTTAAGGAGGCCGGGCACATGGAATTTGGCTTCACTACTGCTGCCTATGTTGTTGCGGCTGTTTTGTTCATCCTTTCGCTCGGCGGTCTGTCGAACCAGGAAAGCGCCAAGCGCGCGGTCTGGTATGGCATCGTCGGTATGGCGCTGGCGGTCTTCGCCACGCTGGTTGGTCCCGGTTCGGGACTGTGGCTGCTGTCGCTGCTGCTGATCGCCGGTGGCGGTTTCATCGGCCAATACGTGGCGCAGCGCGTGCAGATGACCGAGATGCCGCAGCTTGTCGCAGCTATGCACTCGCTGGTGGGTCTTGCGGCTGTGTTCGTCGGCTTCAACGCTCATTTCGAAATCGGTAACGTGGCGCAGGTCATGGCGATTGCCGACAGTGCGTCTCAGGCGGATCTTTCCGATCTGGGCGCATTTGCTAAGCTGATCGCCAAGAAGACCGCGGCGGAACTGGCAATCCTGCATGTCGAATTGTACCTCGGCATCTTCATCGGTGCGATTACCTTTACCGGTTCGGTTGTCGCCTATGGCAAGCTGGCGGGTAAGGTGACGAGCGCCGCAACTAAACTGCCCGGCGGTCATGCGCTGAACGCGGCGGCTGCCGGTCTCTCGCTGATCTGCCTGATCTGGTACACCTCGTCGGGTGGCCTGTTCCCGCTGATCCTGATGACGCTGGCGGCGCTGTTCATTGGTTACCACCTGATCATGGGCATCGGAGGCGCCGACATGCCGGTGGTTGTGTCGATGCTGAACAGCTACTCGGGCTGGGCCGCTGCGGCGATCGGCTTCTCGCTGGGCAACGACCTGCTGATCGTGGTCGGCGCGCTGGTGGGCTCGTCCGGTGCGATCCTGTCCTACATCATGTGTAAGGCGATGAACCGTCACTTTGTCAGCGTGATCCTGGGCGGCTTCGGTGGCCCGCAGGGCGAGCAGATGGCGGTCGAGGGCGAGCAGGTGGCGATCGACGCAGATGGAGTTGCGGCCGCGCTGAACGACGCTGACAGCGTGATCATCATCCCGGGCTACGGTATGGCCGTCGCGCAGGCGCAGCAGTCCGTTTCTGAACTGGTCCGCAAGCTGCGCGCCAAGGGCAAAGAGGTGCGTTTTGCGATCCACCCCGTAGCCGGTCGTCTGCCGGGCCATATGAACGTTCTGTTGGCCGAAGCGAAGGTGCCGTATGACATCGTTCTGGAAATGGACGAGATCAACGATGACTTCCCGGACACGGATGTGGCCATCGTGATCGGTTCGAATGACATCGTGAACCCTGCGGCGCAGGAAGACCCCAACAGCCCCATTGCCGGCATGCCGGTTCTGGAATGCTGGAAGGCCAAGCAGGTGTTCGTGTCCAAGCGTGGTCAGGGTACTGGCTATTCGGGCATCGAAAACCCGCTGTTCTTCAAGGAAAACACCCGCATGTTCTATGGCGACGCCAAGGCGAGCCTGGACAAGCTGCTGCCCATGATCGACTGATCGGCAGGCTGAACAATATTGCAAAGGGCGCCAGACGGCGCCCTTTTCTTTTTTTGATATGCAGGAGGCTTTGCCTCCTGACCTCCAGGATATTTTTGGCCAGATGAAGCAAGCGGGGCGTGCTAGGCTGGGTAGGACAGGTTGTTGACAGGAGGGCGTTGATGGAAAAGGTGAACGGCATCGGCGGTGTGTTTTTCCGCGCGCGTAATCCGAAAGCGTTGTCCGCATGGTACGAGACACATCTTGGGGTCAATCACTACGATCCTGTCCCCTGGCAACAGCGCGAGGGGTACACGGTGTTTGCGCCTTTCGACCAGGAGACCGAATATTTCGGCCGGTCAGAGCAACAGTGGATGATCAACTTCCGCGTCGATGATCTGGCAGCGTTAATCGCGCAGCTTGAGGCAGCAGGCATCCAGGTCGAAACCCGCGATGAGTGGGACAGTGAGGTCGGGAAGTTCGCTCGTATTCACGACCCTGAAGGCAATCCGGTCGAGCTCTGGCAGCCAAATCAATAGGATAGCGCCACTGTATGCGGTGGTATTCATGTAAGTATATGAAATAAAACAATAATTGATGTATTTTGAATGCGGGGTATAGTGGCCTGGAATCAGGGAGCTAAGAATGACGCCCATCCAGGATCATCCGCTGCGCTATGCGCTGGCCAATGAATTGCACGCGCGCCCGTTTCCGGTGGCGAAAACGCCCTGTACGGTGGTGTTTCTGGCCATCAAGAAGCCCGTTGCGGCGGCAGCGCGGGATCGTGATGAAGATGTTGCGCATCTGACGGATCTGCTGAACCGCCACGGAGCACCGCATCCGCAACCCGGGGCCACGCATTATGCCGGACAGATCGGGCGTCACTGGCTCAAATGGGAGCAGCACGCTGAATTCGTCACGTATACGGCCATTGCGCAGAATGTCAGTGACCGCCCGTTCAATCCGGCGGACTTCGAAATTTTTCCGCCCGACTGGCTGATGGCAAGCCCCGGTCAGCGCGTAACCTCGGCGATGCTGCGGGTGGTGGAATGCAAAGATGATGACTCCGTGAAGCCGATGCTTGCGGATTGGTTCGAACCGGAAAGCCTGGCGGTGGCCCGCGTTTTGGATGACGCCGCCATTTGCGCCAGCGATTTTCGCATCGACCCGGCGGGTCATATGCGCTTTGCCGTTTTTGTCCGTGACGGGACCAATCAGCGCCGGACTGGCCGTATCATTCAGCGTCTGTGTGAAATCGAGACCTATAAGGCAATGTCCATGCTGGGCTTTGCGCGGGTGAAACAACTGATGCCGCGCATAGGCGAACTGGACGGGAAGCTGACGGAATTGATGAGGCAGATGACCGTCAGTTCGTCCAAGCCGGATGAATTATTGCCGCAACTTTTGTCCACGTCGATCGAACTGGAAACCCTGTCGGCCCAATCCTCTTTCCGCTTTGGAGCGTCGGGCGCCTATGAAGCTATCGTCAACCAGCGGATCGAAATCCTGCGCGAGGAGCGGTTCGAGGGCGGCCAGTCTTTTGCCGATTTCATGATGCGCCGCTATGACCCGGCAATGCGCACCGTGAAGTCGGCCGAGCGCCGCCTGCAAGCCTTGTCAGACCGGGCCATCCGCGCCGGCGACCTGCTGCGGACACGGGTGGATGTGGAACGAAGTGCGCAGAACCAGGCGCTGCTGGAAAGCATGGATCGTCGCGCGGATCTGGCCTTGCGACTTCAGCACACGGTGGAAGGCTTGTCGGTTGTTGCAATCAGCTATTATGCGGTGTCTTTGGTCAGCTATCTTTTGTATCCGCTGACGAGCGCGGGCATCAGCAAGGGAATGCTGACGGCCGCCGTGACCTTGCCGGTCGTCGCTGGCGTTTGGGTCGGTGTCCGCCGTATCCGCAAGCGGCTGTCCTAGATCACGTTTGCGAAAATCCAACAGGCCTGTAGAACGGGGCCGGCAGGTTTGTCCGGCAAGAGGGGTTTTTCGTGATCGGAATAGTGGTCGCATGGCGCGCCGTCGCGGCCATGTTCATCCTGAACGGTGCCTTGTTCGGCATCTGGGCATCGCGCATCCCCGCGGTGCGCGACAGGCTGGAGCTGACGCACGAGGCGTTGGGTTATGGCTTGCTGTTCATGGCGGCAGGGGCGGTGTGTTCATTTCCAGTGACGGGGCGTCTGACCGACCGTTTCGGAGCTGTCGTCATAACGCGTGTGATTGCCGTTCTCTACACGCTTTCGCTGATCCTTCTGGCGCTGGCAGGCGGGTTCTGGGCGCTGGCTGTGTTTCTGTTCATTTTTGGGGCATTCCACGGGTCGATGGACGTTGCGATGAACGCCTGGGCAGCCGAGGTAGAGCAGGCTTACGATAAACCCGTCATGTCCTCGTTTCACGCAATGTGGAGCCTTGGGGCCGGGCTGGGGGCGCTCAGCGGTTACGTGGCGGCCCAGATGGGGCTGACCGTGATCACTCATTTCCTGCTGGCGGGTGGGATTGTCGTAGGGTTTGCGCTTGCCCTGTCATGGGTGCGCTGGACGTCAAAACTGTCGGAAAGCGCGGGCGGCGCCGTTTTTGCATGGCCGTCCGGTGCTTTGGTTCTTGTTGGAATTGCGGCCCTGTGTGGTGCGTTGGGCGAGGGAGCGGTCGCGGACTGGAGCGCGGTCTACCTGCGCGATGTCACGGAAGCGACCGAAGGTGTTGCAGCGTTGGGTTATGCGGTGTTTTCGGTTGCCATGGTTGCGCTCAGACTGGCGGGTGGTGTGTTCATAGCCCGGTTCGGGCCGGTCAGTATCGCAAGATTCGGGGGTGTCTGTGCGACTATCGGGGTGTTTTGCGTGGTATCCGCTGCGGCGACCTCGCTGGCTTTGTTCGGCTTTGCTTTGATGGGGATCGGTTATGCCGTCATCATGCCTTTGGCGTTCAGTCGCGCCGCGAATGACCCGCTGGTGCCCCCCGGACAGGCAATTGCCAGTGTTGCAACGCTTGGATATGGCGGGTTGCTGATCGGGCCGCCATTGATCGGGTTTCTGGCCGAATTGTTTGGCCTGAGAATGGCGTTTTCGGTGCTGGTACCGCTGGCGGTACTGATCGTTGTGTTGGCCGGCGCGCTGAAACGCGCCGGCTGACTTGGTTCAACGTCCGCGAATACGCGGGTCCAGAGCGTCGCGCAGACCGTCACCCAGATAGTTGACGCTTAGCACCGTCAGCGAGATCGCAAGACCGGGCCAGAACACGCGTTCGGGGTATTGCTGCAGATAGTCGACACCGTCAAACAGCAACCGGCCCCAGGTCGGGAAGTCCGGCGGAAAGCCCAGGCCCAGGAAGGACAGTGCGCTTTCGGTGATGATCGCGGTGGCGATGCCCAGCGTGGCGGAGACCATGATCGGGGACAGCACATTGGGCAGGATGTGCCGCGTGATGATCTGTCCGTTGCTTGTCCCGATCGAGCGCGCGGCCAGAACGAACTCCCGCTCCTTGATCGCCAGAACATCTCCGCGCACGATCCGTGCGGTCGGCATCCACGACGTGACGCCGATTGCGGCGACGATCAGGATGAAAATCCCGCGCTCCAGCCCGAATGCCGCTGACAGCGGTTCTCGGAACAGCAGCATCATGACTAGAAGCAATGGCAGCAGGGGCAGGGCCAGGAACAGATCGGTCAGGCGCATCAACGGCCCGTCCAGCCGTTTGAAGAACCCGGCCAGAACGCCGATGAAAGATCCCAGGAACAACGCCAGCAACATCGCGGTGATGCCCACGGAGACCGAGGTTTGCCCGCCTGACATCATACGGGCCAGAATGTCACGGCCCAACTGGTCCGTTCCAAACGGGTGCGACCAGCTTGGCCCCTGATTGCGGGACCGGATGTCGATCTGTGTCGGGTCGATGCTCCACAGATAAGGACCAATGTAGACGCCGGCCACGATGAAGATAAACAGGACGGCCCCGATCATCGCGCCCTTGTGGGTCTTGAACTGATCCCAGACATCGCGCCACTGACTGCGGGGCGGGGTGGCCAGTTCCTCCAGCACGTCTGCCGTTGGCAGGGCGGTCGAGGCCGGGGCAAGCCCTTCGTCCGGAACCAGAGAATCCGTGCGATCATGATCAGTCATAGCGAATCCTCGGGTCCAGAATGCCATACAGGACGTCTGCGATCAGGTTGAACAGCACGATCAGGACGGCGAAGATGAAGGTCAGGGTCTGCACCATCGGCAGGTCATTGGCCTGAATGGCCCCGATCAGCAACTGGCCGATGCCGTTCACCTTGAAGACCTGCTCGGTAATGATGGCGCCGCCGAAGATGGCCGGAATGCCCAGAGCAATCACGGTGACAACCGGAATCATCGAGTTGCGCAGCACGTGGACCATCACGACGGTGTATTCGCTAAGGCCCTTGGCGCGGGCGGTGCGGACGTAGTCCTGGTTGAGGTTATCCAGCATCGAGGCGCGCATGAACCGGCTGAGTTGTGCGGTGATCTGAAGCGCCAGAACCATGACAGGCATGATCATCTGCTTCAGCTGCACGACAAAACTGTCCCAGCTGTCGACCACATGTGTTGTGTCATAGATTGACGGGAACCAGCCAAGTTGGACCGAGAAGATCACGATCACCAGCACGCCCGAGAAGAAAGGCGGGACCGAGAAGCCGACCATCGACACGAATGTACCCATCTGATCGAACCAGGAATACTGGCGGTATGCGGAATAGATGCCGATGGGCAGCGCGATAAGGATGGCGACCACATAAGCGGTGCCGACGACCCACAGGGTCTGCGGGATACGCTGAACGACGATGTCCATGACGGGCGAGCGGGTCTGCCACGAAATCACACGCAGATCGCCTTCGGAGAAGGTCGTGCCGAACACCGAGTCGATCAGCACCTGCGGTTCAATCCAGAAGAACTGCACGATCCATTTCCAGAACCGGATATGCATCGGCTGCCCGAGGCCAAGCGCCTCGCGCATCTTCTCTTTGACTTCGGGGGGGACGGTAAGCGGAACCTGCGCCATGGGATCGCCGGGTGCGAGTTCAAGCAGCAGGAAGATGACGAGACTGATGAACAGGAGCGTCGGAACGGCCAGAATCAGTCGTCTGATGGTGAAGTTGAGCATCAAAAGGCGCCTTTATTGTGCGTCTTCTTGTTGGAGTGGTGTGCAAATGACCGCGCCCCGATACAGATCGGGGCGCAGCTTTGCAACTTGATGTTTAGGATCCGGTCTTGCGGTACCAGTCTGCTGCATTCCACAGCTCGCTGTCCCAAACATTCAGGATCACGCCACCCAGGGTGTTTGCGTGCGCCGACAGACGGCCACGGTGCACCAGCGGGATCATACCGCCGTTTTCAACCATGATGTCGTTCAGACGACGGGCGATTTTCGCACGCTCTTCCGCACCGGCGGTTTCGGCCAGCTGACCATGCAGCTTGTCGAATTCTTCGTTGCAGAAGCGGCTGATGTTTTCACCCTGCCACTGCGATTCCGGCTTGGGAGCCTTGTCGCACAAGCCGTTGCCCAGATAGGACTGCGGGTCGGTGCCGTTGAAGGTGTTGGCGTACATTTCAACGTCCGCATAGAACTTCTGGAAGGTGTCGGGCGAACCCGGGTCACCGCCGAAGAAGACCGACGCGTTGATGTTGCGCAGCTCGGTTTCGATACCGATCTGGCTCCACCATTCCTTGATCAGCGCCTGGAAGTCCTGACGGACGGCGTTGGTCGAGGTCTGGTAGACGATCTTCAGCGGAACGCCGTCTTTTTCACGCACGCCGTCGCCATCAGAGTCTACGATACCCGCGTCATCCAGCAGTTTCTTCGCACCTTCGATGTCCTGCGTGTCACAGGAAAAGGTGTCCGAATTCACGGCAGCCGGGGCCGGAACCCAGTTACAGGTGACCTGACCGGCCTGGCCATAGCCGATTTCCACCAGCAGCGGACGGTCGATTGCCAGAGACATCGCCTTGTAAACCGCAGGATCCTGCAGGAACGGGTGCGGATGCGCAGCAGTCGAACGCTCGCCTTCCGGCAGATCGGGCGACGGGTTGGTCTGGTTCAGCATGATGCGCTCGACCAGCGGGCCGAAGCCTGCGACCGGAGTGCCCTTGCCGCCTTCCTGCATCTGCTGGATCACCTCGGGTGCCAGCTGCAGGTTCCAGGCATAGTCAAACTCGCCGGTTTCCATCACCGCGCGGCCCGCCGCAGTTGCGTCACCGCCACCTTTGAAGGTCAGCGTCGCAAAGGCAGGTTTTGCCGGATCACGGTAGTTGTCGTTGGCCTTCATGGTGATCACGTCGTTCGGCTTGAACTCGGTGACGACAAACGGGCCGGTGCCGATCGGGTTAAAGTTCTGCTCGGTGCATTCGGGGGCTTTCGCGCCCAGGCAGTCGGCAAACTGTGCGGCCTGAATGATCGGGCTTTCGCCGCCAACAAACGGACCATAGGGGAACGGGGTCGGTGCATCGAACGTGACTTTTACGGTCAGGTCGTCCACGGCTTCGACCGATGTGACGCCTTCGAATTTGGTCACCTGCGCGCAGCCACCTTCGGGGTGCATGCAGTAGTCAGCGGTGAATTTCACGTCCGCAGAAGTGAACGGACTACCATCCGACCAGGTGATTCCCGGTGCGATTTTCCAGGTGATCGAGGTCAGATCTTCGCTGACACCGCCGTTTTCAACGGTTGGAATTTCCGATGCCAGATAAGGCACCATGTTGCCGTCCTGGTCGTAGCGGGCGAGCGGTTCGATCACCAGCGAGGCCGACTCCACATCCTTGGTGCCACCCGAAAGGAACGGGTTCAGGATCGACGGTGCCTGCCAGTAAATGATGCTGACATTGCCGTCCGATCCGCGCTCGGCAAAGGCCATCGGGGCCATCGCTGTGCTTGCAATCGCACCAAGCAAAAGGGTTTTGATTTTCATCATACACTCCATGTTGGACACATTCGTGTCTCGATTATCTCCGCAAGGCCTGCGGGTTTGGCGTTGCCGTGTGGGAATGTAAGGCGCTGAAAAGAAACATGTATGCAAGCCACGCTTCGCGAATTCCGCCATCTCCCAAAAACGGTTACGCGGCGTATCGAAACAGAGTTTTGGAAAATTGCAAGCCTTGCCTTAAGGAAAACCTGCAATGCGTTTGACTTTTCCCTTCCTGCCGCCTTAGCGTTTGGCATTCAAAAATAACAAGCCGCCAAGGGGAGCGTGCGCGTGCTGGATCAGCCTATTGCCCAGATCAAGAATCTCAGGGTCGAATTTCAGACCAAGGATGGTCCGGTGGTCGGGGTCGAAGATGTCTCGTTTTCGGTCCATCCCGGCGAAACCGTATGTATCGTTGGTGAATCGGGGTCGGGGAAATCGGTCTCGTCTTTGTCGCTGATGCGGCTGGTGGAATTCGGCGGCGGTGAGATCGCGGGTGGGCAACTGCTGTTTGACCGGCGCGACAAGACCGAAATGGACCTGTCTGGGGCCGATCAGAATCTGATGAAACAGATTCGCGGCAACGAGATCGGAATGATCTTTCAGGAGCCGATGACAGCGCTGAACCCCGTTTTTACCGTCGGCCGGCAGTTGACCGAAGGGTTGCGGATCCACAAGAACCTGTCCAAGTCGCAGGCCGAGGACCGCGCGCTGGAACTGCTGCGTCAGGTCCGCATTCCGGAACCCGAACGGCGACTGAAGCAATATCCGCACGAATTGTCTGGCGGCATGCGCCAGCGGGTGGTGATCGCCATGGCCATGGCCTGCGAGCCGCGCCTGCTGATCGCCGATGAACCCACCACAGCACTGGACGTGACCATTCAGGCCGAGATCCTCGCGCTGATGGACCGGCTCAAGCGGGAAACCGGCACGGCGGTGATGTTCATCACCCATGACATGGCGGTTGTGGCGCAGATGGCCGACCGCGTCGTGGTCATGTTCCGCGGCAACAAGGTCGAAGAGGGCACGGTCAAGGAAATCTTCGAGAATCCGCAGCACGATTACACCAAGGCGCTGCTGGCCGCTGTTCCGAAACTGGGCGAAATGCAGGGAAAATCGGCCCCGGAACCGATGAAGCTGCTGGGTGTCGAAGGGCAGAACATTGCGCCAATCCCCGGCACTGAAGAAGTTCTGCTGTCCGTCAAGAACCTGACCACCCGGTTCCCCGTCAAGGGTGGGCTGCTGCGTCGCACGATTTCCAATGTGCACGCGGTCGAAGACGTTTCGTTCACCCTGAACAAGGGCCAGACGCTGAGCCTTGTGGGCGAATCAGGGTGCGGCAAATCTTCGGCGGGTCGGTCGATCCTGCGGCTGGTCGAGCCGATGGCAGGTGAGGTCAATCTGGATGGCCTTGATATCATGAAACTGGATTCTGCGGGTCTGCGCAAAGCGCGGCTGGATATGCAGATGATCTTCCAGGACCCGTTCGCCTCGCTCAATCCGCAGATGCAGCTGATCGATCAGGTGGCCGAACCGATGCGCAACTACGGTGTCGCGTCCGGCTCGGAGTTGCAGGACCGTGTGGCGCAACTGTTCGACAAGGTACAGTTGCCGCGCAGCTTCATGCGTCGTTTCCCGCACGAGATGTCGGGTGGTCAGCGGCAGCGGATCGCGATTGCCCGAGCGCTGGCGCTGAACCCCAAGCTGATCGTCGCGGACGAGGCGGTATCGGCGCTTGACGTATCGGTCCAGGCGCAAGTTCTGAACCTGATGATGGAGCTTCAGTCGGAACTTGGCCTCAGCTATCTGTTCATCAGCCACGACATGGCCGTGGTCGAGCGGGTCAGCCACCATGTAGGCGTCATGTATCTGGGCCGCATTGTCGAACTTGGCCCGCGTGCCCGGGTGTTCGAGAACCCGCAGCACGCCTATACTCAGGCGCTGATGAAGGCTGTTCCGATTGCCGATCCGAACCAGCGGAAATCGGAAAAGGATCTGAATTTCAAGCCGATCCCGTCGCCAATTCATCCAATCGGCTATAAACCCGAACCTTCGGAATACCGCGAGGTCGAGCCGGGTCACTTCGTGCTAACCACGGATAGCGGTTACTGATCCCCATGCCGCACCGCCTGACGCCGCTTGAGATCATGACGCACCTGATCTCGTTCCCGACGGTGAGCCGTGAGACCAACCTGCCTCTGGTTGACTGGGTCGAAGCCTATCTGGCCAGCCACGGCATCACGTCGCATCGCTGGCCCGATCCGAACCAGCCACACAAAGCCGCCCTGCTGGCCCATGTCGGCCCCTGGCAGGAAGGGGCGGTTGTCCTGTCCGGCCATACCGATGTCGTGCCCGTTGACGGGCAGCCATGGGACAGCGACCCTTTCACTGTTGTTGAAAGAGACGGCAAATATTTCGGGCGCGGAACCTGCGACATGAAAGGCTTTGACGCACTGGCCATCTGGGCGTTGGTCGAGGCGCAATACGCGGATCTCAAACGACCTCTGCAACTGGCGCTGAGCTTTGATGAGGAGGTTGGCTGCACCGGAGCCCCGCCGATGATCGAAGCCATGCAAGAGGTTCTGCCCAAAGGATCCGCGGTGATCGTGGGCGAGCCGTCGATGATGCAGGCCGTCACGGGTCACAAGGGCAGCTTCGGGTATGATACACATGTTGTCGGGTTTGAGGTCCACAGCTCGATCATGCATACCGGGGTCAACGCGATCATGTCGGCGGCGCCGTTGATCGATTGGGCCAACGATCGAAATGCCGAGAACATGGCAGCCGAACCGAGTGATGTCGCCGCGATATTCGACCCGCCCTGGACCACCTGCCATGTCGGGATGATCGAAGGGGGAACAGCGCATAATATCACTGCAAAGGACTGCCGGTTCATGATGGACTTCCGAGTGGTGCCCGGTGAACAGGCATCGCACTGGAGAACGGACTATCTGGAGCAAGTGCGGCAGATCGAAGCCCGGATGCAGCAGGTCCACCCGGAAGCGCGCATCGACGTGGCCGAGGATTTTGCAGTCCCCGCGCTGGTGCCCGAACCTGATGGAGAGGCCGAGGCCTTGGTGCGATCCCTGACGGGTGACAATGCCTCGCATGTTGTCAGCTACGGGACTGAAGCGGGGCAGTTTCAGGAAGCGGGCTATTCAGCGGTTATTTGCGGACCCGGCGATATTGCACAGGCCCATCAGCCGAACGAGTTCATAACGATTTCACAGTTCAATGAAGGTCACAGATTTATGGAGCGGCTGGTAAGCAAGCTCGGGGCCTGAGATTTGTGGTCACTTGGTCGATATTGAAACTCTTGTCACAGGAGGATGAAAATGCCCGTCAAAAACAGGCTAGCCGAAATGCATGGCGAGATCACCAAATGGCGCCGCCATCTGCATGCCAACCCAGAATTGATGTATGACGTCCATGAAACGGCCGCCTTTGTAACAGAGCGCCTGAAAGCGTTTGGCGTGGATGAGATTACGCCCGGTATCGGCAAAACCGGCGTTGTTGGCGTGATCCGCGGGCGGACCGACACGAAGGGCCGTGTGGTGGGCCTGCGCGCCGATATGGATGCGCTGCCCATCGAAGAGGCAACCGGGCTCGACTATGCCTCGACCGTGCCGGGCAAGATGCATGCCTGCGGGCATGACGGCCATACCTCGATGCTGCTGGGGGCGGCACAGTATCTGGCTGAGACCCGGAATTTTGATGGCACCGTTGTTCTGATTTTCCAGCCCGCCGAAGAAGGCGGCGCGGGCGGATTGGCGATGTGTCAGGATGGCCTGATGGAACGATGGGGCATTCAGGAAGTATACGGCATGCACAATATGCCGGGTCTTCCGGTGGGAGAGTTCGCCATCCGACCCGGTGCCTTGCTGGCCTCGTCCGACGAATTCGAGATTGTTGTGACGGGCAAGGGCGGGCACGCCGCCGCGCCGCATGATGCGGTGGATACAACACTTGTCGCATCTCATATTGTCGTGGCTTTGCAGTCGGTTGTGTCGCGCACCGTCGATCCGATCAAGCGTGTGGTGCTGACGGTCGGCACCTTCGAGACTGATAGCGTTGCGTCAAACGTGATCGCGCACACGGTGCGGCTGCAGGGCACGGTGCGAACGCTGGATCCCGAGTATCGCGCCATCGCGGAAGAGCGGGTGCGCCGGATCGCCGAGGACACGGCCTCGGCCTTTGGTGCAACGGCAAAAGTGATCTGGACGCCGGGGTACCCGGCGACTGTCAATACCGATGCGGAAACAGGCTATGCGGCCGAAGCTGCGGCGGCTGTTGCCGGCAAGGTGAATGATAGCGTCGATCCGATCATGCCGTCGGAAGATTTCGCCTACATGCTTGAAGAACGGCCGGGCGCCTACATCTTTGTTGGCAATGGGGACACCGCCATGTGCCACCATCCTGAATATAACTTTGATGACGAAGCCATACCCGCGGGCTGCAGTTGGTACGCGGAAGTGGTGGAACGACGAATGCCCGTCGCATGACACACAGGGGAGAATGACATGCCTATCAAGAACCGCCTTGCCGAGATGCAGGAAGAAATCACCGCTTGGCGACGGGATCTTCATGAAAATCCGGAAATACTGTTCGAAACGCATCGCACCAGCGCGGTGGTCGCCGACAAGCTGAAGGAATTCGGCTGTGACGAGATTGTAACCGGCATCGGGCGAACCGGCGTTGTTGGCGTGATCAAGGGCAAGTCGGATACCAAAGGCAAGGTCATCGGACTTCGGGCGGATATGGATGCGCTACCGATCCATGAGGCGACCGGGCTGGACTATGCATCGAAAACTCCGGGTGCCATGCATGCCTGTGGCCATGACGGGCATACGGCGATGTTGTTGGGGGCCGCAAAATATCTGGCTGAAACCCGCAATTTCGATGGAACGGTTGTGGTCATCTTCCAACCTGCCGAAGAAGGCGGCGGCGGCGGGCGCGAGATGTGCGAAGATGGCATGATGGATCGCTGGAATATTCAGGAAGTCTATGGAATGCACAACTGGCCTGGTAAGCCCGTAGGGTCGTTTGCGATCCGTCCGGGTGCGTTCTTTGCAGCTACTGACCAGTTCGACATCACGTTCGAAGGCCTTGGCGGCCACGCGGCCAAACCACATGAAACTGTTGATACGACCGTCCTGGCCGCCAATGCAGTTTTGGCGTTGCAGACCATCGCTTCGCGTAATGCCGATCCGGTCGATCAGATTGTGGTATCCGTAACCTCGTTCGAAACCTCCTCCAAGGCTTTCAACGTGATCCCTCAGACGGTTCAGATCAAGGGAACCGTGCGCACCATGAGCAATGCTATGCGGGATCTGGCTGAGCGCCGGATCAACGAAATCTGCAACGGCGTTGCCGCGACTTACGGTGGGACCGCTGATGTGACCTATATCCGGGGCTATCCGGTTATGGTGAACAGCGACGAGCAGACCGATTTTGCGGCGGACGTGGCGCGTTCAGTCTCAGGCGCTTGCGAGGAGGCACCTCTGGTCATGGGCGGCGAGGATTTTGCCTTTATGCTGGAAGAACGTCCGGGCGCTTATATTCTGGTTGGCAACGGCGACACGGCGATGGTGCATCACCCGCAATACAACTTCAATGATGAGGCCATTCCGGCAGGATGCAGTTGGTGGGCCGAGATTGTCGAGCAAAGGATGCCGGCCGCCTGACGGCAAAGGCGATGGGGGCACTGCCCCCGTCGCGCCTATGGCGCGCCTCCCCCGGGATATTTTTAGCCAGATGAAGCGTGGACCCCACGGGCGATCACGTGAGAGAAAGATGCGTGCAGAGTGTATCTGTGACGTCGTCCAGCGCCGATTTTTGAGTGTTCACGCAGGTTTTCACGGCGCTTTGGGCTTCCGCTAATGCCACTTTGTCGCTCAGCCAAGTGGCGACGGCGGTGGTAAGGTCTTGTGCTGTCCGCACCTCGATTGTGCCGCCACTTTCGATCAGAGGCGCAAATGTTTCGGCAAAGTTGAAATACCCCGGCCCGGTAATGACGGCCGCGCCGGCCTGTGCCGGTTCAAACGGATTGTGACCGCCGATTTCCTTGAGCGAGCCGCCCAAAAATACGATCGGACACAAGGCATACCAGGTTCCAGTTTCGCCGAGGGTATCGGCGACGTAGACCTGCGTGTCTGCCGTGATTGGCATGTCGGCAGAGCGCAGCGACATGGAAAGGCCGGCCTGCTGGATCAATGTACCGACATCTTCGCGCCGTTCAGGATGGCGGGGGATCAGCAGGAGTAGCAGGTCGGGCCAGCTTTCCAGCAATTGCGCGTGGGCCGCCAGCACGATTTCCTCTTCTCCGGCGTGGGTGGAACTGGCGATCCAGACCGGGCGCCCGGCAATCTGGCTGCGGATGCTGGTCAGCGTTTCCTTGTTCACGGGCAGGGGGTCGGACATCGACTTGAGGTTGGTCCCGGGCTTGACCCGATCTGCTGGTGCCCCCATGGCCAGCAGGTTGGCCGCCGCCTTGTCGTTCTGAGTCAAAAACAAGCGAAACTGTTCAAGGATGAACCGTGCTGTTCGCGGACGCTTTTTCCAGCCAGCGACCGATTTATCCGACAGTCGAGCATTGAGCAGGGCAAGCGGCGTTCCCAGGTGCGAGGCCTCGACAATCAGGTGCGGCCAGATTTCGCTTTCGACGAAGATTCCGGCATCGGGCTTCCAATGGGCCAGAAACCGTCTGACGGGGCCGCCTGTGTCCAGCGGCGGGTACTGGTGGCGCGTTCTGGGCGGAAGCCGCTTTTCGATAAGGGCTGCCGAGGTCGGAGTACCGGATGTGATCAGGAAATGCGCATCTGGCAGCCTTTCCGCCAGCCGATTGATCAGGCTGAGTACGGACAGGCTTTCTCCGACGCTGGCGGCGTGAAACCAGACCAGGCGGGCATCTGGACGGGGCTGGCTTGCGTGGCCGAGGCGTTCCTGTTGCCGTGCCTGGGGAACCCCTGCAGCCTGCAGCTTGTTGCGCACGGTACGCCAGACAAGCGGTGCGGCAATTGAGGTCAGGCCGCAATACAAACGATAAAGCAGCGTCTGGCCGTTCCGGCGCGGCATGTCAGCCGCCTGTGTGGCTCATGTGGCGGCTCATCCGGCCATCTACCGCCTGACGGGAATAGTCGAAATCATGCCCCTTGGGTTTGAGGTTGATCGCAGCACGGATCGCGTCTTCGAGCGGTTGTTCCGTATCCGGATGATCCCGCAGCGGATCGCGCAGATCGGCCATGTCTTCCTGGCCCAGGCACATGTACAGCTCGCCCGTGCAGGTCAGCCGCACGCGGTTGCAGCTTTCGCAGAAATTGTGGCTGAGCGGCGTGATGAAGCCGATCTTCTGCCCCGTTTCCTCAAGCCGGACATAGCGCGCGGGGCCGCCGGTCCGCTCGGCCAGATCGGTGACCCGGTAGTGGTTTTCGTATTCAGCCCGTACATCCTTGAGTGACCAGTATTGATCCAGACGATCTTCGTTGCCGATGTCGCCCATCGGCATGACCTCGATCCAGGTCAGGTCCATGTCACGCTCGGCGCACCATTGCGTGATCCGCGGCAGTTCTTCCTCGTTGAAGCCTTTCAGAGCCACAGCATTGATCTTGATCCGCAATCCGGCTTTTTGTGCGGCATCAATGCCGTTCAGCACCTGTTTCAGGCGGCCCCACCGGGTGATGCGCGCGAATTTGTCGTCATCCAGCGTATCCAGCGACACGTTGATCCTGCGCACGCCCGCAGCATACAGATCCTCGGAAAAACGGTTCAGCTGTGATCCGTTGGTTGTCAGCGTCAGCTCTTTCAGCGCGCCGCTGTCCAGATGCCGGGTCATGGCGTTGAAAAAGCTCATGATGTTACGGCGCACCAGTGGTTCCCCGCCGGTTATGCGCAGCTTTTCGACGCCCAGCCGGACAAATGTCGAACACATGCGATCCAGCTCCTCGAGAGTCAGCAGGTCCTTCTTGGGCAGGAACGTCATGTTTTCGGACATGCAATAGACGCAGCGGAAATCGCAGCGATCCGTGACGGAAACACGGAGATAGGTGATGGCGCGCGCAAACGGGTCGATAAGAGGAGCTGTCATGCGACATAGGTAAAGCTGCGGCCTGCCCGCGACAAGGGTGAAGTTTCCTTTGCGCTGGCATAGATGGGCGCAGGTCGATAGGTTGTGGCCATGAGATATGCGGTTTTGGTGTTGTGCGCTTTGCTGGCGGGATGTGACGCGGTTTGGTCAACGACGGACCGGGTCTTTGGCGGTGGCGATGGTGTTGCCGAACCGGATGCTGCGACTGCCGGGGAAGCGATCGAACCGGAACCTGTTGCCGCCACTGCGGCTGGTTGGATCGGCGCCAGAACGACCGTCGCCGCGCTGGGTGATCCCACGACGCCGGGACGCTGGATGGAAACCCCTCTGGTCGAGACCGAGTTCACGGGGCGCGTTTTGGTCCCAAGTACGGGGGCACAGGCCTATATTGCGCTGGTACCGGCGCCGGGACCTGAAAGCGGGGGCAGCCGTCTGTCGCTGGATGCAATGCGGGCACTTTTGTTGCCGCTCGACGCTCTGGTCGAACTTGAAGTTTATTCCAACTGATCTTTCAGGTATTTGCCGGCCTCGCGGCGGGCAAAGGGCTTCATCTGGCTGCCATGCGCGGACAGAAACGCAATGACGCGGGACGGATCGTGTTTGGACAGTTCGCGCAGCCACCAGGCGACGGATTTCTGAATGAACCAGTCACGATCGGGAACGTAACCCGCAGCCCAACCCAGAATACGGTCGCGGCGCTGCAGATCGTCGGGTTTGGGGTGGTTTTGCTTGGTCCAAGACAGGGTGGCGACCAGCGCAGCCCTGCGGGTCCACATGTGATCTGAGGCGGTCCAGAGCTCCACCTGATCCAGCCGTTCGGGGTCTGCTGTAAGGCGCTTTTGCATTGCCATGCAGGCGTGATCGGCCACCGCCCAGGCGTCAAAATCCGGCAACCAGCTGTGCAGCAGTTCCCAGACCGCCTGATCTGGCCGGATACGGGCCTGCGTCAGCAGTTTGGCAGCAGCAAGACGAGCCTCGTGAATGTTGCTCTGCCACAGAGCGTCCGCCACTTCTACTCGAGCAGAAACATCCAGCTCTTGCCGCCACGACTTGGTGAGGTCGTTCAAAACCGGATTGGCGACCCCCAGATAAGGACGCTCGACCTTGTGATAGGCCGCCATCTGGTCTGCGCGCTCGGGGTCGGCATGAGCCTTGATCTGGTTGAGATAGCTATCCGGCATCGCCGCCCTTTTCCAAGGCACGGGTGGGGTGGCCGTCAATCGTGGAGTGGTTCTTGTCGACCCAATAGGCACGGATGTCCTCGTCGGATTTTCCGTCGACCCACTTTTGCATCGTGTCGCGGTCCGATTGGAATTCCATGAACGGAACCGCGTAGCCACAGGACGTCTGCACCATGTCGAGGCTGAGGTCATAGATCTGCCGGGCGCTGCGATGAGTGGGGAACAGGGCGGCCAGTTCGTCCCAGCCATCGTTGCCGACGTGCAGGGTATGTGCAGTGCCATAGGTGCGCAGGATCAGAGGGCGCGTGGTGAAGGAGCACCACATCAGCGTCATGCGATTGGTCTGCAGCAAATGACCGGCGGTTTCGTTGCCACTGCCAGTTAGGTTCAACCAAACGATCCGGTTGGGCCCAAGAACACGTAATGAATCCATGCCCTTGGGCGAGATATTGACGCGACCTTCAGGCCCTGCGGTGCCAACGAAGAACATGTGCTGGTCTTCGATGAACTTGCGTTGGGCGTCGTCCAGTTCCGGGAATTGTTTGGACATGGTTCACTCCACCGTTACGGATTTGGCCAGGTTGCGCGGCTGATCCACATCCGTGCCCTTTGCGACAGCGGTGTGATAGGCCAGCAACTGGGCCGGCACCGAATACAGGATTGGCGCCAGGCTTGTATGGACATGCGGCATGCGGATCGTGTTCCAGACGCCGTCTTCCGCGTCGGTAATGCCGTCATCGTCCGAGATGAGAATGACCTTGCCCTTGCGTGCCATGACCTCCTGCATGTTCGAAACCGTCTTGTCGAAAACGGCGTCGCGCGGGGCCATGACAACCACCGGCATATGCTTGTCGATCAGGGCGATGGGCCCGTGTTTCAATTCACCCGAGGCATAACCTTCCGCATGGATATAGCTGATTTCCTTGAGCTTCAGCGCCCCCTCCATGGCCAGTGGATACATCAGCCCCCGGCCCAGAAACAACACGTCGCGCGCCTCGGACAGGCGCTGGGCGGATTTGCGGATGGCGTGGCTTTGATCCAGCGCCGCGTTCAGGATTGTGGGCAGACCGCGCAGAGCTGCGGCGTGATCGGCCAGTTCTTCGTCGCTAAGCGTGCCCCGGTCGGCGGCAGCCTTGAGCGCAAGCATCAGCAACACGCTCAACTGACACGTGAACGCCTTCGTCGATGCCACGCCGATTTCCACGCCGGCGTGGATCGGCAGGGCGATGTCACTTTCGCGGGCAATCGAGCTTTCGGGGACATTGACGACCGAAACGATCTTGTCCGCCTTGCCCTCGCAATAGCGCAGCGCGGCCAATGTGTCCGCCGTTTCGCCCGACTGACTGACGAACAGGGCCAGTGTGCGATCAGTGATCGGTGGCTCGCGGTAGCGGAACTCGCTGGCGATATCGACTTCGACCGGCATTTTGGCCAGTTGTTCGAACCAGTATTTTGCGGTCAGGCAGGCATAGAAGGCTGTGCCGCAGGCCACCATGGTCAACCGATCCAGTTTCGTGAAATCCAGATCCGCATCGGGCAACACGACCCGGTCGCCACCGGTCGGCAGATAGGACCGGATCGCCTCGGCCACCACGATCGGCTGTTCGGCGATTTCCTTGGCCATATAATGTTTGTGCCCGCCCTTGTCGGTTCGGGTATGGTCCAGTTTGATCCGGCGCGTTTCCCGGTTGGCCAGATCACCCTTGTCATTGCGGATTTCCAGCGACGTGCGGGTCAGGACGGCGCGGTCGCCTTCCTCGAGATATGTGATCCTGTCTGTCAGCGGGGCCAGCGCAATGGCGTCCGAGCCAACGAACATCTCGCCATCGCCATGACCAATCGCCAGCGGAGAGCCTTTGCGGGCGGCAATGATCAGGTCATCCTCTCCATCGAACAGGAATGCCAGGGCAAAGGCACCTTCCAGCCGGTCGATCGTTTTGAAGGCGGCTTGAACCGCGTTCAGACCGGTTTTCATGTAGTGTTCGGTCATCAGGGCGACGGTTTCAGTATCGGTTTCGGTCTGGAAATCGATCCCGTTTTCTGCCAGCTCCGCACGCAATTCTCGGTAGTTTTCGACGATGCCATTGTGGACAACGGCCACCGGGCCCGCCCTGTGCGGGTGGGCGTTGGTGACCGAAGGCGCGCCATGCGTGGCCCAGCGGGTGTGGCCGATACCCGATTTTCCGGGCAAGGGGTCGTGCACCAGCAGATCGCTTAGGTTGACCAGCTTGCCCACGGCCCGCCGACGCCCCAGTGCGCCGTTGTTGACCGTTGCAATCCCCGCACTGTCGTAACCGCGATATTCCAGCCGCTTCAGCGCCTCGACCAGAATGGGGGCGGCTTCGTGCTGTCCCAGTACGCCAACAATACCACACATAATTTAGGCTCCTTTGTCGCGGCGAGCCTTCTTCGCCGTTAGCATTTCAAACAGTTTACGCGCATAACCCGGTTTGTTTTCCTGGCGTGAACGAGCCACGGCCAGTGCGTCGGGATCGACATTCCTGGTGACCACCGTGCCAGTGGCCGTCATTGCGCCGTCGCCTAGTGTGACTGGCGCCACCAACATAGTGTTGGAGCCGATGAAGACATCGTCACCAATTGTCGTGCGGTGCTTCATGACGCCGTCATAGTTGCAGGTGATGGTTCCGGCGCCGATATTGGTTCTGGCCCCGACCGAGGCATCGCCGACATAGCTGAGGTGATTGACCTTGGCACCTTCGCCGATTTCGGCATTCTTGATTTCGACGAAATTACCGATCCGCGCATCTTCGGCCAATTCGGCGCCCGGACGAAGGCGGGCATAGGGGCCGACGATGGCACCGCGGCTGACATGGCACCCTTCAAGATGCGAAAAGGCGCGGATCGTTGCGCCGCTTTCCACGGTAACGCCGGGGCCAAAAACCACATTTGGTTCAATCACGGTATCGCGCCCGATCACTGTGTCAGCAGCCAGGTACACGGTCTGCGGGTCCATCAGCGTGACGCCCAGATCCATCAGTTCTGCACGAGCGCGGGTTTGATAAACGGCATCCGCCGCCGCCAGATCGGCGCGGGAATTGACACCCAGTGTCTGGGCCTCATCACAGGCAACAGCGGTGACCTTCAGTCCGCGATTTCCCGCGATTTCAACAACATCGGTAAGGTAGTACTCGCCGGATGCATTGCCATTCCCGACCGCGTCGATCAGCGAGAACAGGGTCTGAGCATCGCAGGCCAAAAGGCCCGAATTGCAGAAGGTGATCGCGCGTTCCTCCTCGGAGGCGTCCTTGAATTCAACGATCCGTTCCAGCGTGTCGCCCTTCATGACCAGTCGGCCATAACGGGCGGGATCGGCCGCCTCGAACCCCAGAATAACCAGATCGTTCTCGGTCCGCGCGGCTACCATCCGTTCCAGAGTGTCCGGTTGCAGAAAGGGTGTGTCGCCATACAGAACCACGATGTCGCCGGAAAACCCGTCCAACGCGCCGCGTGCCTGCGCGACCGCGTGGGCGGTACCCAGTTGCTCCTCCTGCATGGCGATATGCACGTCTTCATCCTCGGCCCGCGCGGCTTTGGCGACCGCCTCGGACCCGTGCCCGGTGACGATGACAGTGCGTTCGGGGGACAGAATTGCGCCGGCGCGCATGGCGTGAACCAGCATCGGGGCCTGCGCGATGGGATGCAGAACTTTTGGTATCTCCGAATTCATCCTGGTGCCTTTTCCGGCGGCGAGGATGACAAGGGCAGTGGTCATGAAATCGTTTTCTCTTTGTGTTTTGTTGTCGTCCGTTTTATCCGCTGGTTTCAAAGGCGCAAGCGGTTCGCCCATCAAACAAGATTGCCGTTTGCAACATCTCATGGCGGGTTTCTGCCGAGCAAGGAGGCAAAATGCGTACGGTCATCTTCGATCTGGACGGCACTTTGGCGGATACTTCAGGCGATTTGCTGGCGGCGGCAAATCATTGTTTTCGTGAAATGGGGCATGGCGATGTTCTGACGCGGGAACAGGACGCCGGTGTTGCCTTGCGTGGCGGACGCATGATGCTGAGCCACGGGCTGAAACGGGTCGGAGCGTATGACGAGGCAACAGTGCTGGCGTATTATCCAATTCTGCTCGAGGCCTATTCGGAAGCCATTGACATCCACACCAAATTCTACCCCGGCGCGCTTGAGGCAGTCGATACGTTGAAAGCCACAGGGTACGGTGTGGGTATCTGCACCAACAAACCCGAGGCTCTGGCCGATCTGCTTTTGATGCGTCTTGGGGTGCGGGATCGTTTCGCCTCGCTGGTTGGGGCCGATACGCTGGCGGTGCGAAAGCCCGATCCCGAACCCCTGCGCGAGGCCGCGCGCCGTGCTGGCGGGCACACCGACCAGTGCGTTCTAATTGGAGACTCGGATACCGACCACAACACGGCACGCGCCGCCGGGGTGCCGTCGGTCCTGGTGACGTTCGGGCCTTCCGGCGAAGATATGGCCGCGTTGGAACCGGACGCCCTGCTGCATCATTTCAATGATCTGCCCGACGTCGTGAATGACCTGATCGGCGTGACGGCGTAAGCTCTTGACCGGAACCTTTTGCAGGATCAGAACTGGCACATGACCGAAACATTCTCTGGCAGCTTCACGCAGCAGGAACCCATCCCCGAAGACGCAATCGAAGCCGCACTGGCCGTCCTCCGGCACGGTCGGCTGCATCGCTATAACGTGGTGCCCGGGGAACTGAGCGAGACTGCGTTGCTGGAACAGGAATTTGCCGCGCAGACCGGCGCGAAATACTGTCTCGCCGTGTCCTCGGGGGGGTATGCGCTGGCGACCGCCTTACGGGCCGTCGGGGTTCAGCCGGGTGATCCGGTTCTGACGAATGCCTTCACGCTGGCTCCGGTGCCGGGGTCAATCGCCTCGGTCGGTGCCCGCCCGGTGTTTGTCGGGGTGACGGAAAGCCTGACGATCGATCTGGACGATCTGGAAAGCAAGCTGGGTCAGGCACGCGTTCTGATGCTAAGCCATATGCGCGGGCATCTGTGCGACATGGACCGGCTGATGCAGATGTGTGATGCGGCCGGTGTCACGGTGATCGAGGATTGCGCCCACACGATGGGCGCGGCATGGCGGGGGCAATTGTCGGGCCGTCAGGGCGCCATCGGGTGCTATTCCTGTCAGACCTACAAGCATGTCAATTCCGGTGAAGGCGGGCTGCTGATCACCGATAATGAGGAACTGGCCGCCAAGGCCACGATGCTGTCGGGATCCTACATGCTGTATGAGCGGCATCTGGCCGCCCCGGGGCGCGAGGTTTTCGAGCGCATCAAATACACTACGCCTAATGTTTCCGGTCGCATGGATAATCTGCGCGCCGCGATTCTGCGCCCGCAACTGCGGGATCTCGACCGTCAGGTGCAGCGCTGGAACGAACGTTACAGAGAAGTTGAGGCAGGTTTGCGCCAAACGCCCGGGTTGACGATTGTCGAACGCCCGGAGGCCGAGACCTATGTCGGGTCTTCGATCCAGTTTCTGCTGCTGGACTGGCCCCCTGACCGCATCGCAGAGGTCATTGCCCGCTGTGCCGCGCGAGGGGTGGAGTTGAAGTGGTTTGGCGGGGCGGAACCGGCCGGTTTTACCTCGCGCTATGACAGCTGGCGCTATGCGGAAAGCACCCGGATGCCAGCGAGTGACCGTATCCTGGCCGGCATCATGGACATGCGGGTGCCTTTGACGTTTTCGCTTGAAGACTGTCGCGTCATTGCCCGGATTATCCGATCCGAAGTCGGTGCAGTCTATCAGGCGCAATCCGATTGAGTGCGCCTTTGGCGCACGCTTGATTTCTCAAACAAACCGCCGCCTGCCAACAGGCGGCGTTTTTTTTGCGTTTAGGCAGATCGTGAAACCGTAACGTTGACCGGCCGGATGCAAGCTGGTATGTCGTTATTGAACAAGTGTTCATTAAACCGGCAAGGGAGGCCCCGGATGTTCACCGCAACAATGCAATTTGATCTGGGCGAAGATGTGAATGCCCTGCGCGATATGGTGCATCGCTGGGCGCAGGAGCGGGTCAAACCAATGGCCGCCGAAATCGATTCCTCGAACGCGTTTCCGAATGATCTGTGGACGGAAATGGGGGAACTGGGCCTGCTGGGCATTACCGTTCCCGAGGAATACGGCGGAGCCGGAATGTCCTATCTGGCGCACACGGTCGCGGTTGAGGAAATCGCCCGCGCGTCCGCTTCGGTGTCTTTGTCTTACGGCGCCCATTCGAACCTGTGTGTGAACCAGATCAAGCTGAACGGCAACGCCGAGCAGAAACAGAAATACCTGCCACGCCTGATTTCCGGTGAGCATGTCGGCGCGTTGGCGATGTCCGAACCTTCGGCCGGATCCGATGTTGTGTCGATGAAGCTGCGGGCCGAGAAACGGAACGATCATTATCGGCTGAATGGCAACAAATACTGGATCACCAACGGCCCGGATGCCGATACGTTGGTTGTCTATGCCAAGACCGACCCGGATGCAGGGTCCAAGGGCATCACCGCCTTTCTGATCGAAAAGGAGATGACCGGGTTTTCGACCTCACCCCATTTCGACAAGCTGGGGATGCGCGGGTCGAATACGGCCGAACTGATCTTCGAAGATGTCGAAGTGCCCTTCGAGAATGTTCTGGGCGAGGAGGGCAAAGGCGTTGCGGTGCTGATGTCCGGGTTGGATTACGAACGCGTCGTTCTTGCGGGGATTGGAACCGGTATCATGGCGGCCTGTCTGGATGAGGTCATGCCTTATCTGGCCGAGCGCAAGCAGTTTGGCAAACCAATCGGTACCTTTCAGCTGATGCAGGGCAAGATCGCCGATATGTACACCGCGATGAACTCGGCCAGAGCTTATATCTACGAGGTCGCAAAGGCCTGTGACCGGGGCGACGTGACCCGTCAGGACGCGGCGGCTTGCTGCCTCTATGCGTCGGAGCAGGCCATGACGCAGGCTCATCAGGCGGTGCAGGCAATGGGCGGGGCCGGGTTCCTGTCCGACGCCGCGGTCAGCCGCATCTTCCGGGATGCAAAGCTGATGGAAATTGGTGCCGGGACCAGCGAAATCCGTCGGATGCTGATCGGGCGCGAAATGATGAACAAGATGCTCTGAGATAATTCGCCCCGCAGGCCAATGGACCAGCGGGGCGGGATTGCGAACGGATCAGAAGCGATGGACGTAGGACGCACCGACCAGCCATGGATCGATTTCGGCTTTGCCGATCTTGGCGCCGTCCAGCGTAACGTCCGATTCGATGTCGAACCATCGCACGTTCAGCCGCACCGAGCCTTGTTCGGTGACCATGTAGTCCAGGCCGGCCTGCAGCGAGACGCCAAGGGAATTGTCGATGTCGAGATCGCCCAAGGCGGACTTTTCGTCAAAGAAGATTGTGTAGTTCAGACCGGCACCAACATAGGGCTTCCAGGCGCTGTTGGTCGGGAAGTGATAGTTCAGGGACAGGGTTGGCGGCAGTTGCTTGGTGCTGGCGGCATCAATGCCACCCAGCGCGATAGTGTGGCTGAACGGGGTTGCGGCCAGAAGTTCGATACCAAGATTGTCGCGGACGAAGTACTCGGCGGTAAAGATCGGGCGGGTGCTGGACCCGACTTCGGCATCCAGCGTGGCCAGAGTGCCATTGTCGGATTTCGGGTCGAGGTAGCCGACACCGATACCCACGGTCCAGTCCCCTTGCGATTGTGCAAAAGCCGGCGCGGCCAGCGCAACCAGTGCAGTAGACAAGGTCAAAGCGGCGAGTTTCTTGGTCATATTCATGCCTTTGGTTATGTTGATGAGGCTGTGGTGCCGGATCAAAGGCTGGCGGACTCTGATCTGAGTCAAATCCGTGCCGAAATGCCAAATGAGGTAGCGGCGGTAAAGCGCAGTAAAACAATGGAAAAAACCTATGCGTCCCACTGAGGTCATACCGGGTTTGCGCGCCGATCACAGCTGGGATTGTCCGGCGCAATTGAACATGGCCCAGCAGTGCTTGGCGCAGGCCCCGGACAAACTGGCGCTGCTGGATCTGACCGGTGAAGAACCCTCATCCGTGACATACGGGGAACTCAGCGTTCTGGCGGATGGTTTGGCACGGGCGCTGTTGCGCAGGGTGCGGACCGGGGACAGGGTTGGTGTGTTGCTGGGGCAGTCTGTCTGGTGCGCTGCGGCACATCTGGCAATCTGGAAAATCGGTGCCATTTCAGTGCCGCTGTTCAAGCTGTTCCGCCGCGATGCTCTGTCCTCTCGAGTCGGGGGTTCCGGGGCGCGGATTGTGCTGACCGACGCCGAAGGGGCCGCGCTGCTGGGCGATCTGGCCGAACCTTTGCTGGCACACCAGATCGGAGAACCAGGTGATCCGGTGCCTTTTGCCGACACGGGCCCCGACGACCCTGCGGTTCTAATCTATACGTCTGGTACAACAGGGACTCCGAAAGGGGCTTTGCACGGGCATCGGGTGCTGACCGGCCATCTGCCGGGCGTGTCGATCAGCCACAACCATCTGCGGGACGGTGATTGCCTTTGGACACCTGCGGACTGGGCCTGGATTGGCGGACTGTTCGACGTGTTGATGCCGGGGTTGGCATTTGGAATTCCGGTGGTTGCCGCGCGGCTTGAGAAGTTTTCGCCCGAAGGGTGCGCCGACGTGATTTCGCGGGGTGGAGTACGGAACGTCTTCTTCCCGCCGACCGCGCTGCGGATGCTGAAAGCGGCGGATCAGAGCATTCCCGGCCTGCGCTCTGTCGCCTCGGGAGGAGAGCCTTTGGGCGCGGAAATGCTGGCCTGGGGGGAAAAGGCGTTTGGCCTGACCATCAACGAATTCTACGGTCAGACCGAATGCAACATGGTCGTGTCTTCCTGCGCCGAGGACTATCCGGTCCGTCCCGGATGCATCGGCAAACCGGTGCCGGGGCATGAGGTCGCGGTGATTGACGAGTATGGTGTTCCGACGGACGAGGAAGGCGACGTAGCGATCAGGCGGGGGTCGGCCTCGATGATGCTGGAGTACTGGAACCGGCCCCAGGCCACGACCGAGAAGTTTCGCGGCGATTGGCTGATCACTGGCGACCGCGGCGTGTGGGAGGGGGAATACCTGCGTTTTGTCGGCCGCGAAGATGACGTGATCACTTCGGCTGGCTACCGCATTGGCCCCGCCGAGATCGAAGACTGCCTGCTGACCCATCCGGCGGTAGCGACCGTGGGCGTAGTAGGCAAGCCTGACCCGCTGCGGACCGAGATCGTCAAGGCTTATGTCGTGCTGAAACCCGGTGCCGAGGCGTCGGGGGCCGAGTTGCAGGATTGGGTCAAAGACCGTCTGGCGCATTACTCCTATCCACGCGAGGTGGCGTTTTTGGAAGAATTGCCAATGACGGTGACGGGGAAGGTTATTCGGAAGGAATTGAAGGTGCGTGCAGCGGAGGAGAGGGCTCCATGAAGCACCTGTCGATTATCATTCCCTTGTGCTTGGCTGATGTAGGCGAGGCAGTCACTGAAATCGCTCCCATGCCGATAAATGTCTTGGAGTGGTTCGACGGATGTGCCCAGCTAACTCAGTCCTCGAACGGCATGGTCATGGATATCAACTGTGCAGATCTTGCTATTGAATACTGCACTACTGGTCGAGCCGAAGATAAACGATTGCAATGCCTAGCTAATCTTTCCGAGCACATTGTTTCTCTTTCGACAGCAATCAAAAACGATTTGCCTCAAAAAATCGAAGGTTCAAGTTGGGCCACACGAAATTATGAACGTAAGTACTCAGAATTGGTTGAAGATGTTTTTGGTGTTTGCGATGCATCTCCCATTGAAGGAGTCCCCTTAGATATGTGGTGCAATATCTATTTGACCACGGGAGATTGGGTGCAATGGCGTTATCTACAGCGACTTACCTTGGAGGTTAAGCAATGAAACTCACATCCAAAGCCATGCCCACCTCCGAGGGCTTCAAGCAAAACCGCGCTGCTCATCTCGAGGCATTGGCACAAATCTCCGCTGCTGCGGAAGCGGCCCGTATGGGGGGCGGTGAAAAGTCCCGTGCACGGCATGAATCTCGGGGCAAGATGCTACCGCGCCGCCGGGTGGCGAACTTGCTCGATCCGGGCTCTCCGTTCCTTGAAATCGGCGCAACGGCGGCCCATGGCATGTATGGAGATGCTGCGCCGTCTGCCGGGGCCATTGCGGGCATTGGCCGGGTGCAGGGGCGCGAGGTCATGGTGGTGTGTAACGACGCCACCGTGAAGGGCGGCACATACTACCCGATGACGGTCAAGAAACACCTTCGTGCGCAGGAGATCGCCGAGGAAAATCGTCTTCCCTGCATCTATCTGGTCGACAGTGGTGGCGCGAACCTGCCCAATCAGGATGAGGTCTTTCCCGACCGCGATCACTTTGGCCGCATCTTCTACAATCAGGCGCGGATGAGCGCGAAGGGGATTCCTCAGATCGCGGTGGTCATGGGGTCGTGCACGGCGGGTGGCGCCTATGTGCCTGCGATGTCGGACGTGACGATCATCGTGAAGGAGCAGGGGACGATCTTTCTGGCCGGGCCGCCTCTGGTCAAGGCCGCAACAGGCGAGGTGGTCAGTTCCGAGGATCTGGGCGGTGGTGACGTTCATACCCGCCTGTCCGGCGTAGCCGACTATTTGGCCGAGGATGATGCCCATGCGCTGGCGCTGGCGCGCCGGGCCGTCTCATCGCTGAACCTGCGCAAGCTGCAGACCGTGGATTGGGCGAACCCGGAGGATCCCGCTTATGATCCTGAAGAGATTCTGGGGGTGGTCCCCGCCGATCTGCGCACGCCCTATGACATCCGCGAGGTAATCGCGCGGCTGGTGGATGGCTCGCGCTTTGACGAGTTCAAACCGCGGTTCGGGGAAACGCTGGTGACAGGGTTCGCCCATGTCAAAGGCTGCCCCGTCGGGATCATCGCCAATAACGGGGTGCTGTTTTCAGAGGCAGCCCAGAAGGGCGCGCATTTCGTTGAACTCTGTTCACAACGCAAAATCCCTCTGGTTTTCCTGCAAAACATCACCGGCTTCATGGTCGGGCGGAAATACGAGAACGAAGGCATCGCACGGCACGGGGCCAAGATGGTGACGGCAGTGGCGACGACCTCGGTTCCGAAGATTACGATGCTTGTCGGTGGCTCGTTCGGGGCCGGGAACTATGGCATGGCGGGCCGCGCCTACCAGCCACGCTTCCTTTGGACCTGGCCGAACTCGCGCATCTCGGTCATGGGTGGCGAACAGGCGGCGGGTGTTCTGGCCACGGTCAAGCGCGACGGGATCGAACGGCAGGGCGGCACATGGTCGGCTGAAGAAGAAGCGGAATTCAAGCGGCCCACGCTGGACATGTTCGAGGAGCAGTCGCATCCGCTCTATGCCTCGGCGCGGTTGTGGGACGACGGCATCATCGACCCGCGCAAAAGCCGCGATGTGCTGGCCCTCTCGCTGAGCGCTGCGTTGAATGCCCCGATCGAGGAGACGCGCTTCGGCGTGTTCAGGATGTGATGGCAGAGAAGTTTCTGCGAAAATTCTTGGGAAGAAATCCTTCGTCGAGGGATTTTTGTTCAGAGAGGAACTGGGCTTGTGTTCACTAAAATTCTGATTGCCAACCGGGGTGAGATTGCCTGCCGAGTTATGGAAACTGCGCAAAAGCTGGGCGTTTCCTGCGTTGCCGTCTATTCGGACGCCGATATCGGGTCCAAGCACGTCCAGATGGCCGATGAGGCTGTGCATATCGGTGGCGCGGCCCCTGCGGACAGCTACCTTAAAGGGAACGTGATCATCGAGGCGGCGTTAAAAACCGGCGCGCAAGCGATCCATCCCGGCTATGGATTCCTGTCCGAAAACCCCGATTTCGTGGATGCAGTCGAAGCTGCCGGCCTGACGTTCATAGGACCGTCCGCCGATGCGATCCGCAAGATGGGATTGAAGGATGCCGCGAAGGTTCTGATGGAGGAGGCCGGTGTGCCGGTTGTTCCCGGCTATCACGGCGATAACCAGGACCCGGATCACCTTGCCGGCGCGGCCGATGCGATTGGCTACCCGGTTCTGATCAAAGCGGTTGCCGGTGGCGGTGGCAAAGGCATGCGGCTCGTTGAAAAGCCGCAGGACTTCAACGCCGCGCTGGATAGCGCGCGCAGCGAGGCGCGGACGGCGTTTGGCAATGACGCGGTTCTGGTCGAGAAATTCGTCACCAAACCCCGCCATATCGAAGTGCAGGTGTTCGGCGACGGAACTCATGCCGTGCATTTGTTCGAGAGAGACTGCTCGTTACAGCGGCGCCATCAGAAGGTCATCGAGGAAGCGCCAGCGCCGGGGATGACGTCCGAGATGCGCGAGGCGATGGGGCAGGCAGGTGTCCGGGCCGCCGAAGCGATCGGCTACAAGGGCGCAGGCACCGTTGAGTTTATTGTCGATGCCTCGGAGGGGCTGCGCCCGGACCGGTTCTGGTTCATGGAAATGAACACACGTTTGCAGGTTGAGCATCCGGTCACCGAAGCGATCACTGGCGTTGATCTGGTCGAATGGCAATTGCGGGTCGCGTCCGGGGAAAAGCTGCCCGCCGGTCAGGAACAACTGTCGATCAGCGGGCATGCCTTCGAGGCGCGGCTTTACGCTGAAGACGTACCAAAAGGGTTTCTGCCCGCGACCGGACAGCTTTCTCATCTTCGGTTTCCAGTTGATTGCCGCGCCGACAGTGGTGTGCGTGCCGGTGACATAATCAGCCCGTGGTACGATCCGATGATTGCCAAGGTCATCGTACATGGACCAACCCGATCGGCGGCGCTGGAGCAATTGCACCGTGCGTTGCAGCAAACCGAGGTCGCTGGAACGGTCACGAACCTTGCATTTCTGGGCGCGCTGACACGGCATGCAGGATTTGCAGCAGGAGACGTCGATACCGGGTTGATTGGCCGGGAGTTGCCGGGGCTGACTTCGGAAACTGAACCCTCTGCCGGACATTCCGTGGCCGCCGCTATGGCGGCGCTGGGTCTCGTCAACACAGATGACGAGACCGGTTTCACGCTGTGGGAGCCGCTGCGTCGTGCGGTCCACCTGCAGCACCGGGGCGATGTCATCGATCTGGATGTGCAGGTCGATGGGCGTGACCGGCAACTGTGGTATGTAAACCAGAAACAGATCGAGGCACGGCGGCGCGATGGCCTCTGGCGTCTGGACGGTCAGCCCATACCTCGCGTTGCCATCAACGGAGCCGTCATCACGGTTTTTGACGATTACGGCCACGCGTTTGAACTAATCGATCCGCTTGATCGCGATACGACGGCATCCGGCAACACAAACGTGATCGAGGCGCCCATGCCCGGTCTGGTCAAGGCCGTGTTCGCCGAGGCTGGTCAGTCCGTATCGGAGGGCGACCGCTTGGCCATTCTGGAAGCTATGAAAATGGAGCACGCCTTGCTGGCCGCACGTGACGGCATCGTTGCCGAAGTTCTGGCCGCTCCCGGATCGCAGGTCGAAGCCGGCGCCGCGCTTGTTCGGCTGGAAGAGGAGTAGCCTATCCCTGTGATGCATCGCATGCCATTGTCGGGGCAGGTTCAGCCGTTGATCGGCACAGCACAGGAGAGGCGCAGGAATGGGTGACAGAGTCGAAATCTTTGAGGTCGGGCCCCGGGACGGTCTACAGAATGAACAGCGCCAGATCCCCGTGGCCGAGAAAGTGGCGCTGGTGAATCGCCTGAGCGATGCCGGCTTCAATCGCATCGAAGTTGCGAGTTTTGTGTCACCGAAATGGGTGCCGCAAATGGCTGACAGTGCAGCGGTTTTGGCAGGCATTACCCGCGCGGCTGGCGTCCGCTACGCTGCCTTGACGCCGAATATGCGCGGCTATGAGGATGCGATTGCCGCACATGCGGACGAAATCGCCATATTCGCGTCGGCATCCGAAGGGTTTTCGAAGGCAAACATCAATGCGTCTATTGCGGAATCCATCGCGCGGTTCGAGCCGATTCTGGAGGAAGCGCGCCATATCGACTTGCCGGTGCGCGGGTATATTTCCTGCGTGACCGACTGCCCCTATGACGGACCGACAGCGCCGGAGAAAGTCGCCGAAGTGGCTGATGTGCTGTTTTCGCACGGCTGCTATGAGATTTCATTGGGCGATACCATCGGGCAGGGCACGCCCGACAAGATCGCGCGCATGATCCTTGCTGTTCGCGAGCAGGTGCCGGTCACAAGGTTGGCGGGGCATTTTCATGACACGAATGGCCGGGCGATGGATAATATCGATGCCGCTCTGGCACTCGGGGTGCGTGTCTTCGATGCGGCGGTCGGCGGTTTGGGCGGCTGCCCATACGCGCCGGGGGCGGCGGGGAACGTGGCGACCGAGGCGGTTGCGGCGCATCTTGAACGGTTGGGCTATGACACGGGTCTGGACGTCGCGATCCTGCAGGAAGCGGCGGAGATGGCCCGTTCGATGCGGGGCACCTGAGTGCCGGTTTTGATGTGTCTGTCCGGTTTGCCGGGTGTTGGCAAAACGACAATTGCCCGAATGGTTGCGGAGCGGACAGGTGCGTTGTGGCTTTGGATTGATCAGATCGAAACCGCCATGCGGTCGTCGCATATGAAGGTCGATGATCTTGCAGATGGCGGCTATGCCGCAGCACAAGCCGTTGCCACTGGAGCCTTGCAGCAGAGGTTTGATGTGATAGCCGATTGTGTGAACCCGATCAGCCTGACGCGAAACGCTTGGCGCGGTGTGTCGGGGAAAGCCCGGGCGCGGCATCTTGATGTGGAATTCTGGTGCTCAGACAAGACCGAACATCGAAAACGTGTCGAAAAGCGCGTGGTCGAGTTGCGCAATTGGTCACCGCCGACCTGGCAGGCTGTTGAGATGCGCAGATACGACCCGTTTCCAAATCCCGATATCAGGATCGACACAGCGCAGACAGATCCGGCCGAGGCGGCGACCTTGTTGGCGGCTGCGATCCGTGAAGACCCATAGGAGAAAAACGATGTTTGAAACGATCGATATTGCAGTTGATCAGCGTGGTGTCGCCAGGTTGACCCTGAACCGCCCCGAAAAGCACAACGCCATGTCGGCGCAAATGATTGCGGAACTGACCAGCGCGGCAGCGGCGCTGGGCAAGGATGAAAACGTGCGCTTGGTTGTTCTGACCGGGGCAGGAAAGAGCTTTTGCGCCGGGGGCGACCTTGGTTGGATGCAGGACCAGATGGCAGCGGATCCCGCCACACGGTTCACCGAAGCACGCAAGCTGGCCGAAATGCTGAACGCCCTGAATACCCTGCCCAAGCCGTTGATTGGCGCCTTGCAGGGCAACGCGTTCGGGGGCGGTGTGGGCATGGCGGCCGTCTGCGATATTGCGATCGGTGTGAACAGCCTGAAGATGGGCCTGACGGAAACCCGCCTTGGTCTGATCCCGGCAACGATCGGGCCATACGTCGTTGCTCGCATGGGCGAAGCGCGAGCGCGCCGTGTCTTCATGTCCGCGCGCCTGTTTGATGCGAGCGAGGCTGTGGATCTTGGGCTGCTGGCTGAGACTGTGCCCGCCGAAGGTCTGGAGGACGCGGTGGAAGCCCATGTGGAACCTTATCTGTCCTGCGCGCCCGGGGCTGTCGCGTCCGCCAAAAGCCTTGTTCAGGCGTTGGGCCCGAAAATCGACGATGCCGTGATTGATCACACGATCAACGCCCTGGTCCAAAGGTGGGAAACACAAGAGGCGCAAGAGGGAATCAGTGCGTTCTTCGAGAAACGAAAACCTGCATGGAATAGTAAGGTTTAGCAGCATGTTCCCGTTTGTTGGATAAAGCGAAATCCGGGCGGTGTATCGGGGTCAGGCATGCAGATTAATACGGCATTCGCCGCCTGTGCTTGGTTGACCCTCTGACCCCGCACGGATAGAGAATGTCCAGTCAACACGCCAATTGACGGCGCGCCCGGGACCGGACGCGCAGGAAAGGAGCCACTCGTGGAAGAGCTGTTGCGGGAGTATCTCCCGATCCTGGTGTTTCTGGCCGTCGCCGTAGGCCTTGGAATCGTCCTTATTCTTGCGGCTGTGGTGCTTGCTGTTCGCAATCCTGATCCTGAAAAAGTCAGCGCATATGAATGTGGCTTCAATGCCTTCGACGATGCGCGGATGAAATTCGACGTCCGATTCTATCTGGTCTCGATTCTCTTCATCATCTTCGATCTGGAAATCGCCTTCCTGTTTCCGTGGGCCGTGGGCTTCCGCGACATCAGCGATGTGGGTTTCTGGTCCATGATGGTATTCCTGGCGGTGCTGACGATCGGCTTTGCCTATGAATGGAAGAAGGGGGCCCTGGAATGGGAGTGATGACGGGCGCAAACACCGCCGGCGTCGACAAGGAAGTCGCCACCCAGGCCCTCAATGCCGAGTTGCAGGACAAGGGCTTCCTGCTGACCTCGAGCGAAGACATCATCAACTGGGCGCGTACCGGGTCGCTGCACTGGATGACATTCGGTCTGGCCTGCTGCGCGGTTGAGATGATGCACACCTCGATGCCGCGCTACGATGCCGAACGGTTTGGCATTGCTCCGCGCGCCTCTCCGCGTCAGTCCGACGTGATGATCGTTGCGGGGACGCTGACCAACAAGATGGCACCGGCGCTGCGCAAGGTGTATGACCAGATGCCGGAACCGCGTTACGTGATCTCGATGGGATCCTGCGCCAATGGCGGTGGGTACTATCACTATTCCTATTCTGTTGTTCGCGGCTGTGACCGGATAGTTCCTGTGGACATCTACGTACCGGGCTGCCCTCCGACGGCTGAGGCCCTGCTTTACGGTCTGATGCAGTTGCAGCGCAAAATCCGCCGCACCGGCACCATCGTACGCTGAGGAGAGAGCTGATGAGCGAAGCACTCAAAGAACTCGGCACGCAGTTAGAGCTGAAACGGGCTGATTGCGTTTTGTCCTGGGATGTCACCCACGGCGAGCTGAACGTTGATGTGGCCCCGTCGAACCTTGTGGAATTTGTCGAATTCCTGACGTCCGATCCGAACTGCAAGTTTTCGACGCTGGTGGACATCACCGGTGTGGACTACCCGGAACGGGCCAAGCGCTTCGACGTGGTGTACCACTTCCTGTCGATGTACCAGAACCAGCGCATCCGCCTGCGGGTCTCGATCCGCGAGGAAGACATGGTGCCCTCGATCGTGGACGTTCACCCGTCGGCCAACTGGTTCGAGCGTGAGGTGTTCGACATGTTCGGCATCCTGTTCTCGGGCCATCCGGACCTGCGGCGCATCCTGACCGATTATGGCTTCCGCGGCTATCCGCTGCGCAAGGATTTCCCGACCACTGGCTATACAGAAGTCCGCTATGACGAAGCGCAGAAGCGCGTGGTCTATGAACCCGTGTCGCTGGTTCAGGAGTATCGTCAATTCGATTTCATGTCCCCATGGGAAGGTGCGAACTACATTCTGCCAGGGGACGAAAAACAGGAGACGTAATCATGGAGTTCTTGATCTGGATTATCGTGGTGGTTGCAACGGTCATTCCGATGACCAAGCTGTTGCCGCATTTCGGGATCAACAAGAACTGGGCGTTCGCTTGCGTGATTTCGCCAGTGGTCATTGTCCTTTTGTGGATGATGGCCATGAAGCTGCAAGAGATGGAGCGACGCTGACATGATGGGCGAACTGATCGTTTTGGGCGCCTTGGGCGTCTTGCTTGCAGGGGCCGCGGCGAAAGCGGCCGAAGCCGAAAAGGTCCGGGTCCGGGCTGAGGCGAAAAAGAAGAAACGAGGGCGTTGATGGACGGCTCAAGATATGATGACGGCAGCACGGACGCGCTGAGCGGAGAACAGAAGATCCGCAACTTCAACATCAACTTCGGCCCGCAACATCCTGCGGCGCACGGAGTTCTGCGTTTGGTGCTTGAGCTCGACGGCGAGATCGTCGAACGCTGCGACCCGCATATCGGCCTGCTGCACCGTGGCACCGAAAAGCTGATGGAAAGCCGGACGTATCTGCAGAACCTGCCGTATTTCGACCGTCTGGACTATGTGGCCCCGATGAACCAGGAGCACGCCTGGTGTCTGGCCATCGAAAAGCTGACCGGTGTGGAAGTGCCACGTCGCGGCTCGCTGATCCGTGTTCTGTATTCCGAGATCGGTCGCATCCTGAACCACCTGCTGAACGTGACCACACAGGCGATGGACGTCGGCGCGCTGACGCCGCCTCTGTGGGGCTTTGAAGAACGCGAAAAGCTGATGGTGTTCTACGAGCGCGCCTGTGGTGCGCGCCTGCACGCGGCCTATTTCCGTCCCGGCGGTGTACATCAGGATCTGCCGCCGGAATTACTGGACGATATCGAGGCGTGGAGCCATGAGTTCCCCTCAGTTCTCGATGACATTGACGGCCTGCTGACCGAAAACCGCATCTTCAAACAGCGCAACGCCGATATTGGTGTCGTGACCGAGGATGATATCCAGAAATACGGCTTCTCGGGCGTGATGGTGCGCGGATCGGGCCTCGCCTGGGACTTGCGCCGCGCGCAGCCCTATGAATGCTATGACGAGTTCGAATTCCAGATTCCCGTTGGCAAGAACGGCGACTGCTATGACCGTTATCTCTGCCGCATGGAAGAGATGCGCCAGTCGCTGCACATCATCCGTCAGGCCATCTTGAAAATCCGTGATTGCCCCGGCGATGTTTTGGCGCGTGGCAAGATCACCCCGCCGAAACGCTCGGATATGAAGACCTCGATGGAGAGTCTGATCCATCACTTCAAACTGTATACCGAAGGCTTCCACGTATCCGCTGGCGAGGTCTATGCCGCCGTCGAAGCCCCCAAGGGCGAGTTCGGCGTTTATCTGGTCGCCGACGGCACCAACAAACCCTACCGCGCCAAACTGCGCGCGCCGGGTTTCCTGCACCTGCAAGCCATGGACCACGTAGCCAAGGGCCACCAACTGGCTGACGTTGCCGCCATTATCGGCACCATGGACGTCGTATTTGGAGAGATTGACCGCTAATGCTCCGCCGTCTTCACCCCGAACAACCCGAAAGCTTTGCCTTCACCGCTGCGAACCAGCAATGGGCCGAAGCGCAGATCACAAAATACCCCGAGGGACGTCAGGCCAGCGCGGTGATCCCGCTGCTGTGGCGTGCGCAGGAGCAAGAGGGCTGGCTGAGCCGCCCGGCGATTGAATCCGTCGCCGACATGCTGGGAATGGCCTATATTCGCGTGCTTGAGGTTGCGTCTTTCTACTTCATGTTCCAGCTGCAACCGGTTGGATCTGTTGCGCACATTCAGGTCTGCGGCACGACGTCGTGCATGATCTGCGGGGCCGAAGATCTGATTGCGGTCTGCAAAGAAAAGATCGCCGCCAAGCCGCATGAACTGTCCGCCGATGGCAAGCTGAGCTGGGAAGAGGTCGAATGCCTCGGCTCCTGCACCAATGCTCCGATGGCGCAGATCGGCAAGGATTACTATGAGGATCTGACCGCCGAGAGCTTTGGCAAGATCATTGACGATCTGGCGGCGGGCAAGGTTCCGACGCCGGGCCCGCAGAACGGGCGCTATGCGGCTGAGCCCCTGAAAGGGCTGACCAGCCTGACCGAGTATGACAGTGGCCGAACGCAGTATAACGCCAGCGTCGCATTGGCGACGGATCTGGGTGATACAGTCAAGCGGATCGACGGAACCGAAGTGCCGATCCTGACGCCCTGGCTGGGCAAGGATGGCAAGGCTGCCGCGACCAAGGCGGCTCCAAACCCTCCCAAAGCACCTGCGCCGGCTAAGCCTGCAGTGAAACAGGCGGCTGAGGCGAAGGCCAAGGAAAATGCGCCTGAAACGCTGTCGGCTGCGCGGGATGGCAAGGCAGATGATCTCAAGCTGCTGAAAGGCGTTGGGCCGAAGCTGGAGCAAACGCTGAACGAGCTGGGATTCTACCACTTTGACCAGATCGCCGCCTGGACACCTGATCAGGTGGCTTGGGTCGACGCGCGTTTGAAGTTCAAAGGCCGGATCGAACGGGATGGCTGGATCGAGCAGGCGGGCAAGCTGGCCGCTGGTGAAGAAACCGAGTTTGCGAAACGTGCCAAGAAAGACGGCACATACGAAGAGTGATAGCCGGTGCCCATCCGGGGCATCAATGTGTGATGGACAAGGACAAAGAACTGGCCATAGCCCGAAAGGGCCGACATATCGGTATCGTCATCGCAGTGACGATGACGATTTGGCTTGCCATGAACTTGTTTGTCGGCCCCGCGTTGGGATTGACGGCGCGACACGCGCTGCTGTTTGATTTTGCTGCGTTGGCGGCATTCATCTATGCGGGCGTGAACATTTTTCAACTCTGGCGCATGCGTCAGGACAGCTGAAGGTAACGAATGATGCTGAAGGATCAGGACAGGATCTTTACCAACATCTACGGGATGCATGAGCGCACGCTGAAAGGCGCGCAGGCCCGGGGGCATTGGGACGGCACCGCTGGCCTGATCGAAAAGGGGCGCGACTGGATCATCCAGACCATGAAGGACTCGGGCCTGCGTGGTCGTGGTGGTGCGGGTTTCCCGACCGGTCTGAAATGGTCGTTCATGCCAAAGGAAAGCGATGGGCGCCCGGCCTATCTGGTTGTGAACGCAGATGAATCCGAGCCCGGCACATGCAAGGACCGCGAGATCATGCGCCACGATCCGCATACCCTGATCGAAGGCTGCCTGATCGCGTCCTTCGCAATGAACGCGCACACCTGTTACATCTACCTGCGTGGCGAATATATCCGCGAGCGTGAGGCGCTGCAGGCCGCGATTGACGAAGCCTATGACGCTGGCTTGCTGGGAAAGAACGCCGCTGGTTCGGGCTGGGATGTCGACCTATTCCTGCATCATGGTGCCGGCGCCTATATCTGCGGCGAGGAAACCGCCCTGATCGAAAGCCTTGAGGGCAAGAAGGGTATGCCGCGGATGAAACCTCCGTTCCCGGCAGGTGCGGGTCTTTACGGCTGTCCGACCACGGTGAACAACGTGGAATCGATTGCTGTGGTGCCGACGATACTGCGCCGTGGGGCCGACTGGTTCGCGGGCTTCGGCCGCCAGAACAACGCGGGCACCAAGCTGTTTGCGATCTCTGGCCATGTGAACAACCCCTGCGTGGTTGAAGAGGCCATGTCGATCCCGTTCGAACAACTGATCGAAACCCATTGCGGTGGCATTCGCGGCGGTTGGGACAATCTGCTGGCGGTGATCCCCGGCGGATCCTCGGTGCCTTGCGTACGCGGCGAGAACATGCGCGATGCAATCATGGATTTCGACCATCTGCGCAACGATCTGGGATCGGGGCTTGGTACGGCGGCGGTGATCGTGATGGACAAGTCCACTGACATCATCAAGGCGATCTGGCGTCTGTCGAAGTTCTACAAGCACGAAAGCTGTGGCCAGTGCACGCCCTGCCGCGAAGGCACCGGCTGGATGATGCGCGTCATGGATCGTCTGGTTAAGGGCGAGGCGGAACTGGAAGAGATCGATATGCTGTTCGACGTGACCAAACAGGTCGAAGGCCACACGATCTGCGCCCTTGGCGACGCGGCGGCCTGGCCGATCCAGGGCCTGATCCGCAACTTCCGTGAAGAAATCGAGGATCGCATCAAGGCTCAGAAATCGGGCCGCATGGGTGCGATGGCTGCGGAGTGAACTCAATGGAAATCTATGCCGAATATTCCCACGCAATCGCCGCTTTGGTGATTTTCACCCTGGTTGTTCTGTTTCTGTCACCGTTCACCGCGCTGGCCAAACAGGGAAAAGGGCTGGCTCCGGGGGCGACACCGAATCAGGATTATTCGGACAAGGCTTACCGCCTGAACCGGGCCTATCTGAACGGCACAGAGACGCTGCCCGCGTTTCTGGCTGTTACAGTGGCCGCAATTTTGATGGGTGTAAGCCCGTTCTGGGTCAACCTTTTCGCATCGGTGGCATTGGTTGCCAGACTGGTCATGTTGTTCGTCCATATTCGCGGCGTCGGCAAACCCAACAGCGGTTTGCGTTCCGTGCTGTACGTCGTGGCATGGGCCTGCATGTTCCTTACCGGTCTCATGGCATTGGTGGCGGCGTTCTGATGTCGATAGGCGCACGCGAAAATACGACCCGCAAGCCAAGAGCTGCATCGATGCTGACAGTGGCGATTGCGGCTTTGTCGCTTGTGACGGCATGCGGCCTTGTCAAACCTCCGGATGACCGGGTCACGTTCGATGGCAAATCCTTCCGGGCCAAGGCGAAAGCGGTAAACAAAAAGGCCATGCCGGCCGAGTTCACCGTGACCGTGAAAGGTGTTTCCGCGTCGTTGGACGGAGCGCTCGAAGCCGGCCGTTATGAAGGTACCAAGTTCTGTATTCAGAACTTCGGATCGTCCAGAATCGCCTGGAAAGTCGGACCTGATACGGAACCCCAGAATCTGCGCATCGCGGATGACAAACTGACATTTGCAGGAACCTGCCAGAGACCATGAAGCAGGGTTTTGCATATCGCGGCGGATTGACCGGGCAGCTATTGCTTAGCGCCCGGAGAAAACATCGTTGTGGACCTTCCATACCGATGGGAAGGATCACGCTCGGCGCGAAGGCAGTTGCTCTGATTTCAGTATTAACCTTCCCGATAGTGGCAGAGGCCAAGCCGCCTTTGAGGGATGTCAAAGAGATCGACAACGAACTCTACTTCATCGCCATCGCAAACGAGATTTCGGAGTACTGCCCGTCGATCAGCGGGCGCCGGATGAAAGCGATCGGAGTGATGTGGGGATTGCGATCCAAAGCGAACAAACTGGGGTACTCGGATCAGGAAATCCGCGCCTATGTGGACTCGGATTCCGAAAAGGACCGGATGCGCGCCAAGGGCGAGGCGTATCTGTCCCAGAACGGTGTGTCTTATGACAACCCCAAGTCCTTCTGCTCACTGGGGCAGACGGAAATCGAAAGAAACAGCGCCATTGGCGTGTATTTGAGGGCGAACTAGAGAATGTCTGACCTCCGCAAGATCAATATCGACGGGCAGGATATCGAAGTCGATGGTGCGATGACCCTGATCCAGGCCTGTGAACAGGCCGGAGTCGAAGTGCCGCGCTTCTGCTATCACGAGCGCCTGTCGATTGCCGGAAACTGCCGGATGTGTCTGGTCGAGGTTGTTGGCGGCCCGCCCAAACCTGCGGCTTCCTGCGCGATGCAGGTGCGCGATCTGCGCCCGGGGCCGGAAGGACAGCCGCCGGTGGTCAAGACGAACTCGCCCATGGTCAAGAAGGCCCGCGAAGGGGTGATGGAGTTCCTGCTGATCAACCACCCGCTGGATTGCCCGATCTGCGATCAGGGCGGCGAGTGCGACCTGCAGGATCAGGCGATGGCTTATGGTCTGTCGGGCACGCGCTTCAAGGAAGCCAAGCGGGCGGTGGATGATTTGGATCTTGGACCGCTGGTCGGCACCGCGATGACGCGCTGCATCAGTTGTACCCGCTGCGTACGCTTCACCACCGAAGTCGCCGGGATCACCCAGATGGGCCAGACCGGGCGTGGTGAGGATGCCGAGATCACGTCGTACCTGAACCAGACGCTGAATTCGAACCTGCAGGGCAACATTATCGACCTGTGCCCGGTCGGGGCGTTGACGTCGAAGCCCTATGCCTTCACTGCGCGGCCGTGGGAGCTGACCAAGACCGAGAGCATCGACGTTATGGATGCATTGGGTTCGAACATCCGCGTGGATACCAAGGGCCGTGAAGTCATGCGCTTTCTGCCGCGCAACCATGACGCGGTGAACGAGGAATGGATCAGCGATAAGACCCGCTTCGTCTGGGACGGCCTGCGCCGTCAGCGTCTGGACAAGCCTTATGTGCGCGAGAACGGCAAGCTGCGCCCGGCCTCTTGGTCTGAGGCGCTGAACAAGGCCGCCGAGGCGCTGAAAGGGGCCGAGAAACCGGCTGGGATCGTCGGTGATCTGGCTCCGGTCGAGGCTGCGTTTGCTCTGAAACAGATGATCGAAGGGCAGGGTGGTGTTGTTGAATGCCGCACCGACGGGGCCAAACTGCCTGCGGGCAATCGTGCGGCCTATGCCGGGACTGCGGCGATCGAGGATATTGACGCTGCCGAACGCATTCTGCTGATCGGCACAAACCCGCGTGACGAGGCTCCGGTTCTGAACGCCCGGATTCGCAGGGCCTGGGCGCACGGGGCCGAGGTTGCACTGGTAGGTCCCGCTGTGGACCTGACCTATGGGTATCACCATGTGGGTGATGACCGCACGGCGCTGCAAAAGGTCGTGGACATGGGTGGCGACGATACGATCAAGGGCAAACGCTCGCTGGTCATTGTTGGCCAAGGTGCGTTGCAAGAGGCGGACGGCGCCGCCGTTCTGGCCGCCGCACAAACCATTGCTGCAAACACGGAAAGCGGTCTGATCGTTCTGCATACCGCCGCCTCGCGCGTAGGTGCGATGGATGTGGATGCGACCAACGAAAGTGGCATGGATGCCGTTTCAGCGGCGGACGTGATCTACAACCTCGGCGCGGACGAGGTCGAGATCGGTGAGGGCGCCTTCGTGATCTATCAGGGCAGCCATGGTGATCGCGGCGCGCATCGCGCCGACGTGATCCTGCCGGGTGCCGCTTATACCGAGGAAAACGGCCTGTTCGTGAACACCGAAGGCCGCCCGCAACTGGCCATGCGCGCCGGGTTCGCGCCCGGTGAGGCGAAAGAGAACTGGGCGATCCTGCGTGCCCTGTCGGCCGAGCTGGGTGCTACGCTACCCTTCGACTCGTTGGCGCAGTTGCGCACCGCGCTTGTCGAAGCGGTTCCGCACCTGGCCCAGATCGATCAGGTGGTCGAAAATGAAGTTCAGCCGCTGGATGCCGGCCCGTTGGGCACGGCGACCTTCCGCAACGCGGTCAAGGATTTCTACCTGACCAACCCGATTGCGCGGGCCTCGCAGCTGATGGCCGAGCTTTCGGCGCAGGCGCAGGCACGCAAGGCCGAGAAGATCGCGGCGGAATGAACCAGAGCTGTTTCATATCGCGGGCCAACGCGACTGCCGGGTGGCAGTATGCTGCGCCTGATTTGTGTGTGAAACCCAAGATTAAGGGTGGCGCATGGGCGGCGGATGCTGTTTACACCAACGCGCCGACCCAGCCGCAGTTTGCGCAGGCACGTGGCCTTTGCATCGTTCGCGGAAAACGGAATACCCACGGTGTGAGGACCAATGGCTGATTTCTTTAACACCCCAGGCGGAATAGCCATCATCATTCTGGCGCAAGTGCTTGCAGTCGTTGCCTTTGTGATGATTTCGCTGTTGTTCCTTGTCTACGGCGACCGCAAGATCTGGGCTGCTGTCCAGATGCGCCGCGGCCCCAACGTGGTCGGCGTCTATGGCCTTTTGCAATCGGTGGCGGATGCGCTGAAATATGTGGTGAAAGAGGTCGTGATCCCGGCAGGCGCTGACCGCACGGTTTTCATCCTTGCGCCGCTGACGTCCTTCGTTCTGGCGATGATCGCCTGGGCGGTGATCCCGTTCAACGATGGCTGGGTTCTGTCGGATATCAACGTCGCCATCCTCTATGTCTTCGCCGTGTCTTCGTTGGAAGTTTATGGCGTGATCATGGGCGGTTGGGCGTCGAACTCAAAGTACCCGTTCCTGGGCTCGCTGCGGTCCGCCGCGCAGATGATCTCCTATGAGGTCTCGATCGGCCTGATAATTATCGGCATCATCATTTCGACCGGTTCGATGAATTTCGGTGATATCGTTCGGGCGCAGGATGGCTCGTTCGGCTTCTTCAGCTGGTACTGGCTGCCGCATTTCCCGATGGTGTTCCTGTTCTTTATCTCGGCGCTGGCCGAAACCAACCGCCCGCCCTTCGACCTGCCCGAGGCGGAATCGGAACTGGTTGCCGGCTATCAGGTCGAATATTCGGCAACGCCCTTCCTGCTGTTCATGGCCGGCGAATACATCGCCATCTTCCTGATGTGCGCGCTGACTTCGCTGTTGTTCTTCGGCGGCTGGCTGTCTCCGATCCCGGGCCTGCCCGACGGCGTGCTGTGGATGGTCGCCAAGATGGCGTTCTTCTTCTTCATCTTCGCAATGGTCAAGGCGATCACGCCCCGCTACCGCTATGACCAGCTGATGCGGCTGGGCTGGAAAGTGTTCCTGCCGTTCTCGCTGGGCTGGGTGGTCTTCGTGGCCTTCGCGGCGAAATTTGACTGGTTCTGGGGCGCCTTTGCCCGTTGGAGCGTAGGAGGCTGAGTATGGCGGCTAAAGACTTTGCGCGGACTTGGGAACAGCTGGATAACTCTGAAAAGTCGTGGTTTGCCGATTGCGTGGGTGAGTATCTGGAAAAGAACTTCGATGTCACTTCGTCAGCGGGCCGGTTGGGACGGATTGATGGAATTGACAGTCGTGCAGTTGTTGAAGCCATCGATTTTTCGTGTCGTCGGATGGTAGAGGAAAAGTAAATGACCCAGATCGACTACACCCGCGCTGCCAAGTATTTCCTGCTGCAGGATTTCTGGGTCGGTATGAAACTGGGGCTGAAGTACTTCTTCGCGCCCAAGGCCACCTTGAACTACCCGCATGAAAAGGGCCCTCTGTCGCCACGTTTCCGGGGGGAACACGCTCTGCGCCGCTATCCGAATGGCGAAGAACGCTGCATCGCCTGCAAACTGTGCGAGGCGATTTGTCCGGCGCAGGCCATTACCATCGACGCCGAGCCGCGCGAAGATGGCAGCCGCCGCACCACGCGCTATGACATCGACATGACCAAGTGCATCTATTGCGGCTTCTGCCAAGAGGCCTGCCCGGTCGATGCAATCGTCGAAGGCCCGAACTTTGAATTCGCGACAGAAACCCGGGAAGAGTTGTTCTACGACAAGGAAAAACTCCTGTCGAACGGTGAACGCTGGGAAGCCGAAATTGCCCGCAATCTGGAAATGGACGCGCCGTACAGATGAGTGACAGCCCGACAAATCCGTTCGAGCTGATGATGAAGCAGGCTCAGGACATGGCCAAGGCGATGAACCCGGCGATGGAGAATTTCTCGCCCAAGGGTTTCGAAGCGCTGTGGCCGACCATGCCCAAAGAGGTCATGGAGATGATGTTCGGCAACACCGTCAACAAGGACGGGCTGGACGCTAAGACCCGCCTGCTGCTGACGCTGGCCGGGTTGACCTGTCAGGGCGCACAGGCGGACTCAGCGGTTCGGCAGACTGTCCGCCACGCGCTTGAGGCTGGTGCCAAGAAACAAGAGATCGTGGAAACGATCGGTCAGATGTCGGTCTTTGCCGGCATCCCGGCCATGACCCGCGCGCTGGATCTGGCGCAAGAGGTCATGGGCGATAACGAGGATGAGGATCAATGACCGTCTTTGCCTTCTATCTGTTTGCCATCAGCGCCATTACCGGCGGGTTGTTCACGGTGATCAGCCGACAACCGGTGCACTCGGTGCTGTGGCTGATCCTGTCCTTCCTGTCCGCGGCGGGACTGTTCGTGCTGCTGGGGGCGGAATTCGTGGCGATGCTGCTGATCATCGTTTATGTCGGCGCGGTCGCGGTTCTGTTCCTCTTCGTGGTGATGATGCTGGACGTAGACTTTGCTGAGCTCAAGGCTGAGATGGCGCGCTATATGCCGCTGGCTCTGCTGATCGGTCTGGTCATCCTGATGCAGTTCGTCATGGCCTTTGGGGCCTGGGACAGCGCTCAGGGCGCAGCGGCCAATCTGGCACAACCGGTCCCGGCAGACCGCCACAACACCGAGGCACTGGGTGTAATTCTTTACGATCAATACTTCCTTCTGTTCCAACTGGCAGGCCTGATCCTGCTGGTGGCCATGATCGGCGCCATCGTGCTGACCCTGCGCCACCGTCAGGACATCAAGCGTCAGGACATCGTCGGCCAGATGATGCGCGACCCAGCCAAGGCGATGGAGTTGAAGGACGTGAAACCGGGGCAGGGACTTTGAGACGATGATCGGACTTGAACACTATCTTACGGTCGCGGCGACGCTGTTCGTCATCGGCATCTTCGGTCTCTTCCTGAACCGCAAGAACGTCATCATCCTGCTGATGAGCATCGAGCTGATGCTGTTGGCGGTGAATATCAACCTCGTGGCGTTTTCCAGTTTCTTGGGCGATCTGGTCGGGCAGGTGTTCACGCTGTTCGTGCTGACCGTGGCGGCGGCCGAGGCGGCGATTGGTCTGGCCATTCTGGTCTGCTTCTTCCGCAACCGTGGCACCATCGCGGTTGAAGACGTCAATATGATGAAGGGGTAAGGGAATATGGAAACTACCATCCTCTTTGCCCCGTTGGTGGGCGCGCTGCTCTGCGGGTTCGGCTGGAAGTTCATTGGCGAGAAGGCCGCCATGTGGACTGCAACAGGCCTGCTGTTTCTGGCCTGTCTGCTGTCGTGGATTGTTTTCTTCACCTTTGATGGTGTGACCCAGCAGATCGAGATCATGCGCTGGATCGAGAGCGGTTCGCTGTCGACAAGCTGGGCCATACGTCTGGACCGCCTGACCGCGATCATGCTGATCGTGGTAACGACCGTTTCGGCGCTGGTTCACCTCTACTCCTTCGGCTACTTGGATCACGACCCGCAATGGCGCGAGGGCGAAAGCTATAAGCCGCGCTTCTTTGCCTATCTGTCGTTTTTTACATTTGCCATGCTGATGCTGGTGACAGCTGATAATCTGGTTCAGATGTTCTTTGGCTGGGAAGGCGTGGGCGTCGCATCCTACCTGCTGATCGGGTTCTATTATCGCAAATCCAGCGCCAATGCGGCCGCGATGAAAGCCTTTATCGTCAACCGAGTGGGTGACTTTGGCTTCGCGCTGGGGATTTTCGCGCTGTTTTTCCTGACGGACAGCATCAACTTCTCGGACATCTTTGCATCAGCTCCGGCATTGGCCGAAGAAAAGCTGCATTTCCTGTGGGGTGAGTGGACTGCCATCGAGGTGATCTGTGTCCTGCTGTTTATCGGTGCGATGGGTAAATCGGCGCAGTTGATCCTGCACACCTGGTTGCCGGACGCGATGGAAGGCCCGACGCCTGTGTCGGCGCTGATCCATGCCGCGACCATGGTGACGGCGGGTGTGTTCCTGGTCTGCCGCATGTCGCCGTTGATGGAGTTCGCGCCGGGTGCGACCGGGTTTATCACCTTCCTTGGGGCCTCGACCGCATTCTTCGCGGCGACCGTGGGTCTGGTGCAGACTGACATCAAACGCGTTATCGCCTATTCGACCTGTTCGCAGCTGGGCTATATGTTCGTGGCCGCTGGTGTCGGCATGTATTCCGCTGCGATGTTCCACCTTCTGACGCACGCGTTCTTCAAGGCGCTGCTGTTCCTTGGGGCTGGTTCGGTGATCCACGCGATGCATCACGAGCAGGAGATGACGGAATACGGCGGTCTGCGGAAAAAGATCCCCTATACCTTCTGGGCGATGATGATTGGTACGCTGGCCATTACCGGCGTGGGCATCCCGCTGACGACATTCGGCTTTGCCGGCTTCCTGTCCAAGGACGCCATCATTGAAAGCGCCTACGCGGGCGGTACGGGTTATGCCTTTTGGATGCTGGTCATTGCGGCAATGTTTACCTCATTCTACAGCTGGCGTCTGATCTTCCTGACCTTCTATGGCGACCCGCGCGGCGACAAGCATACTCATGATCACGCGCATGAAAGCCCGATGACAATGCTGGTGCCGCTTGGGATTCTGTCACTTGGTGCGGTTTTCGCCGGGATGCTCTGGTACAGCCCCTTCTTTGGGCATACCGACAAGGTCGGCAAGTTCTACGGCATCCCCGTGGCCGAAGCCTCGGAACATGCGGAAGGTCATGACGCCGAAACGCATTCTGAGCATGTGGCTGACGGGACCGCCGAGGAGCATCACGGTGACGAAACAGAAGAAGCTCATGCTGATACAGCGCACGCGGATGAAGGGCATGGCGAAGATGCCGCTCATGGTGACAAGGACGCAAAAGGCGGCGATCACCACTATGTCTTTGCCGGAGAACCAGGTGACGGCGCCTTGTATATCGCACCGGACAATCACGTTCTGGACGATGCACATGCGGCGCCGAAATGGGTCAAGGTTTCGCCCTTCATTGCGATGTTGCTGGGCTTTGTCGTCGCGTACTGGTTCTACATCGTGAACACCTCGCTGCCCGCGCGGCTGGCTGCGAACCAGCGTCCGCTGTACCTGTTCCTGCTGAACAAATGGTACTTTGACGAGATTTACGACGCGATCTTCGTCAAACCCACCGTGGCTTTGGGGCGGTTCCTGTGGAAACGCGGTGACGGCAACACGATTGACGGCTTCCTGAACGGGGTTGCCATGGGCGTAGTTCCCTTCTTTACCCGCCTCGCAGGCAAGGCGCAGACGGGGTACATCTTTACTTACGCCTTCTGGATGGTACTGGGCATCGCAGCCCTGATCACCTGGATGTCGATTGGCGGGGGCGCACACTAATGGATAACATCCTCTCCATCGTCACCTTCATCCCCGCAGCGGCCGCCGGTATTCTGGCGCTGTTCCTGCAAGGCGATGATGCCGCGGCACAGCGCAATGCGAAATGGATCGCACTGCTGGCGACTACTGTTACCTTCCTGGTGTCCATCGGCATCTATACCGGCTTTGATCCGTCAAACACCGGCTTCCAGATGGTGGAAGAGGGTGAATGGCTGATGGGCCTGAAATACAAGATGGGCGTGGATGGCATCAGCGTGTTGTTCGTTCTGCTGACCACCTTCATCATGCCGCTGACCATTCTGGCCAGCTGGAATGTCACGACCCGCGTCAAGGAATACATGGTTGCCTTCCTGATGCTGGAAACCCTGATGCTGGGCGTGTTCATGGCGCTGGATCTGGTGCTGTTCTACCTGTTCTTCGAGGCAGGTCTGATCCCGATGTTCCTGATCATCGGCATCTGGGGCGGCAAGGACCGCATTTACGCCAGCTTCAAATTCTTCCTCTATACCTTCCTCGGTTCCGTGTTGATGCTGGTGGCGATGGTCGCGATGTATTCGGATGCGGGAACCACGGATATCGAGGCGCTGATGACGCATCAGTTCTCGTCCGAAGGGTTCAGCGTTCTGGGCATCTACATTGTCGGCGGAATGCAGACGCTGATGTTCCTGGCTTTCTTTGCATCATTTGCCGTGAAGATGCCGATGTGGCCGGTCCACACCTGGTTGCCGGACGCGCACGTGCAGGCCCCGACTGCGGGCTCGGTCGTGCTGGCGGCGATCCTGCTGAAGATGGGCGGCTATGGTTTCCTGCGGTTCAGCCTGCCGATGTTCCCCGTGGGCTCGGCGGTGATGACCGATCTGGTGCTGTGGATGTCGGCCATCGCGGTTGTCTACACCTCGCTAGTTGCGCTGGTGCAGGAGGACATGAAGAAGCTGATCGCCTATTCATCCGTTGCGCACATGGGCTTTGTGACTATGGGGATTTTCGCGGCGAACCAGCAGGGTATTGACGGTGCGATCTTCCAGATGCTCAGCCACGGGTTCATCTCGGCGGCGCTCTTCCTTTGCGTTGGAGTAATCTATGACCGGATGCACACCCGCGACATCGAAGCGTACGGAGGTCTGGTGATCCGGATGCCCGCCTATGCGCTGGTCTTCATGCTGTTCACCATGGCCAATGTCGGCTTGCCGGGCACCTCCGGGTTCATTGGCGAATTCCTGACCCTGATGGGCGCATTCCAGGTCAACACCTGGGTGACTGCGATTGCCGCAAGCGGTGTAATCTTCTCGGCCGGATATGCGCTGTGGCTGTATCGCCGTGTTGTCTTTGGCGACCTGATCAAGGAAAGCCTGAAGGCAATGACGGACATGAGTTCGCGAGAGCGATTGATTTTCGCGCCGCTGATCGTGATGACCATCCTGCTGGGTGTCTACCCGTCACTGGTAACAGATGTGATCGGCCAATCGACCGCTGCATTGATTTCGAACTATGACACGGCTCTGGCCGCGGCTGAGGCCGCGACCCAGACGGCCGCCTCGCATTAAGGGAGCTTTGGAGACATGATCCAGGCTGATCTGACAATAATCCTGCCGGAAATCGTTCTGGCCGTGTATGCGATGGCTGCTCTGATCGGGGCTGTCTATACGACGAAAGACGGGCTGGCGCCGGTTCTGGTCTGGGCGACGGCAGGTCTGATGGCGCTGCTGTCCTTCTGGATTGCCACAAATGGCGACGGCACCAATGTCGCGTTCAACGGCATGTTCGTGGATGACGGGTTCTCGCGCTTTGCCAAGGTTGCAATCCTGTTGTCGGCCGCTGCCGTTCTGGTAATGAGCCAGGACTACATGACCCGCCGCGGTCTGTTGCGGTTTGAATATCCCTTGCTGGTGGCCCTGGCCGCTGTTGGCATGATGATGATGGTCAGTGCCGGCGACCTGATGTCTCTTTACATGGGATTGGAACTGCAATCACTGTCGCTGTATGTTGTGGCCGCCCTGCGTCGTGACAGTGCAAAGTCGACCGAAGCCGGTCTGAAATACTTCGTTCTGGGCGCGCTGAGTTCGGGCTTGCTGCTCTATGGTGCGTCGCTGGTCTATGGTTTCACCGGCACCACGCTGTTCTCGGGCATTATCCAGACGGTTCACCACGGCGACGTCTCGATTGGCCTTCTGTTTGGCCTGATCTTCCTGATCTCGGGACTTGCGTTCAAAGTGTCGGCCGTGCCGTTCCACATGTGGACACCGGACGTTTACGAGGGGTCGCCCACGCCGATTACGGCCTTCTTTGCCACCGCGCCTAAAGTGGCGGCGATGGCGCTGTTCGCCCGACTGATGCATGACGCCTTTGGTGGTGTGGTGAAAGACTGGCAGCAGGTGATTGTGCTGCTTTCGGTTCTGTCGATGCTGCTGGGTGCGGTTGCCGCGATTGGACAACGCAACATCAAGCGACTGATGGCGTTTTCATCAATCGCCCATATGGGTTACGCGATGATCGGCCTGGCTGCAGGCACGGAAATGGGCGTCAAGGCGATGCTGATGTATCTGGCAATCTATGTGACCATGAACATCGGCACGTTTGCCTTCATCCTGATGATGGAGCGTGACGGCAAACCGGTCACCGACATTGACGCTCTGCGCCAATACTCCAAGCGTGATCCGGGCAAGGCACTGGCCGTTCTGATCCTGATGTTCAGCCTAGCCGGGGTGCCGCCGATGCTGGGCTTCTTCGCAAAGTTCGGCGTCTGGCAGGCCGGTGTCGGCGCGGGGTTGACCGGGTTGGTCATTGTGTCAGCCATCGCTTCGGTCATTGGTGCCTTCTATTATCTGCGGATCGTGTTCTACATGTACTTCGGTGAAGAGAATGAAGAACCGATCGAGACACATTCCACACCGGTTCTGTGGGTCGCTCTGATGGGGTCGGCGGCACTCATGCTGATCGGCGTGTTCTACCAGTTCGGGATCGAGGGGGCGGCTGCGGCTGCGGCGGCGACACTTGTCAACTGATCTTCCCTTTCGCAACATTCAGGAGGCTCGGTCATTCGACCGGGCCTTTTTGACATGAGCAGGTGGCCCGCCGGATACGGCCTGCATGTTGTGCAGGAGGTGGACAGCACCCTGAACGAAGCGGCCCGGATCGCTCCGACTGCGCAGGGACCTGTCTGGATCATGGCCCATCACCAGACGGAGGCGCGGGGCAGACGGGGACGGGTTTGGGCCAATCCGAAAGGTAATCTGGCGGCGACCTTGCTGATGCGCCCACAGGGCAACCCGGAACAATCCGCCCTGCGAAGCTTTGTGGCTGCTCTGGCCCTGTTCGATGCATGCGTCGCTGTTTCAGGCCGGGCGTCCGGTTTGTCGTTGAAATGGCCCAATGACGTTCTGCTGAACGGTGGTAAACTGGCCGGCATATTGCTGGAAAGCACTGGCCACGGGCGCGAGGTGTCGCATCTGGCGATCGGCATCGGCGTCAACCTGACCGAAGCTCCGGGGGCGGATATGGTCGAACCCGGCGCTGTTCGGCCCGTATCGTTGTTGTCGGAAACAGGGGCGCAGGTTTCGCCCGAAGATTTCCTGACGGAACTTGCAGCGGCCTATGCCCAGTACGAAACGCAGTTTGTCACATTTGGGTTTGACCCGATCCGAAAGGCATGGCTGTCCCGTGCGGCCCGGTTGGGCGAGGTTATTACCGCCCGGACCGCAGCGTCAGAAACGGTTGGAACCTTCGAAACTGTAGACGCGACAGGAAACCTTGTCTTAAACACCGCGAAAGGCCGGGTGAGCATTCCTGCGGCCGATGTGTTTTTCTGAGGGAGGCGTACATGCTTCTGGCTATCGACTGCGGCAACACGAATACCGTTTTCTCGATCTGGGATGGCGAGAAGTTCCTGTGCACCCTGCGCACATCGACCCATCACGCCCGTACGGCTGATGCGTATTTCACCTGGTACTCGACCTTGGTAAAACACTATGGGATCGAAGCGGAAATCACTGATGTCATCGTCGCTTCGACCGTGCCGCGCGTGGTTTTCAACCTTCGGGTTTTTGCGGACCGTTTCTTTGATTGTCGCCCGCTGGTCGTGGGCCGGCCGGACTGTATGCTGCCCGTGCCCCCACGCGTGGATGAAGGGACGGTTCCTGGGCCGGACAGGCTGGCCAATGCCGTCGGTGCCTTTGACCGGCATGGCGGCAATGTCGTTGTGGTGGACTTCGGCACTGCAACCAATTTCGATGTGGTGGCCGCAGATGGTGCCTATGTCGGCGGCATCATCGCCCCCGGCGTGAACCTGAGTCTTGAGGCATTGCATCAGGGCGCGGCGGCATTGCCGCATATCGACATAACACGTCCGGAAAAAGTGATCGGGACAAATACGGTTGGCTGTATCCAGTCCGGCGTGTATTGGGGCTATTCCGGGCTGATCGAAGGGCTGATTTCCCGGATCAAGGCTGAATACGGAATGCCGATGAAAGTCGTTGGAACCGGTGGGCTTGCGCCTCTGTTCGATCAGGCCGACGTGGGGTTCGACGCAATCGAGGATGATCTGACGATGCACGGTCTGACCGTGATACATCGCTACAACAAGGAAAACGGCTCGGCATGAGCAGCGAAAGATTGATCTATTTGCCGCTGGGCGGCGCGGGCGAGATTGGCATGAACGCCTATGTCTACGGGTATGGCAAACCGGGGCAGGAACGGCTGATCCTTGTGGATCTGGGCGTGACGTTTCCGGATATGGATACCACCCCGGGCGTTGACCTGATCCATGCCGATATCTCATGGCTGCGGGAACGTGCGGACCGGCTGGACGCGGTATTCGTGACCCACGCGCACGAAGACCATGTCGGTGCGGTTGCGCATTGTTATGACGCGCTGAACGCGCCGATCTATGCGCGGGCCTTCACCGCCAATATCGCGCGCCGCAAGATGGAGGAATACGGCCATCTGGAGGACGCGGTGCGCACAGCGTCTGCCTGGCCCGAACAGATTCAGGTGGGTCCGTTTACGGTCGGATTTTTGCCGGTCTCACACTCCATCCCCGAAAGTGCGGCGCTGGTGATCGACACCCCGGCTGGCCGGATCGTGCATACAGGCGATTTCAAACTGGATGCCAACCCTGTTGTCGGCGAAGCCTTCGATCCCGATCTGTGGGCCGAAGTAGCCAAGCCCGGCGTCAAGGCGCTGGTCTGTGACAGCACAAACGTGTTCTCGTCCCATCCCGGACGCTCGGAAAGTGAAGTCGGGCCCGAAATCACACGACTGGTCGAAGAGGCCGACGGCATGGTCGTCGCGACCACATTCGCCTCAAACGTCGCGCGGGTCAAAACTCTGGCCGAGGCCGGTCAACGGGCCGGCCGGTCTGTTGTTCTGCTGGGGCGCGCCATGCGCCGCATGATCGAGGCCGCGACGGAAACCGGCATCCTTTCGGACTTTCCCCGAGTCGTCAGCGCCGAAGAGGCGGTGGATATGCCGCGTCAGAACCTGATGCTGATCGTGACCGGCAGCCAAGGTGAGCGCCGGGCCGCAAGCGCACAGTTGGCGCGTGGAAAGTATCGCGGACTTGAGTTGAAGGACGGCGACCTGTTTCTGTTTTCCTCCAAAACCATTCCCGGCAACGAGCGGGGCGTGATTTTCATCATGAACCAACTGAGCGAAAAGGGCGTGGATGTGGTGGAAGACAGTTCGGGTCTGTATCACGTTTCAGGCCACGCCAACCGCCCTGACCTTGAGCGGGTGCACGAGTTGATGAACCCGCAGATGGTCATCCCTATGCACGGTGAACACCGGCATCTGCGTGAACATGCGAAACTGGCCGAGGCGGGCGGCCGAACCGGTATGCTGGCCGTGAACGGGACGATGCTGGACTTAACCGGGGATACGCCCGAGGTTGCGGACTACTTGGAAACCGGTCGCACCTATCTGGACGGAACCGTCAAGATTGGCGCGCTGGATGGGGTTGTGCGGGACCGGATTCGCATGGCGCTGAACGGCCACGTGACTGTGACGGTTATTCTGGATGAAGAAGATGAACCGCTGGGCGAACCCTGGTGTGACACCATGGGCCTGCCGGAGCTTGGGTCGTCGCGCGCGGCGCTGGTCGAGGTGCTGGAGGAGGACCTGAACCAGTTCCTGATGCGGGCCGAGGCCAAAACCCTGCGCGATGATGACAGGCTGGAAGAAGCGATGCGACGGATCGTGCGCCAGAGCACAAAAACTGAGATCGGGAAAAAGCCCGAAGTTACCGTTGTCATCAGCCGGATGAAATAAGCGGACGGGTCAGTCTGCTTCGGGCATGGGATAGCCCTTGAGACGCAGAAACAGGCTGGCCTCTTCATTGTTCAGGAAAAACGGCACAGAGGCCGGGGGTGATGTTTCCGCGACCCGTGCAGCGATCTCGGCCAGAACAACTTCGGTGATGAAGGGCAGGTCAAAATCACGCGCCTGATCCAGCCTGACCCATTGTAGGTGCGACAGCTCGTCCGAGGCATGGCTGAAATCGTCCAGATCGCCTTGTACCTCATCGGCATCAACCAGAAAGAACCGCGCATCAAAGCGACGGGGGCGGCCCGGCGGCGTCAGTGCGCGAAACACGAACTGCAGGCCTTGCGCAGAGGGCCGAAAACCCATCTCGGCAAAGCCCTGCCAGTCTTCAGGGATGTCTCCCGGCCAGGTGCCCGGTTGCCCCAGGATCAGGCCGGTTTCTTCCCACAACTCGCGGATCGCGGCCGAAGCCAGCGCATTCTGCAAATTTGTCTCTGCCCGCTCGGCCAGACGGCCGTGGCACTTTGAAGTCAGCGGCGTGGCAAGCGGAACATCACCATCCGCGGCATCGACTGCACCGCCAGGAAAAACGAACTTGTTCGGCATGAAAGCCGCTTTGGCTCCACGCTGGCCCATCAGAATTGATGGCTCGGTCATTCTGTCCCGCAGGACAATTACGGTTGCGGCGTTGCGAATTGCAGTTTTGTCTGTGGTCATGCCTGTCCGTCACCGGGCTCGTTCGAACCCATGCATCCGCCGCGCCCACTGATAGGCCACGACGGCCCCCTTCATCCTGGGCAGCAAGGCAAGGGTCAGAACCGTACAGCCAATGGCGAAAACCAGGGCCATCGTCAGCGGATCAGGGCGCCAGTGCACATATGAGACGTGCAGCGCGGGCGCGAGCAAGTGGCCTACAATCAGAATGGTCAGGTATGCAGGGCCATCATCCGCCCGGTGGTGGTGCAGTTCCTGCCCGCAATTGCTGCAGCTGTCGTTGACCTTGAGGTAGCTGTGCAGCAGCTTGCCTTCACCGCATTTCGGGCAACGGCAACGAAAGCCTTTGACCAGTGCGGGCCAGGTCTCACGATCCTGAGGAGTTGTGGTGTCGATCGTATGATCCGTCATGATGAAAACTCGCGCATTCGAATGTCGCATATATTGCGCATCTTTGGGTCTGCTTGAAAGGGGGGTGCGTCGCAATGACCGCATCCGGCGAAAAATGGTCTGAAATAAATTTGGTTTTCAGCGACGGAAATCTGCGGCTGTCCCGTTTTAACACCATAAGCAGCGGCAATGGGGTCGCGCGAAAAAAGGAAACACGACATGCACAGCGCAAAGTTCATTTCGGCAATTGTTGTTGCGGCAGTTGCGATTACAGGCACAACGGCTTTGGCCGCAGGGTCGAAAACCCGGGAACCGGTGTCGTTTCAGGAACTGGATGCGAATGGCGACGGGCAGGTTACGAAAGACGAAATGCTGGCCCATCGCAATCAGCGATTTACCGATGCGGATGCCAACGGGGACGGCCAGTTGAGCGTTGAAGAGATGCAGGCCGCAGCGCAGAAAAAGACCAGCGACCGCATTGCAAGTATGTTTGAAGAACACGACGCCAATAACGATGGTTTCCTGACCACGGATGAGTTGCCGAAACCGCGCCGGGCTGACAAGATGTTTGACCGGATCGATGCGAATGATGACGGAACGATCTCGGAGCAGGAATTTGCGGATGCAAAAGACAGAATGGGTCGGCACCACAAGAAGCGTGGCAAGGCAGACTCTGACGACAGCTGATGCGGGATGGAGGATCTGACCTCCTCAACGCAAGACGTTCGCGGCGGGACTTGCGCCGCGGACGCAATCGGTGACGATGCGTTGCTGGAGCAGTTTGCCGCCGGCGACGCGGCGGCGGCGCGTGTTTTGACTGACCGGCTTGGCCCGCGCTGTTTTTCCGTCGCCTTGCGGATGCTGGGCAACCGAGCCGAAGCCGAAGATGTCACGCAGGACGCGATGATGCGCCTTTGGCAGATGGCGCCGGATTGGATGCCGGGGCAGGCCAAGGTTTCAACCTGGCTGTATCGCGTTGTGCTGAACCTGTGCGTTGACTTGCGCCGCAAGAAACAGCCTGACAGGCTGGCCGAAGGTGTCGATCCCGAGGATGACAGCGCAAGCGTGGTTGAACGCATGCAGGACGAGGCCCGAAAAGACGCGCTCCAATCCGCCCTGTCTCATCTGCCCGAACGGCAGCGACAGGCAGTTGTATTGCGGCATATCGAAGAGCTGCCCAACCCCGAGATTGCCGGGATCATGGGCATATCTGTAGAAGCGGTCGAAAGCCTGACGGCACGCGGAAAACGCGCCTTGGCGGGATATCTTGCCGGGCGTCGGGACGAACTGGGGTATGACGATGGCTGATGATGATACCGAGCTGAATCAAATGTTTGCGCAGGCCAGAGCCGGGCGTCGATACCTGCCGGACGATCTGGCGGTTCGGATTATGACGGACGCAGAACAAGTTCGACTGGATCGGCTTGCCAAACCTGTCCCGCCGGGGCGCAGCACGTGGCAACGCCTTCTGGACGGTATCGGTGGTTGGCAGGGCCTTGGCGGGCTGGTCGCGGCCAGTGCGGCGGGTGTCTGGATCGGGTTCTCGGCTCCGGCCTTTCTGCCGGACCCGGCGACGTATCTGTTCTCGCAGGACGCAACCTATGAAGTGGCGGACCTGGATGCAGTGTTCCTGGAGGATACGGAATGACCGAAACACCCAAGCCAAAACGCCGTTGGATGCCGATACTTCTGGCTGCGTCCCTGGCCCTTAACTTGCTGATTGTCGGTGTCGCTTTGGGGACTTTCATGAGGGTCAAGGGCAGCGATCATGCCAAGGCGCCGCCGGGGTTCGGATCGGCCCTTTACCGGGCATTGCCCAAATCAGAGCGAACTGCGATGCGGTCGGACCTGTCCGGTTTGCGCAAAGAGGGATCGCGGCACAGGTCAAAGGATTTCGCAGCTCTCAGCCAGGCCTTGCGAACCGTGCCATTCGATCCGGCCGCCGTCGAGGTTTTGCTGACGCAGCAGGCGCGGGCTTCGGCGGAATTGCAGGGTGCCCTGCAAGGGCAGTGGCTGGCGCGTGTCATCGCAATGAGCGATGCAGAACGGGCAGTGTATGCCGACCGGCTGGACGAGGTGACAAAACGCGGTCGGCATTGGCACAAGAAAAAGGACTAAAGCGCGCTGAAACCGGTGTTACGCCGCGCTTTGCCGGGTGCTGATCTGGTTGCGACCGGCTTTTTTCGCAGCATAAAGAGCTTTGTCTGCGGATTTGATCAAACTGTCCAGAAGCGCGTGTTCGGTTTGATATTGCGGGTAAGGGGGCCGAAACACGTTCAGGCCTATGCTGGTCGTGACTTGGGTGAACCCGTTCTGGTCCGGCAGCCAAAAGGGCCTTTCGCGGATCGATCTGCACATCGCATCTGCCAGGTTCAATGCCTGCGCATTGGTCGCGTCAGGCACCCCGATCATAAACTCTTCACCTCCGAAACGGGCGACAAAGCCGCGGGGGCCAAGCGCGTTTCGCATGCGTCTGGCCGCTTCGGTCAGAACATGGTCTCCGGCGGCATGACCATATCGGTCGTTGATTGCCTTGAAGTGATCAAGGTCGGCCAGCATCAGAGCGCACCCACGGCCGGTGTGCCGGGATTGCCGGACGATATGGCCAACGGCCTGCATCGCAAACCGGCGGTTGTTTAGACCTGTCAGCGGGTCGACCCACGAGTCAGCAAGTCCGCGACGCAATGAGGCGCGCATCTGATCGGTGCGGGACTTGCGGGCAATCAGACTGTCCAGTCGCAGCGCAATCTCACGTGCGCAGAAGTCGCCCAGGCAAACTGCGTCGGCCCCACGATCCAGCGCTTCGGCTGCATTGGGCGCGTGTTCTTTGTCCAGAACGCCGATCAGGACGGTGTGTCGTGTGGCGCTGCGCGATCTCAGGTCTGCCAGAACGTTGAGGGAAGAGGGCGCGGTGTTCAGGTCCACGACAATTGCATCCGGAACAGGACCTGACAGGATGTCTTTCAGGTTCGATTGGGTGTGCTTGGAAAGGTAATGATGCGTCTGCTGCTGCAGAGCCCGGCACCACGACGCACCTGTGCGGTGGGACGGGGCCAGAATTGCAACCCGCGATGGCGCGGCTGGTGCGATCAATGTGGCGGGAGGTTCGGCGAAGCCGATGGGAAGCGTATCTTCCTTGAACTGAAGGTCCTGCACGTCCGCGCGCATGCGCAGCAGGCTGCGAACCCGCGCCATCAGCAAATTGTCCTTGAACGGATGGGCCAGAACGTCGTCCAGCCCGGCAGACAGCGCCTCAAGCCGGGCCGCTTTGTCATTCTGCGGGGCGATGGCGACAACGGGGATGTCTCCAAGATCCGGAATGTTCTGAATCAACCGCTTTACATCTGCGGCGGTTCCATCTGCCAGCGCGAGCGCCGTCAGCACCAGATCCGGCCGCACACGGCGCAATAGGGGTGTCAGCCCCTCAAGCTTCTCACCCTGAACGACGTGATACCATGCCGCCGTAAGCTGAACCTTCAGCATGATGCGATTGGTCGAGGCCCCGTCTAGGACAAGGATCGTTCCTTGCACGGACATTTTCGTTCACCGTTGATTGCATGTGCTGCCAAAGTGTTTATGAGTCTGGTTAACAAACCCTTTCCAAGTTCTGATCCGAGGCTTGAATATGGCAATCTCCGGCAATTCGGCGGAAACTCTGGCGCTGAATGTGCTGACCTGGCTTGTCGGTAACGAGGAACTTCTGCCGGTGTTTCTGGGTTCGACCGGTGCATCGGTCGGCGATCTGCGCGCCCGCGCTGGCGAGCCGGATTTCATGGCGTCGGTTCTTGAGTTTCTGATGCTTGACGATTCGTGGGTGATCGCCTTTTGTGATGCCAATTCGGTCCCTTATGACTTGCCGGGTCAGGCGCGCGCCGCGTTGTCTGGCGAAGCCGATGTTCACTGGACCTGAGATGACTTTTTTGCAGGAGCCCCAATGCCAATAAACGCCATCGTGTTCGACAAGGACGGTACCTTGTTTGACTTTGCAGACACCTGGGGCACATTTGGGCGCAGTCTGCTGCTGCGTCTGTCATCGGGTGACAAATCAAAGGCGGAGGAACTTGCACTGGTGATTGGGTTTGATCCCGAGAAGGGGACCTATTCGGATGACAGCATCGTAATTGCCGCAAGCGTTGTGGAAATTGCAGAAGCGCTTCTTCCCTATTTGCCCGAGATGACCTGCGAGGCCCTGATCGAGTTGATCGACGAGGAATCCGCCGCGGCCCCACAGGCGCCGGCCGTTCCGCTTGTGCCTTTTCTGGAACAGCTACGGGAAGCCGGCTTTAAGCTGGGCGTTGCCACCAATGACAGTGAAAGACCCGCGCTGGAGCATCTGTCATCCGTTGGAATCCGGGATCATTTCGACTTTGTCGCGGGATATGACAGCGGCCACGGCTGCAAACCGGGACCGGGCCAGTTGCTGGCTTTTGCCGCACAAGTGTGTGTGGACCCGGCGAATGTGGTCATGGTTGGCGACAGCCTGCATGACCTGCAGGCAGGCCGCGCCGCCGGCATGACCACCATCGGGGTTTTGACCGGTCTTGCAGGCCCTGAAACGCTCGCACCGATGGCCGATGTTGTATTGCCGGATATCGGACATATTCCTGCTTGGCTGGCGGAAAATCGGTCGATCTGAGCGGATTTCGGCGGTTTGGAATAAGAAACCGACACAACCTGTCGCAGACAGAGCGGCCATGATCCAGACTTCGGGGCTTTTTTGATAAAAAGCCTCGGAGGAACAAATGGCCGACAGCAATACGCGCAGACGCAGAAGTGGTGGACGTTCGGGAGCCGCAGCTCGCCGGGGCAGCGCAGTCATCGATCAGATGCCGTGGAACCCACCCGTCAATATCGACAGACCCACCGAGCCGCTGGATCAGGCCGGGATCGAGGCGATCCACGAGGGCGCGATGCGAATACTCGAAGAGATCGGCATCGAGTTCTACAACAAGGAGGCGCTGGGCATTCTGCGCGAAGCAGGATGTACCATCAACGGCGACAATGTGCGCATGGGGCGCGACTTTGTCATGGAGATGATCGCCAAAGCGCCGTCAAGCTTTACCATCACGCCGAGAAACCCGGACAAGACGATCGAAGTCGGCGGCAAGACCATGCTGTTCGGGAACGTCTCTTCTCCGCCGAACTACTGGGATATGGAGATCGGCACCAAGGTTTCGGGGAATCGCGAGATGTGCCGGAACCTGCTGAAGCTGACGCAGTACTTCAACTGTATCCATTTTGCTGGCGGCTATCCGGTCGAGCCGGTGGATATTCACGCCAGTGTGCGACATCTGGACGTGCTGTATGACAAGCTGACCCTGACCGACAAGGCCATGCACGCCTATTCGCTGGGTAAGGAGCGCGTGGAAGATGTCATGGAAATGGTGCGCATCGCCAGCGGCCTCAGCCATGAGGAGTTCGAGTCGAAGCCGCGGATGTACACCAACATCAACTCGACATCACCTCTCAAGCACGATTTCCCGATGATTGATGGCTGTCTGCGACTGGCCCGTCGGGGGCAGGCGATTGTGGTGACGCCATTTACCCTGGCCGGGGCCATGGCGCCCGTGACCATGGCCGGGGCAGTCGCGCAGTCGCTGGCCGAAGCACTGTGTGCCATTGCGTTGTTTCAGTATGTACGTCCTGGTATTCCCTGTGTGATCGGAACCTTCACCTCAAATGTAGACATGAAGTCCGGCGCTCCGGCCTTCGGGACGCCGGAGTACATGCGGTCGACGCAAATGACAGGGCAGATGGCACGTTTCTACGGACTTCCGATGCGCTCATCAGGTGTTTGTGCCGCAAACGTCCCGGATGGGCAGGCGATTTGGGAGACATCGAACTCGCTGTGGGCAGCGGTGCAGTCGGGGACGAACATGGTCTACCATGCTGCAGGCTGGCTTGAGGGCGGCCTTATCGCAAGCCCGGAAAAATTCATCATGGATTGCGAGATTCTGCAGCAAATCCAAAGATATATGCAGCCAGAAATCTGCGCCACAGGGCCGGACGAGATCGCGTTGGATGCGATCAGAGCGGTTGGTAACGACGGGCATTTCTTTGGTATCCAGCACACTCAAGACCGATACTCGACCGCATTCTACCAGCCGTTTCTGAGTGACTGGAAGAACTATGAAGGCTGGGCGGCGGCCGGTGGCATCTGGACAGCCGAACGCGCGCATCACATGTTCAAGGAAATCATCACAAGCTTTGAACCGCCTGCATTGGATGAGGGCATTCGCGAAGAATTGGCCGACTTTGTCGCGCGGCGCAAATCTGAAGGTGGCGCGCCCACGGATTTCTAGGAATTCGAATGGCTGCAATATTTCCGGTTTCGCAGCGGGTATTGGGTATTTGTTAAGGATTGTCCGGCCAGATTGAACGCGAAATCAATCCGGGGCAATTGATGCATGGTCTGATCAACCGGGCGGTACAGTCCTTCGTATGCGCGACCTATGGGCAGGCATGCTGGCTGCGCGTTGCCGCGGCGGCTGAACTCGGGTTTGTCGAGTTCGAAGCGATGCTTGTCTATGATGCGGACACCTCGTTGCGGGTTTTGGATGCGCTATGTGCAGACCGGAACCGGGCGCGCACCGAAATGCTTGAAGACCTTGGGACATATCTTGTCTCGCATCCGAATACCGAAGGGTTGCGGCGTATGCTGCGTTTTGGCGGCGTGACTTATGTTGAGTTTCTGCATTCCCTGGACGACTTGTCCGACCGGGTCAGGCTGGCAGTATCCGACCTGTCTCTGCCCGCGCTTGAATTGCGTGAACTGTCCGGTGCTGAATACCAGTTGCACTGTTTTCCGGGCTTGCCGGGATACTCCAGTGTCATGGTCGGAGTTTTGCGAGCCATGGCGGATGACTACGGCGCTTTGGTGATGCTGTCCCATGACGGCGTACAGGGGGACGCTGATGTCATTACAATTGCCCTGGTGGAGAGTTCCTTTGCCGAAGGGCGTCAATTTGAACTTGGGGCGCGAAGACCATGATGGATGTGCGGGGTCTGGGCGTCTTGCTTGAATCTCTTTGCCCGATGTTCTTGTTGTTGGACAATGACGGGCGGATTGTTCAGGTCGGACCGACGCTGCAAAAACTGAGGCCGGAACGCGCAATGGCCGGGCAGAATTTTCTGGACTTGTTTCAACTGGTCCGCCCCCGGACTGTGTCGACCGTTCCCGTTCTGATGTCCATGGCGGGTGCAAAGCTGCACCTGCGGTTTCATGATGAACCACGCACGGCTTTGAAAGGGCTGATAACCCCGCTGCCGGATCAAGGTGGCGCGGTGATCAACCTTTCGTTTGGTATTTCGATCCTAGATGCTGTTCGCGACTACGCGCTGACCAGCGCAGATTTTTCCGGTGCTGACCTTGCGATTGAGCTTCTTTATCTGGTCGAGGCCAAATCCGCAGCGATGGAGGCATCGCGATCATTGAACCAGCGTCTGCAGGACGCCAGGGTGGCGGCGGAAGAACAGGCCTTTACCGATACGTTGACCGGCCTGAAAAACCGTCGCGCGATGGATCACATACTAGGCCAGATGGCATCGACGCAAACCGATTTTGCCCTGATGCACCTTGATCTGGACTTCTTCAAATCGGTGAATGACAGGCTGGGTCACGCGGCCGGTGACTTTGTTCTGCAAGAGGCCGCGCGGATTATGGTCGAAGAGACCCGCAGCGATGATGCAGTCGTCAGAATGGGTGGGGATGAGTTTGTTATTGTTTTCAGGAACCTGACGGATGAAAAGAAGCTGTCGGCGATTGCGGGCCGTTTAATCGGCAGGCTTCGCGAGCCGATGAATTTCGATCAGAATCCCTGTCGGATTTCAGCCAGCATTGGAACGGCGATTTCCACACAGTTTGACATCCTCAAGCCCGCCGAAATACTGCAAGCCGCCGACCTGGCCTTGTACGAGGCCAAGCGAAACGGCAGGTCCCGTCACCACCTTTTTTCCGACATTGCCAGCTCGGTCCAGCGCAAGCACATGGTTAAACCACGATAGCTGAGCTTAGACTCAGCTTCTTTGGCTGTGCGTCGGACAGCAGTTGTTCGGCAAATGTGCGTTGAGACGGAAACGGTGCAGATTTTTTGTGTGTGAAAGTCCTGTTAAGCTATGCATTCGCGGGTCAGAACATCCGCGATATGAGACTGAATTTCAGGCAGCTCTCCGATCACGGGCAATGTAACACCCTGGAAACCGGCTTGCTGCAATTGATCCGGAACGTCCTGCAGAACATGACCACCCGTGCAGGCAAAAAACGGAAGGCACAGCGCACGTTCGCCCAACCCTGCTGCGGCTTCGGCAATGGATGGCGGTTCCTCGACAAATCCGACACGGACAGAGCGGAAGGGCAAATGCGCCCTCAACTGATCTGCAAAACTAGCTGTCACGGCAGAAGGGTTACGGCTGCGTCCGGAACCATGGGCTGCAATCACCAAGTCCGTCGCGCCGGTTTCCCAGTTCTTCCTTGACATCGTCGCAAGCAGCGACCGGGCGGTCAGTTCGGGCAAGTCCGGATCAATGCCCAGAGGGTCCAGAATACGGGCACCGCGCTCGCCGATCCGCTTCGGCAGGGCACTGGTAACAAACCAGCCTTTGGCCATGAACAGGGGGTAAATCGCGACATCTGCGGGCAGCTCGTCCAACTGCGACTCGAATGCCCCCGGGGCGGCCAATGTCGCCGATCGGACCGTGACGTCCTGCGCCAGCCTGTCGACCTGATCAGCAAACGCCGCCAGCGCGGCCTCGGCCGGGGCCGGGTCCGATGGCTGGCCATGAGCGACGATAAGAGCATGAGGCATTGCCGGGTCTCCTGTGTGATATCGCGATAGGTGTTTTCCGGGTGCGGATTGTCAATGCCGGATCACCCTAAAAAGGTCAGCCACATCCAGACTGTCAGGATCGAAACCGCGGTGCCAATCAGAACCGACGACGCGGCAACACGTTTGGCGCGACCATACATGTTTGCAAAGATATACGCGTTGAAGCCCGGTGCCATCGCAGCATTCAGAACGCCCGAGCGGAACAGATCCTGCGGCAGGCCAACCGTTGAGCCGAATAGCCAGACAAGCCCCGGATGCAGGGCCAGAGAAATGCAGCAGACAAAACCGATTGTACGAAAGTCACCTTCTGGTTTGTATTTTACCAGCACCCCGCCCAGAGCGAAAAGCGCGCCGGGCAGCGCGGCGCGGGTGATCAGCCCCAAAGCCTCGTCCACGACCGCCGGAACTGCAAACCCGGACAGATTAACCACAAAGCCGAGTGCAATCCCAAGAATCAGCGCGTTGCGGAACATGGCCGTGAGAACGGACCGAGCCATATGCGCACCACCGTTCCCACGGTTGCGGATGATCTCCATGACCGTGATGCCAACCCCGTAACAGAAGGGCGAATGAAACGCGATGATGGCGTAATTGCCAGTCAGGTTCTCGGGGCCATATGCGCGTTCTGTGATTGGCAGGCCCAACAGCACCGAGTTCGAAAACAGACAGCAAAACCCGATGGCGACGCAATCCTCCCACTCGCGGCCAAAGATCAGACGTGCGCCAAAGAGCCCGACAGCAAAGCACAAAGCGGCGGCGGTATAGAAACTGACCAACAACCGGGGATCAAAGCTGGCGCTCAGGTCAAGGTGGGCGATTGCCAGAAACAGCAGGCAGGGGATGGCAAACCCTTGGGTGAACTTCATCAACCCGTCGATGTGGATTTCCTTGAAGTAACCCAATCGGGTCGACGCATAGCCTGCACCAATCACCAGAAAGACCGGCAGAATGACGTTGATCAGGCTTTGCAGCATGCTAGCGCCCCGCCTGCGAGATCGGGGATGGCCCGAAGGGCGATATCGCAGGCGCCGGCAACAGGGTCAGAGCGCCTGCCGGATCACCATGCCGTCATAAGCAGGCGTAATGTGATCGGGGGTTTCCGTATCAACCGTTTTATAATCCAGATCGATATGCATGTTGGTCAGAATGGCGCGCTGTGGTTGCAGCTTTTTGATCCAGCCCAGGGTCTTTTCCAGGTGGGCATGTGTCGGATGCGGCGACCGGCGCAAGGCGTCGATAACTAGGCAATCCAGACCCAGCATGTCGGTCCATGCATCGTCGTAAATCTCTGCGACATCAGGCAGATAGGCCAGTTTGCCCAATCGGAACCCCAGCGAGTCGATCGAGCCGTGATTGACCTTGAACGGATGAAACGGGATTGGACCGCCGGGGCCGTCCACCTCGAAAGGGCCATCTATGGATTTGAGGTCCAGAATAGGCGGGTAAGGAGAGCCTTCGGGCTGGATGAACGCATACCCGAACCGGCCCAGCAGGGCGTTCTGCGTGTCGCCATCCGCCCATACCGGAACCCGGGTGCGCATGTTGAACACGATCATCCGCAAATCATCGATGCCGTGCACATGATCGGCGTGTGAATGGGTATAGACCACGCCATCCAGCCGCCCGGTTCCTGAATCCAACAGCTGGCTGCGCATATCCGGCGAAGTATCGATCAGGACCGAAGTCGTACCCTCGGGGCCGTCCCGTTCGACCAGCATGGAACAGCGGCGGCGAACATTCTTGGGGTTTTCAGGGTCGCAATCACCCCAATGCCCGCCCAGCCGGGGCACACCACCCGACGATCCACAGCCCAGGATGGTGCAGCGCAGCTCGGTCATGCAGCCGCCTGTGATGTCGCCGCCTTGGTGAAAAGACGGTCAAAATTGGCCTGTGTGCGCGCCGCGAACTCGGTGTAGTCCATGCCGAAAACCTCGGCACCTTTGCGGGCGGTGTGGGCGGTATAGGCCGGTTCATTGCGCCTGCCCCTGAAAGGCGGCGGAGCGAGATAGGGCGCATCGGTTTCGACCAGAATACGGTCGACCGGGGCGCTGGCGAAAATGTCACGCAACTCCTGGCTCTTGGGAAATGTCGCGATGCCGGACATCGACAGATAGAACCCCAGATCCAGCGCCGCCTTGGCCAGTTCGGCGGACGAAGAAAAGCAATGCATCACGCAGGAATAGGGCGCATTGCGGTATTCCTCGGACAAGATCCGAGCCATGTCGTCATCTGCGGCGCGCGCGTGGATGATCAGGGGCAGATTGGTGCGCTGCGCGGCTTCGATATGAATACGCAATGACTGTTTCTGAACCTTGGCGCTTTCGGCGGTGTAATGATAATCAAGCCCGGTTTCGCCGATGCCAACGAATTTCGGATGGCGCGAGAGGGCGACAAGCTGGTCGACACTTGCCAGGGGTTCGTCCGCCGCACTCATGGGGTGCGTTCCCGCAGCGTAAAACACCGGAGCGTGTGCTTCGGCAATCGCGCGCACGATGTGCTCGTTACGCAGCCGGGTGCAGATCGTAACCATGCGGGTCACGCCCGCTTCGGCAGCGCGTGAGATGATTTCGTCAAGTTGCCCGTCGAAATCGGGGAAATCCAGATGGCAATGGCTGTCGGTGATCGTAGGGGTAGTGCTCATCTGCTCTGACCGGCGGTTTCCTGTATCTTGAACACCGTATCTAGGACCAGAGCGGCAGGGTCAAGGTTCACCGCCTGTCCATGACGTGCGCGTGCCGTGATCATTGCCGCGGCTTCGGACCATTGCCGCGCCTGATGCGGTGATCCTGACAATCGCGACAGTGTTTGCGCCTCATTCGGGGCGGCTTCGGGACTTGGCGGTTCGCCTTTTGCGCCGGTCAGCGCCAGTCGGGACAGGGCCAAATCAATCAGGGTCAGCAACAGATCGAACCGGTCTGCCGCACCCCGTTGTGCGGCGGCTTCGGCCAAAGCAAGGGCGCGCTGCCGGTCAAGCCTGGGCAGGGTGCCCAGAATGCCGATCAGTTCGGCATAGATCTCCAGCCCGCCCAGATTGATCAGGCGGACCGCGTCCCCGACCGACCCTGCGGACAGCGCCGCCAGATGGTCGGGTTGTGCCGGCAGTTCAGCCCCGGTCTGCGTCAGCGCCGCCTGCATGTCTTCGGGTCCCAACGGAGACAGGCGCAATGTTCGGCATCGGGACCGGATCGTCGGCAGCAGCCGCGATGGCTGATGGGAAACCAGCAGCAACGTTGTCCGCGCCGGAGGCTCTTCCAGCATTTTCAGCAACGCGTTTGCCGCGCTGACATTCATTTCATCCGCCGAATCCACAATCACCACGCGCCGACCGCCATCCGCAGAGGACAGGCCAAAGAACCGACCGAGTTTGCGGATGTCGTCGACCACGATCTCATTGCGCAGCCGACCCTGATCGTTCAGCGACCGGGTGATTGTCGCAAGGCCTGGTTCCGCTCCGGCCAACATGCGATGCACGACAGGATGTTCGGGGTCGATATCCAGCGTTTGCGGGGCAGGGGGGGTGCCAAACAACCCGCCATCATCTGCTGGCGGTGTTGCAAGCAAAAACCGGGCAATACGCCACGCCAGTGTTGCCTTACCAATCCCACGCGGACCGGTCAGCAACCAGCCATGGTGCAAACGATCAGAAGTATAGGCAGACAGAAAGGCCTGTTCAGCCTCGTCCTGACCAAAAAGGCGGGCTGTTTCGCGCGGGTGCGGTGCACCGGGCGCCTGATCCGGTAAAGTGATGTCGTCGCTCATCGTTCGTCTATGGCAAGGCTTGCATGACGATTTCTGTCACATCCTGCGCGACACTGTCCATGTTTCGGTTACCATCCACCACGCGAAACCGGGTGGCATATTCATCCGCCAGCGCAAGAAAACCCGCGCGCATCTGATGTTGCAGGGCCGGGCCAAAATCTTCGAACCGCTCTTCCGTGCCCTGCCGTCCTTTGGCGCGGGACAGGCCGGTATTGGGGTCCATGTCGATCAGCAGGGTCAGATCCGGCTCGCGCCCGATCATCAGGCTGTGCAGTTGGTCTACCAGGCCCCGCAGATCGCCACGGGACAGGCCCTGATACATGCGCGTGCTGTCGGCAAAACGATCGCAGATCACCACCTTTCCCGCAGCCAAGGCGGGTTCGATGGTGCGCTCAAGATGATCGCGCCGGGCTGCTGTGAACAGCAGGATTTCAGTTTCGGCCGACCATCGGTCGGGGTCCCCTTCAAGCACCAGCTTCCGGATTTCTTCCGCCCCGGCTGAGCCGCCGGGTTCGCGGGTCAGGACAACCTCGTGACCAGCTTCGCGCAAGCGTTCCGCAAGCTTGCGCGCCTGAGTCGATTTACCTGATCCGTCAATCCCTTCAAAAGTGACAAACAATCCGCGCCGCGTCACATTGCACCCAGCGGGCCGTTGATCACGTCCTTCAGAACAATTCCGCCCACTGTCATCATGCGAACCACAAAGCCACCGAGCGGCACGTTTTCGGATGCAACCAGCGGGCGGCGGATTTCCGGCAGACCTTCAGGTTTGATCACCAGTTCCGCCAGTTGCTGCCCCTTTGCGACGGGCGCATTGATCGGGCCGTCATAAACCACTTCGGCCTGCACGTCCTGATCGCCCAGAACCGGGAACAGCAGGGTCAGATCGCCCTCGGGGACCAATCCCACCGTCTTCTGTGCGCCCATCCACAATTTGGCTTCGGCTATCGGCGTTTCCGGGTTGGCAACCGTCCTCTCGACAAAATTTCGAAACGACCAGTTAACCACGGCCTCAGCCTCCTCTGCGCGGCGGGCCGTGCTGTCGAGGCCGGACAGAACAAAGATCACACGCCGATCACCCTGCTTGGCCGAACCGACCAGACCATAGCCAGCCTCCTGGGTGTGCCCGGTTTTCAACCCGTCCGCGCCAATATCCAGTTTCAGAAGCGGGTTGCGGTTGCGCGCATTCGAGGGTGCGCGGCCGTCGAATTCAAACTCCTCTTCGGCGAACAAAGGATAGTATTCCGGAAAATCGGCAATGAGGCGGTCCGCAAGAACGGCAAGGTCATGTACCGACATCATATGTCCGGCAGCGGGCCAGCCGTTGGAATTGGCGAAGTTCGACGTGTTCATGCCCATCTGCTTGGCGCGTTGGGTCATGTAGCGGGCAAATCCGGCTTCGGTTCCATCCGGGCTGAGCGCTTCGGCGATGACGACGCAAGCATCGTTGCCAGAAAGAACGATGATACCGCGCAGCAGATCTTCGACCCGCACGCGGTCCTGCGTATTCAGGAACATGGTCGAGCCGCCATAGCTCATCGCGTGTTCCGACACCGGCAGTTTTTCATCCAGTGTCAGGCGCCCGTCCCGCAGCGCCTCAAACGCAACATAGAGCGTCATCAGCTTGGACATCGATGCCGGTGGCAGCGGCAGGTCGGCTTCCTTGGAAAGCAAAACCGTGCCTGTCGTCTGGTCGATGACATAAGCGGCACGCGCGGTCGTATCATAGGCGCTTGCAGGCAGGGCCAGCAAGGCAAGCCCAACCATTAAGACAGATGTTCGCAGAGAGGATAGCACGTAGGGGCCCTCCTTGATCCTAGTTGCTTGTGGTGAAAGCGTCGGTGAACCCCAGGTCCCGGACATCGCCAAGCAGGGCTTTGCGTTCCGACCGGGTCATGGCAGGGCCAACCAGGACGCGCCAAACCGTGTTTTCAGCGGTTTTCAGTTCCCGAACTTCGGCTGCCATTCCGTTCCGCCGGATTTTTTCTGCCGCACTGTTGGCGTTCTTTTCAACGCTGTATGTGCCGATCTGGATGTAGGGTTTGGTCAAGGACGAAACCTTCGCAGTGCCGGTTGTCGCGGCCACCGGAGTAGGCTCGGCCGCATCAATCGCTGCTTCTGCCCCGGCAATCGGGTCCAAAGGCGTCTGTGTTATTTCGTCAGGATCTTTCTTTTGCCACCATTTTCGCTTGGCGGGCTTTTCGGTGGGTGCCTGAACCGGAGCGTCGGACAGCCCGGGGGTCGAAGCCGCCTGGACCGCTGCATCCGCAGTGCTTTCGGTGGCTTCGGCGGCAACGTCAGACCCGGTTTCGGCTGTTGCGACAGCCGCGGCTGCTCCGGCAGTGGCGGCTGCGGCGGGCGCTTTCTTTTGCCACCACTTCCGTTTGGCCGGTTTTTCGGATTGCGTTTCTGCGGTTTCCGAAACTTCCTTGGTTTCTTCCGAAGCCTCGGTCGCGTCAGCGACAACCTGATCCTCCGAGGCGGCCTCTGCCGGTGCCTCGTCCGTTTCTGCGGGCGCTTCTTCAACTGTTTCGCGCCGCAGCGCCACTACGTATATGCTGGTAGGCGCGCCAGCCAGAAGGCCAAGTTTTTCAGCGGCGGCCGATGAAACCTGCAAGGCCGGGCCCGGCAAATCGCGTTCGCGGCGAAACAGGGCGCCTGTCACTGACTTATTGTTGGATTTGTTCTTGATCACAACGCGTTCAGGTTGTGCCGCGTCTGGATGTGCGACCCATATTCCGCCCAGTGACGGACGACCATCCCAAAGACCCGCTTCGGTCACTTCAAAAACATCCGGGGCTTCGACATCGCGTTGCGAGCCGCTTGCAACCTGCGGTAGCAATTCGATTTTCCCATCGTTATCCGATGCGCTTGTGTCCCCATCCGGCGAAGCGCCGGAATTTAACAACGCCTCGTCACAGCCGGACAGTAACCCCAAAGTCACAGCCAGAACCGCAAATCCCAGCGGTTTTGCGCGTGTCCCAGTCGCTCGATTCATCGCGTATTCCCTTGCCTGAAGGGGCTTGGTTCGCCGTGCCCCGACGCCGATCTGCCAGTTCTGTTTTGCTGGCATTATTTGGTCTTTCCAGCAGATCATAACCCGCCCGTGATGCCATGGAAAGACCACTGCTAGGGCTTCGGCAAGATTTCCCTCTTTTGACTTGCCACCGTTTCAACTTGGCCTTAGACCCTGCTTTCGACGGGGAGGTGGCAGAGTGGTCGAATGCGGCGGTCTTGAAAACCGTTGGGCGTGAGAGCGTCCCCAGGGTTCGAATCCCTGTCTCCCCGCCACACACCCAATTCATCGTGAGACATTAATGTGAGTTCCGGATTTTGTCCCGTTATTCCGGAGGTTTGCGCCGTGTTCCAACGTGCGGAGACACCACCCAGAGACGGTATTTTCTCGTATTCCCCGCTGCGTCTCTACACGGCTTAAACCGGGGGTCGGTTTTGCCCCTGATTTTCCCTGCCAGCAGGGAATTTACAGGGGGTTTTCTCCCATTGACGCTCTTTGAGTTGTATGTGACGCAGAGATTTCTCAGTGGATCAATGGGTTAGTGTGCAATTCCCTGGGGTGCCGGGCAGCGATTTTGCAGGGAACTCTGCACGAGGGGTTCAGGAGTAATCAGGTAAACCCGTAAAGCCGGTCCTGAAGGTTCCAATCGAGCGGAACAGGCCGTTCCAGAATTCGTTTAAGTGTGAGCTCCGGAGGCTGTGTGCCATCACGGATCGCAGCCTGGATCTTCGGTGAAAGAAAGGCGAGCTGGCCACGGGTGCGAATGAACACCGTCTGATGACCGGCATTATGTGCGATGGTCTTAATTGGAACACCATTTCGCAGGCCTGCCGCCCAGTGATGCGCATTTAAAAGTGTGCGCAGAAGGATTCGGTCCGGCTCTGGAGCTGGGGCGCGGATTGCCAGTTTCGCCTCGACGCCCCGCCGGCGCAGATGAAACGGCGCGGTGATCTCAAGCAGGTCTGGCGCGAGATCGGTCTTTGATATTCTGAGAGCGTCGGCGAGCGTTGCTGCATCCAATTCGAGCGAGATGGTCTTCGCGATGATACCGCGGATGAGCAGATGATGCAGGAGGCCTGGTGCATTTGTGCGCAGTTTCGACGCCAGCGCGTTGGCGCGATCTTCCAGCGTAGGGTCGTGGCGCAGATCCGGCGTTGCGAGCAACTTGTGTTTCTTAGTCGCCTGTTCGAGATGTGCGGCGATCGCAGACGCCACCGCTGTCTCCAACTTGCGCCCAGGCAAGCGCCAGCCGGTGGGATCGGGTCCGTTGCTTATCAGCCGGTTGGAAACATAATAGGCATGGCGTTTACCGGCCTTGATGCAGTGGGTGGGGGTCAAACGATCTCCAGTCTCATCCCGGAGCTTGCCGGTGAGTGGCGCGGCTTCCGTCTCATTTTTCCGACCCCGCCGGCGCCGCGATGCCGCCTGCAGCTTCTCCTGGACCCTCTGCCACAACTCCGGGCCGATGATGGCAGGGTGCCGCCCGGGCCAGGTCTTCTCCTTGTGGCGGATCCGGCCGAGGTAGACCGGGTTCGTGAGGATCTTGTGAATCTGGCCAGTGGACAGTGGACCACCGCCCTGTTCCCGACCCGAACAGAACCGGTGACGCTTGGAGCGCAGACGCGCATGTGCGGCCGCGCATGCGACATCTGTGATCTTGCCGTGGTGGTCATAGAGTTCGAACAGTGCTCGGACCGTTTTGGCCTCAGTGACATTGACGACAAGCTCCCGGACCCGCTTGTCGGGATGCGGATCATAGCCCAGCGGCGGCACACCTCCCATCCACATGCCCAGCTTCTTGGACGCTGCAATCTTGTCCCGAATTCGCTCGGCGGTGACCTCGCGCTCAAACTGGGCAAAGGACAGCAGTACGTTGAGCGTGAGTCTCCCCATTGAAGATGCGGTGTTGAAGGCCTGGGTTACAGAAACAAACGAACAGCCTGAGGCCTCAAACCTCTCGACCAGACGGGCGAAGTCGGCCAGAGACCGCGTCAAGCGGTCGATCTTGTAGACCACCACCATGCCGATGCGGCCCGCGTCGATCTCAGACAGCAGCCGGGTCAGGGCTGGGCGCTCCAACGTCCCGCCTGACACCCCGCCATCATCAAAGCGGGCCCGGGCCAGCAACCAGCCTTCGTGCTTCTGGCTGGCGACATAAGCCGAACACGCTTCGTACTGCGCATCGAGCGAATTGAAGTCCTGGTCCAGGCCCTCTTCTGAAGATTTGCGGGTATAGATTGCGCAGCGGATCTTCGAAGGGGCCATCATCGCCCGTCCTTCAAGCCGAAGAACCGGGGGCCAGACCACCGGGCACCGGTGATAGCACGGGCCGTGGCGGAGAGGGATCGATACACCTCGCCATTCCAACGATACCCGTGATCCAGAACGTCAACAGCATGGGTCACGCCGTTCCACTCGCGCAGCAGGCGCCCGCCGGGCTTGAGTGTCGGTGACGACGGCGTTGGACCTGCCGCGACGCGGCGGTTGAGATCGGTGTCAAATCCCTTGGGTAATCCGCCATACCGGCGCGCCTGGACTTCGAAGGCGAGGAAGCGGCGCAGAAAGGACTGGCTGAGCCCCTTGGGGACAGGGGGTCCAAAGAGCGTGGTCCAGGTGGCGATCAGCGCCGCCCGGTCCATCGCTTCGATCTCGCTGATTGTTGGATCGGTCATGTCGCGGCTGGCTTGGCGGTGATCTTGTAGGTTGCGGTTCCACCATCGGCATCGGGCGGCAGGCGGTCGATCTTGTAACCGGCCTTGCGCAGGGTGCTGAGCGCGGCGCGCACCGAATGGGGTCGCCAGCCGGTGGCTTTCTGCAAGGCGATCAGATCGGCGCCAGCCTTGCGGGCCAGCATGCGGCGTACGAGCGCCGACTTGGTTTCCGGCTTCGATTTGGTTGTAAGATTTGGCATCCTGGTCTCCTCGGATATGCGGATCGGCACCCTGCCGGTCCTACCGAGCCACGCCCGAACCCCGGGCGCGAGACCAATGACGCTCTGTTCGGAACAGAAGTCCAGTCGAAAGGGCGCGAGCACTTGAGGACCTTATAAGCGTTTGTCAACCAACGATAATTTTCCTTGACGCAGGAGGTTCTTTGGCGCAATGTTAATGCCAACCCGTCGCAGAAGGAAGCTTGCGACCACCGACCCGTAACCCAAGAGGTGCGCAGAGTGTCGGCTGGTGTAACAGCTTCCCGCGATGTATCCCCAGCCTGTCTCTCGTGCCTCGGCCCAAGCCAAGGAGGCACGGCTGTGAAAGATCAAGAACACTCCAAGTCCGACGCAGCAGATGTCGGTAATCAAGCGACTGCAGGTCCGTCACGCGACCCGCAGGTTGCGCTCCAGAACGACCCGTTTCGTGAATTCCTGTTTGTTTGGATCGCGGTCGACCTTATCGACGCGGCGCCTCGCCGTGTGCGTCGCGGGCTAAAGGATCAGGAAGATGCAGTTCTGCGAGCGATCGAGAGGTTTGGGTTCAAAATCCCGATCCTGGTGCGAAGCAAACTTGGGGGTCAGCGCTACGAGGTGATTGATGGGCACGTCCGCCTTGAGGCCGCTCGTCGCCTTGAGGCGGGCAAAGTACCTTGCATCGTTGTTGACGATCTGCCCGATGTTGAGATCCGTCGTCTCACCCTGTCGCTCAACAAACTGCAAGAGACCGGCGCATGGGATACCGAGGATCTGCGCCTTGAGATCAACGAGATCATCGAGATAAGCGGTGAGATCGAGATCCCCGGGTTTGCCATGCCGGAAATCGAGGCCATTCAGTTTGGCGCGGGCGAGACCGACCAACCAGACCCCGACGATGATATCTCCGGGTTCGCGGGGGCACAGACGAAACCCGTCAGCCAACCAGGGGATCAGTGGCGCCTCGGAGATCACGTCATTCTTTGCGGATCGGCGCGTGATAGGGACAGGCTGGCTGTCGTGCTCGATGGTGCTCTGGCCGATGTTGTGTTTACAGATCCGCCCTACAACGTGAATATAAACGGCCATGTGCGCGGGGCAGAGCAGGGCTTTGAGGAGTTCGCAGAAGCCTCCGGCGAGATGAGCCGTGAAGTGTTCTCGGGCTTTCTTGTTGAAACCCTCGGAAATGCTTCAACCGTTCTGCGGCCAGGCGGTATTTTGTTCGCGTGCATCGATTGGCGTCATGTCGGTGAGATGGAGGAAGCGCTGCAAACGCTCGGTCTCGAACCGGTCAACATCTGTGTCTGGGTCAAATCCAACCCCGGCATGGGCAGCCTTTATCGCTCCCAGCACGAGCTGGTCTTCGTCGTCCGAAAACCGGGGCAGGGGCATCTCAACAACGTACAACTCGGCATATATGGGCGGAACCGCTCGAACGTCTGGCACTATGCTGGGGCGACCGGCGGAGCCAAAGACTCGGATGATGCTTTTGACGTGCATCCGACCGTCAAACCCATTCGCATGGTCATGGATGCCTTGCTGGATGTGACCGCACCCGGAGATCTGGTCGTCGATCCGTTCCTTGGATCCGGCACGACGCTCCTGGCGGCTGAGCGTACGCGTCGACGTTGCGTCGGCGTCGAGATTGAACCGGGATATGTCGATCTGGCCATTCGCCGATGGCAGCAGATGACCGGTGGCACTGCTGTGCACGATGGAACCGGGGTTCCATTCGACGCCGTGCAGGAAAGGGCCTGCAGTATTGCCGTACCGGACGGCAATCCAGAAGAGGAGGCGTTCTGATGTCACATGAAAACGATCCAGATGAGCCATACGACGTTGGGTACAAGAAGCCACCCAAACACACCCAATGGCAGAAGGGGCAATCCGGAAACCCCACGGGCAAGAAAAAGAAAGAGCAATCGCTGCTTGTTCAACTCAAGAGGCTGTCCGCCAAAGAAATCGTGGTCCACCAAAATGGAGTCGCGGTCAAGATGACCCAGGGGGAAGCCATGCTTGTCGCAGTGTTTAACAAGGCGATGAACGGGGATCTGGGCAGCATCAAGTTCATCTCTCAGATACTCGGCATCTCTGACGCCGATCTGTCGGCGTCAAAGGCTCCGGAGCTTTCGGAAAACCTGCTCGGTGTTCTCGAAACTTACGCAGACTGGGTCGGTGTAGTCGAGACGGCGCGCTCGGAACTGGCAGAGAAAAGTGACCATTTGGAAAATGAGGGGAATGACGATGCCGCCTATTGATATCGTTCGTGCCCTGTGTGCGAGCAACCTTATGGCCTTTGTTGAGGCTGCCTTTGGCATTCTTCAGCCAGACGCCAAATTCCATGCGGCCCGGTATCTTCGGGCTCTGTGTTATCAGTTGGAACGACTGGAGCGTGGTGAAATCCGGCGGCTGCTGATCATTCTGCCGCCGCGTCATCTGAAGTCATTTTGTGCAAGTGTTGTGTTTCCGGTCTGGGTCCAGGGTCGAAACCCTTCCACAAAAGTCATCACCGCCAGCTATGGCGCTAGTCTTGCGGAAGACTTCAGCTGGCAATCGCGCCGGCTTATGGACCACGACCTGACATGTGCCATTTTCCCTAACCTGGAGATTGATAAGAAAAAGGCCACCGTCTCCGACTTGCGTACAACACTGGGTGGCCAGAGGATTGCTACCTCCGTGGGCGGACAAATGACGGGCAAGGGCGGTAAGCTTTTTATCGTCGACGACCCCAGTAAGGCTGAGGATGTATTTTCCGAAGCTCACCGGGAAAAGGTTTGGGAGTGGTTCAGCGGTAGTGCCTTGATGCGGCTGGATCAACGCAAAGAAGCGCGTGTGGCCGTGGTGGCTCAGCGACTCCATCCGGATGATCTGCCTGGGCGACTGATTCAAACCGGCCTGTGGGAAGTGTTAGTGCTTCCGGTGATCGAAGTTCGTGAGAGGAAGGTCGCCATGCCGGACGGTTTAGTCTGGACGCGACGAAAGGGTGACATCCTGTTGCCCCAACACATTGATCTAGAGGAGCTCAACGCGCTTCGCCTTGAAATCGGCGGCACAAAGTTCGAGGCGCAATACCAACAATCACCCGTGCCCGCAGGTGGGAATATCGTGAAGCCAGAATGGTTCGCTACGATACCACCAAGCCTACGCTCGAGTGATTACGAAGCAATTATTCAAAGCTGGGACACAGCCTCGGTTCCCGGGGAATCCAATGACCATTCTGTCTGCACAACATGGGGGCTCATTGGCAACTACATCGATTTGCTGGACGTTCATCGTCAGCAATACCTGCAACCGGATCTTCTGAGTGAAGCGACAAAGCTTCGCAAGAAATGGAGGCCAAATCTGCTTGTGGTCGAAACGGTTGGTGCAGGTTGCGGTGTGTACGATCATCTGCGCCGTCAGGCCAAGAAAGGTGTAAGGTCACATACTCCAAAACTCTCTAAAGATGAGCGGATGTCCATTCAGTCTCCAAAGATCGAACAGGGGCAGGTCAGATTACCAGCGTCTGCACCATGGAAAGAAGTCTTTCTGGCCGAAGTTGCTGCCTTCCCAAATGGCAAACATGATGATCAGGTCGATAGCATGTCGCAAGCATTGCGCGCGCTTGATCATACCCTACACGAATTACGCCACTGTTCCCGCTACAAAGGTAGATTAGGGAGGGTTTTATGAGCTCGGCCAATGTCATTGAATGACGTGCAAACATCCAAGCAATGACTGCTATCCGCCCTAAGCAGACACCTGACCAAATGTATCAGATGACTGCTTCGAGCCCAAACTGGACACTGGTTCGCTACGCAGCGTTCATCAGTTTGGGCGGAAACTGAACCTTCGCTGCGCATTGCGTCAATGTCCGTTCCATTGAGGCCTTGCAACCTACGTACCGCTCAATTTGCGGAACTTAGATGGTGAAATTCCAAACCAGCTGGCAAATGTGCGGCGGAAGCTGTTGACCTCGCTGAACCCAAGATTGAAGGCAACCTCCGCGACAGAAAGGTCGGTGCCCGACAGCAGCGACCTGGCTCGATCTGTCTGTTCAGTCACACGGATCTCTTTGAAATTGGTGTTCTCCGCAGTGAGTTGCCGTTGCAGCTTGCGTACGCTGACACCCAATGTGGCCGCCACCGTTTCGATGTCGGCGTGCCCCATGGCGAGTTGCGCGCGCAAGGCGTTCCCAACCACCTCTTTGGTGGTTGAGGGCGTTTGCCGCGACCGGACATCGCGGATGCCTGTCAACGTCATCGCCAGCCTCTCATCGGTTGTCCGCGGATTAGGGGTTTCGATTTCTGACAGAGGGATCGCAATGCTGGCAGCGGATCCCCCCACGCGCACCTCTGCATTGTAGATGTACTGCAGCGCGGTTTCGGTGCCTCGGTGCACCTCTGGCATCTCCACCCAGCTCGGCCGCCAGCAGCGTCCACAGAACTCGCGCACCACAGACTGCAGCACAAATGGCAGGTCCTGATCGATCAAATTTGCCCCGGCGATTCCGCCAAGCATGGCATCAAACCCAAGCACAAAATGATCGCCAACCACGCGGGTGCGCATAACTGACCCTCGTTGCAGGAATGGCAGGATTCTTTCGGCCCGCGCCAGGGCCACATCCAGTTTCGGCGCGCCGAGCACATAGTCTGCGTAGGCCCCAAAGGAGGCGTAATCGAAGTCTTGCGTGATATAGGCGCCGATGTGTTTTTCGGAGATCTTCAGGCTGGCGGCTTGCATGAACCGCGCCTGAAGCCGATAGGGGAGGAACACCGTCGGGTCTTCCATTACCGCTCGCGACAGTCCAGCTTCTTTCAGGGCATGTTCGGACACCCGCGGCGATGCAATTTGGTCAAGCCCTTGTAGCGCGGGGCGAAACGCCAAGGTGCTTTGCAAAACCGTGTCCATGACGGACAGTTTGTCGTGAAATGATCACTTTTGGAAGTGGCGCGGCCTCCCCCCACAAATTACCTCCAGTTTAGCAAAACGAATGACCCAAACTGAAAGTTGGAGACCAAACATGAAACGCCGTTCCGTCCTGAAAGTTGTTCTGACAAGCGCACTGATTGCGGCTCTTTCGGTGCCTGCGGTCGCCACCGCAGACAGCGCAAAAACCGTGATTGAAGGTCTGCCAATGGCGGCGCGGACCGCGCCGGTTCCTGCGGGCGTGTCCCCGGAATTGGTCGTGCTCATCGAAAGCCGTCAAGTTGGTACGCATGCCGAAACGCCATCCTCCACCGAGCAATGGCTTACGTTGCAAGCCGAGTTTGACGCTGCCTCCCTGCAAGGGATCGCACGTTTGCTTGAGATGACCGGCGCTCAATTCGCCATCGAGAACGTGGCGGGGGTGACCACCTACCGTGTCACGCCAACTACAATTGATCCCCGGTGGGCGGACACCGTTTTTGTGCACGTGCACGGCGGGGCCTTTGTCTTCAATGGTGGTGAGGCCGCCATGGCCGAAGCGATCTGGATGGCGCATGGTTTGGGTGTTGAGGTGGTGTCCGTCGATTATCGCCGCCCACCGCTGCATCCGTTTCCTGCCGCAACAGACGATGTGATCGCCGTGTGGCAGCAAGTTATCAAGGACCATGACCCAGCCAAAGTGGCGATGTTTGGCACCTCTGCGGGGGGCAACCTGGTGTTGTCGACGGTTTTACAACTGCGCGACATGGGCACCCCTTTGCCTGGAGCCATTATGGCCGGCACGCCCGCTGTGGATCTGGCGCAGACGTCGGACAGCTGGATCACGTTGCAGGGTCTTGATCCGCTTGGCGCCCGCGAGGGTGTGATTGAAGGCACGTTTGACATTTATGCGGACGGTACCGACCGCACCGATCCACGACTGTCCCCGATCTACGCCAATCTGGACAACCTGCCGCCGGTGGTTCTTCTGACCGGCACACGCGACCTGTTGCTGAGCGACACGGTGCGCATGCACCGCGCCCTGCGCGCCGCCGGAGTTGCCGCCGATCTACATGTCTACGACGGCCAGTCACACGGCGACTACATGGCAGGTTTCTTCGTGAACGCGCCGGAGACTCATGACGCTTGGCGTGAGCTCAACACCTTCTTTGACCTGCATCTGGAGTGACCAACAATGACCGTTTTTGCAAAACTCCCGCTTCTGCTGTTGGGTCTTCTAATGACACACAGTGCCCATGCAGAGCCTGTTAAAGACTTCACCAACATGCTCGCCGCAGAGACATTTACCGGACGGATAGAGGCCAGTGAGAGCGCCCTGGTGGCCAATTCGGTGCGCGGCATCCTCGCGGCGGTGCATTTCAAGCCGGGCGATACGGTTGAGAAAGGCCAATTGCTGTTTGAAATTGCGGCCCCGGCTTACGAACAAAAGCTCGCCGCCAGCCGTGCGATCGAAAACCGTCGTGAGGCCGAATTGGCAACAGCGGAGGCCGAGGCGCAACGGCAGGCGAAACTTGGAGTGCGCGATGCGGTTTCCGAACTGGCCGTTCAAAACGCTACGGACCGGCTGATACTGGCCAAGGTGGCGTTGCAAGAGGCGCAGGCGCACCGTGCATTGGCAGAGCTTGAGCTGGCTTCGACACAGATCAGGGCGCCGATTTCGGGGCAAATTGGGCTCGCCCAAAAACAGGTGGGCACCTATCTGGACACAGAAAACGGTCAGGCGCTGGCGCAAATTGTGCACACAGACACGGTCCGAGTTGTGTACGGAATGCCGTACAAATCCCTGATCGCGCTGGACCAGTCGACGCCAGAGGGCCTGAGTGCTCTGATAGAGCGCTTTCAGGTCGACTTGCATTTGCCAGGTGACGTTCAGCCACTGGCACAGGGTGGCCGCGTGCTTTTTGCTGAAAGCGTGCTGGCCGCGAACGAAACCCTGCGCATCTGGGCGGAAATCCCAAATCTTGAGCGCGGCCTTATTCCCGGCTTGAACGTCGAAGTCAAAGTCAGCTTTCCAAACTAAAGCAGGTCGCGCGTCAGGCGCGCCCCACTTTTCCTCTCTTTCCTGGAGCAGTTCCATGGCCCGATTCAGCGATCAAATCCACACCCTGAAATACCTGTTTATCGCGGTCGCGGCGATACAGCTGGTGACTGCGGCATCGGGTACCATCGTCGCGCTCTATTTTGCCCAAACCGGCGCGTCTCAGGAAATCGCTGCGCTGGCGCCCGCTGCTTACTCGTTGGGATTCCTGATCGGCTGTTTCTACATTGCAGGCTGGATCACCAGCATTGGACATATTCGTGCATTTTCTGCGGGGGCGGCCATATGCACCGCTGCCGCCCTGCTTTTTTCCGTGACTGAGAACGAGCCCACGCTGCTAATCGTGCGCCTGATGACCGGCGTTGCAACCGCGGGCCTTTTTGCCATCGGTGACGCCTGGATCAGCGAAACCGTTGACGAAAAATCGCGGGGCCGATTGCTTGCCGTGTTTGCCATTGTCCTCGGGTTGATGTCGGTTCTCAGTCAGGTTCTCGTCATCGTTACACCCGACGACCTGAACCAGTCTTTTGTGCTGATGTCCTTGCTCTACTGTCTGGCAATTGTGGTGATCGCCGCGACGCCCAGCACGCCGCCCGAGGGCAAAGAACGGGCGAATGTACGCTTCAAGGCGCTGTTTCAAGACGCGCCCACTGCCGCTCTCGGCGCGCTCACCGTTGGTATCGTGTCCACAGTGTTCATGAATGTTGTGCCGTATCGGGCGGCTGTCATTGGCATTGATGCCACGGATGTGGCTATTGGCATCGCTGCTATTTACGTCGGGCGTATCCTGTTTCTCTATCCGCTTGGATTTGTGTCAGACCGCATGGATCGGCGCCGCCTCATTGTAGTGACGGCGACAGTCGCAACCGGCGCCCTTGCGGCCTTCGCCACTTTCGCCACTGGCGACGGTGCGCGCTATTCAGCCATCGTGGGCACACCACTTTACATTGCAATGCTCGCCGGATTGATCCTCCTGGGCGGATCGATGCTCACCCTCTACTCGCTGCTTTTGGCTCACGCGATGGACCGCACTGTGCCCGTCTATGTCGCGTCCAGTGCTGTCACAATGCTGTTTGTCTTCACCATCGGCGGCATTGCAGGCCCTCTCATGACCAGCGCGCTTTCGGCGGTATTTGGCGATGCGGTCATGGGCTGGACGCTTGTGTTTGCGATGGCCGCCTTCGCGGGCTTCACCGCATTCAGGATCAAAACAGTGGCCCCGGCTGCCAGAGCGGAACAAACCCACTTTAAGGCGACCGAAACCACCAGCCTCAAATCCGTCCCCACCCAGAAACGGTAAGGTAGGAGACCACCATGACCACCCCCTCCACAAACTTCTTTCGCGCAGAAAAAGCCACTCTGCTCATCTGGCTCGTATTTGTTACCTTGGCCATCAGCGCGGCAAGCGCGACGCTGCTGGTGCACGCGGCTAGCGTTTATTCTGCCGAAACAGCCTGAGGATTCACATTCCGCACAATCCACCAAAATATGAATGTCTGCGGCGGAGTTTTAAGGGGTCATTCCGGCAAATAAAGCTAATGTCGGTTTTGTCCGCACAGCGGTCCCTCAGACAGATCGTAGCGAAAGACCGCACCGAGCCCAGAGCGGAATTTGAGAACACTGCGGGCAAGCCACCCGAGAGCAGATCGCATTCCTTCAATTTTCCCAAGCAACACTTTCGATTTGGGGTTTCGTGCTATGGTGATACTGCGAGCAGGAGACGTGGATGTGGATGCGGAGGCTCGAATGGCGGAAAATGCGTCGATCACACCAATTGAGAAGCTGGGTCCAGAGTACGAGGAAGCACTTGCGCTATCCGGACTCATTGACGATGTCGAAGACACCACGCCGCTCGAACCACGTAGATACAGGTACACCGAAGGTGAATCTATCTGCGGTGCCGGCGATCCGGCAGAGTGTCTCTGGATTATCGTTAATGGATCTGTCGCCATTAAATTAAATGGACAAACTCTTTTCGTTCGGCGGCGAAACGAAGTGATCGGAGAACAACACTTGGCCGGCAACGGGTATCAACGTGTCTACGACCTTGTCGCAAACGAGAGTATTGTCGATGTTTTAGTTATTGATCGGACCAATATAGAGACACACCCAGAAGCGGGTATCATTTGGAGAAACATCGCAAAAATTATCTCGATCAAACTTCGAAGCGCGACTAGGAAGACTGCGTCTCTTAGCCGCCACTTGGTTGACGACACGCGCATTCTACATGCTTACACAAACCAGTACGCCTTAAGTCGCCGAATGCAGTCCGGGAGCGAACAACAAGCCGAATACCTCATCGAGCGGGCTATAATTTGGTTTTCCGACGTGGTCGGATTCAGCAAGTTCACATTGAATGCGCCTCCGGAGCGCGTCGCCGACATCGTTCAGCGCTTTTTCAACGCACAAACGTCCCCCGTCCTCGATCGAGGCGGACACATAGATAAGTTCATCGGTGACGGGTTGATGGCGTTTTGGGTGATGAAGGGCAAAGTCGAAGACGCCTCGTCAATCTGTTCGGACGCTGTTCGTGCCGCTGAGCAATCGGTAAAGAACGTTAATGAGATTAGAATAGGAAACGAGCCTTTGACCCTCAGAATTGGCCTACATATCGGGCTGGTCGTGAGTGGAGATTTCGGTTCTGCAACACGACATCAGTTCACGATGATTGGGACAGAGGTTAACAAAGCAGCGCGGCTTGAACAGATCCATTCCGAAGACATACTGGACGGCCATAGTAAGCTTGGAAGCATCCGTGTCAGCCGAGAGTTCTGGAACGAACTCGACACAGTAAGCCGTAAGAAGTTCTCAAAAAAGTTGACGGCACGGGCGAAAAATATCGGAGTAATGGAACTTTTCACGAACTGATGCTGGCGCTGTAGCACACTAGACGGCCCGAAATAGCTCAAACGTGCGAAGCCCAATGACCGCATCGTCTGCAAGGCAGACGATTAACTAAATCTGTGAAATTACTAAACCGCACTCAAGGCGTGCCTTCCGAAACGAAAATCGCACAGCGTAGCGACTTATGTTAGAATTGGTGATGATATAGCCCGACAAAGTGTCAAAACAGGCCGCTAACCTATGTTCAGCACGCGCGGTATCCTACCAATTGGAGAACTCTATGGTTTGCAATCCCGCCCCGCCGAAAGCCGTCCATGTTCCCGATTTTCATGCGATTGCAACTTGTCCTTTTTGCCGCGAACAGCGGATCGTTTCCTACCACGACCTAAAGATTTCAAGTCGAGCGATTGATGGAACCGCTGAATGGATTTGTGAGCTTTGCAAAGGTATCAAGCGAAAAGCGACGCCCAGCCAACCGCATACTTAGTCGAATGCACTAACGCTACTCAATCAGCTTGAAATACGAGTACCGGCATTCCTTGATACGTCGGAAGAAAACAAAAAGACACTTAACTTTTTAACCAACTTCTTCGCAGACCCGGTCGCTGAGATCGTCAACGCTGAACAACCAACATTCCGCTGGTTGGTCCGATTTGATTGGTCCGAATTTACCTGGCAGCACCGGTTCCTAAATGGTTGGCCAGACAACTCACAATGCGCCCTTTAGGCGGCACAACGCAGTACTTCGAAATGAAAAGTGTTCGTTGCTTCAACGACTTCAGCTATGTAAAATGGTGGAGGTGGTTTAAGCATGTGTTTCTCATCACAAGCCAGTTTTGTAGCCGGTGCAGCGATCATTGCCTGCAGTGGTCTTACGATACGTTTGGCGTTGCAAATGGGCGAACGATTTCTTCCGCTAGCCAGCTTTCCACTTTTCTTTGGGATTCAGCAATTGTCCGAAGGCTTCTTGTGGGTGTCCATTGACGACCCGTCGGCGAACCCTTCTTCGGCAGCTGCGTTGACGTTTCTCTTCTTTGCCTATTTATTTTGGCCGTTTTGGGTTCCGCTGTCCGCGGCTTCGATTGAAAGTGACCGGCGTCGCAGGCTCATATTCCAAGGGATTTGCGGAATTGGTTTTTGCCTTGGCTTGTTGCTTTACTTGCCAGTGTTGTTGTCACCAGCAAATCTAGATATTGGCCTTGCTCAACATTCCATTCAATATGAAAACATTGAAACGTTCCCGTCCGAGATTACGAGGAACTTTGCACGTGTTTTTTACGCTTTGGTGATCTGCGTTCCGCTTGTGGGATCGAGCGATAAAGGCTTACGAGGTTTCGGGTATCTAATTGTCGTTTCCGTTGCTTTGGGGTTCTTCTTTGCTTCTCATGCCTTCACGTCAATCTGGTGCTTCGTTGCGGCTGGTTTGTCTGCCTATATCTACTTCGTTCTAAAGTTTCACTACTGGGAGGTAGACGGCTTAGGTGGGCCCGCCAAAGGTTGAGGGACATTTTGAAAAATGCGTTTAAGTTCGGGCACGGGGCTTTCGCAGGTTTAGCGCATGAATAAGCGATTTCCTTTCAACGGCTTCAATATTATCCCCCAGATCACTTGTCTCACCGTGATGCCGTACGTTTGGTTCCCGATATCGCTTCTAAACGTCGAGGTCTTTCTTCAAGAGCTTGGCATCGAACTTTGCAGTGAAACTGTTCGCTTCCGGTAGAACCGTTGTGGAACGATGTTTGCGTTAGAAGTCCGGAGAAAATGGGTTCAGGAAATGAGCATTGCGCGGCAGTTCTCGCTGACTGCTTCGCCTGTTCCAGAACTCAGGCTTTTCACGTCGCACAAATGCAGGCAGAACGTCTAAGGTACAAGCACCGCTGCTCCTTGCAGCTTGCCTTCCCGAAGGTGATCAAGCGCGTCGTTGGCTTTCTCAAGAGGATAAGGAATTACTTCCGTCCGAACACTTGCAGCTTCAGCAAGAGTAAAAAATTCTCTGCCATCCTGACGCGTAAGGTTTGCGACGGAGGCTATTGATCGCTCTTCCCAAAGATCGGCGTACGGGAAACTTGGAATATCGCTCATGTGGATTCCCCCACAAATAACACGGCCTCCCTTGCGCACAGACTTTAACGAAGCAGGCACCAAAGCTCCGACTGGAGCGAAAACTATTGCGGCATCCAATGGTGATGGTGACGTCTCCGAAGAGCCTCCTGCCCAACTTGCACCAAGGTTTCGCGCAAAATTTTGCGCGGCTATATCGCTATCTCGAGTAAAGGCGAAAACTTCAATACCCTGATGTTTCGTAATCTGGCAAAGAATGTGTGCGGCGGCGCCGAAACCATAGATGCCCAGTGTCTGGACCTTGCCTGCGAGTTTTAAACTTCGGTAGCCGATTAAGCCCGAACATAAAAGAGGTGCCAGGGAAACGGGGTCAGCTTTTTCGGACAATGGGAAAACAAACTTGGCATCAGCGACACAGTACTCGGCGTATCCTCCATTGATCGTATAGCCAGTAAACCCGGGGTGATCACACAGATTTTCCCGTCCTTCCAGGCAATAAGAGCAATTCCCACACGTTCGCCCGAGCCAGGGCACACCAACGCGCTGCCCTTCTTGGTAACCTTCGACATTGGTCCCCAATCTTTCGATGCAGCCAACGATCTCGTGCCCAGGGATAAGCGGGAGCTTTGGTTCAGAAAGATCGCCGTCAATAACGTGCAAGTCGGTTCGACACACGCCACATGCCAGAACTTTGATAAGCACCTGGTTGGCGGCGGGTTTCGGGGTCGGAACATTTCTGAGTTCCAGTTTTGAGACGGCATTGCCAAAAACCATTGCTCGCATAGTTTTTTCCTCTGGATCTCCTTTGTTGCCGACATTGACGCAGCGCATTGCAGAAATTCTGAATGCGTCGGTACCACAGAATAGTATCCGGTCCGTTTGCTTTATTTTAGCGTACGGTAATCACCGTGCAGTCTGCACGCTGATTGACTTTTTGCGAAACGCTGCCTTGAAAGATCCGTTGAACCCGGCCCAAGCCGCGGTGGCCTATAACTATTGTGTCTGCACCGATTTCACTGGCCATTTTTAGGATGCCTTCATCGTAATCCCCATTGTTTACCCGTGTCGAAACGCTCTTCGCGCCTGCATCCTTCGCGCGTCGCGCCGCTCCATCAACGATTTTCTCGCCAATCACTGTGATGATACGCTCTCTGTCTGCGCGTGACAGGGGGCCCGAAAATACCGCGTCAATATTGGATGGAATGTCGCCCAAATGAAGCTTCACATCGCTTTTGACTTGCTGAACTAAGTGCTCGACCTCAGTCATGCGGCCCAATTCTTCAATGCGAGCGCCATGTTGAAGAACATGGCCGATAGTCATTGGCACATCCAGTCTGAGCGCCAGGTCTGTAGCGAATTCAACGGCACGATCAGCTGTTTCAGAGCCGTCAGTTGCGACCAAGATATTCGAAATCATTGCTTCCCCTCCGTTTTGAAAGGCCAAGACTGACGGGTATCAGAGGAAGATGCATTGATGCAGGTCAATAGCCTCAGTGAACTCGAAACTTGCGATTTCCGCCGTTGCCAACCTTTTGACCGAGGTTCGAGTGGTGTTGAAGCCTGGAGGTTTGCCGTGAAAAGCGGTTTGTTCAAACGCATGTAACTTCAGCTAAATCTGCATTTGGTTTTGCTAAGATAATGCAATGTCGACTATTATTTGATTGGGCCTTGATCAAGGATGCATAGTCTGTGTGGTTGGTTGAGGGTCTGAGGTTGTGCTGTCTGCGGACGCAAGTACCAGTCTGTTTGAAAGATTTCGCTTATGCCACAAGAGCCACCGAAAGATCCCGGCAGTGGGCCAAAATGGCCAGAGTGGATTTATTATGTTGCGCTTGTTGCCACGATGGGAACTTTAATTGTCGCAAGTTTCTTTGCGCCGCCTACCGATCTGACCGCTACGACGATTTCATATAGCGGCGTGAAAGAGATCATTCGTGCGGGACGGGTTCGTTCAGCAGAATTAAGTGATCACAGCATAACGGTTCGCGCTACCTCTGCAGACGGGGATGGTGAGCAAGCTTTCCGGGCCGTTGTGCCAAGCCAGAGCGACCCGGATTTGTTGGCGCTGCTGGAAGATAACGGTGTTGATGTTACTGCGATTGAGCCATCTGGAACCTCGGTCTTCGTCTATCTTATTCCGTGGATATTTATCCTGGCCCTGTATTTCTGGTTTCAAAGACGAATGACGGGCGGGATAGCCGGCGGTCCGGGAGGTATTTCTGGTGGTCTACTAAGCGGTCGTTTCTCAAAACCAAACGAAGCTAGAAGAAAGGTAACCTTCGAAGATGTCGCGGGGCAGGATCAGGCTAAGCGCGAAGTAATTGAGTTAGTAGAGTTTTTACGCGACCCAGAGCGTTTTGCCCGTGTCGGCGCTGAGGTCCCACATGGGGTTTTGCTTGTTGGCCCCCCGGGGACGGGCAAAACGCTTCTGGCCAAAGCCCTTGCCGGCGAGGCCGACGTACCATTCTTTTCGACATCTGGTTCCGAGTTTATTGAGATTTTCGTCGGCGTTGGCGCAGGAAGGGTGCGTAAACTCTTTGAAGAGGCGCGTAAGGCTGCTCCCTCCATTATTTTTATCGATGAGTTGGACAGCGTCGGACGTACTCGCGGAACAGGGCTTGGCGGTGGTCATGATGAACGGGAGCAGACACTGAACCAGATACTTGCCGAGCTTGATGGATTTAGTGGCCGAGAATCTGTTGTTGTGCTGGCGGCGACCAATCGGCCAGATGTGCTGGACCCAGCCTTACTCCGGCCTGGCCGTTTCGACCGTCATGTAACACTGAACTTGCCTGAGAAAGATGCCCGGCGGGCTATTCTTGACATACATGCAAGAAAACTGCCGCTTGAAGATACTGGCGACCTGGGTTGGATCGCAGCAGGAACGCCGGGGTTCTCGGGGGCTGACCTGAAAAACTTGCTCAATGAGGCCGCAATCGGAGCAGCGCGGCGCAGAGCTGATCTGATTTCTCGCAACGACCTTGATGAAGCGCGTGACAAAGTGATGATGGGGACTGTCCGCACTCTTGCGATACGACCCGAAGAAAGGCACCGTCTTGCCGTGCACGAGGCTGGACACACCGCCGTTTGTTATTTCACGCCAGAAGCTGACCCCTTGTACAAAGTGACGATTATTCCGCGAGGTCACGCACTTGGGGGGACACACTCATTGCCGGAAGCAGAGCGTCATACCCTTAGTGAAACGTTTCTCAGAGATCAGATTGTTGCGTTGCTTGCGGGGCGAGCGGCTGAGCAACTATTCCTGGGAACGGTCAGTTCCGGCGCTGACGACGACATCCGAAGGGCTACCGAAACCGCCAGACGTATGGTGACAAGGTGGGGGATGACCGAAGAACTCGGCCCAATCGACCTGCGGCAAAGCGACGACCACCCATTTCTGGGACGTACAATCGCGCAGCCGACGAACATAGCTGATACAACGGCAGCACAAGTAGACCGGGCGGTTATGAAAATGCTCATTGACGCCGAAGCCAGAGCAATTTCCACTCTCGAAGAGCACAAGCCCGAGGTCGAGACGTTGATTGCAGCGCTTGAAAAAAATGAAACTCTGGACTTCTCGGAAATTCAGGCCTGCCTGGATCCAGAACGTACAATTGAGCAGCCGCAGCAAACTCGGAGTTCGGTGACCAAAATACCGGCGGTTCCGCAGAACTGATACCAAGATTATCAACTACTGTGTTCGCTGGCCACGCAGCAAATGTTCAACTTCTTTGGTTCAGTGCAGACAGCAAAGTCAGGCCAACGGTGCTTGAGCCAAATCAATGTGGCGCGCCACTTGAACAGCTACGGTTCTCAAGTTGGGAGGCCAAAAAGATTTCGATAGAATATGCCGAAATCTGTCAGCGGTAGCGCAGGCCGAGACCAACGTATTTGTGGAAAACGGACATTTTTCTGTACAAGGCGCCGCGCTATGCGAATTTTACGACGGAGAGTCTAGCCGACAGTCAATGGCAAGTGTGAAACACTGGAGAAGTAATCGTTTTCGCAAATTAACATTGTGAACTGGGCAGCCTAGGCGATGAACAAACCTCAACCGACACGAGCAATTAGCCGATCCAGTCGCATGATCGACTTCAGCCCATTGGCTCGTCGGTACGCGAAGGCTAGGGTTTGGAGTTTGAATCGACAGAACCCCTCTGTTGTTCAATCGACGCTGTTGACTAGGCTTGTTCGCCGCGCGTCTAAAACGAAGTTCGGACAAGCCCATGGCTTTGACCAAATCTCCAAACTCGGAGACTACCAGCAGAGAGTGCCTATCCGCCAATACGCCGAGTTCTGGCAGGAGTGGTGGCAGGCAAGATACCCCGATCTCATCGACCAAACTTGGCCGGGGCGAATTCCGCATTTTGCAATGACCTCCGGGACAACAACGGGTCGCTCCAAATACATTCCATATTCGACCGAGATGCGGCGTTCTGCGGCGCGCGGATTTCTAGATCTTTTGTGTCACCACTTTGTTAATCGACCGGGCAGCAGGGTGCTGGGGGGCTCTGTACTTGGTTTGACCGGCCCAACTGACTTGCAGCACGCCACTCCAGAGGTGGATGTGGGTACCGTCAGTGCCATCACTGCCGGTGCAATGCCAAACTGGTTTGAGGGTCGAGTGTTGCCAACCCCCGATATTGCCGGGATCGCAGATTGGGAGGAAAAGATCCGCCGTCTGGCACCCCTATCTTTGCAGAGAGATGTGCGTTTTTTGGGGGGGTCACCAAACTGGTTGCTTATCTTTTTGGACGAACTCGCAAAAGATCGGGACACTTCGGGAGTAAAACTAGTCGATTGGTATCCAAACCTAGAGCTTATCGTTCACGGTGGCGTAAATTTCGCTCCGTACCGGCAGCGGTTTGTGGCGCTGATGCAGGGAGGCCACGCAGAAACACGAGAGATGTACTCTGCCAGCGAGGGCGTATTTGCCTACGCCGACCGAGGCGACGGGGAGGGTATGCGCCTGCACCTTAATGGTCATGTGTTTTTTGAGTTTATTCCGGCGGAACAGCTCCATTCCAAAAATCCCGAACGGTACTGGGTTGGAAATATTGAAACCGGAGTTGATTACGCCTTGGCAATTTCAACAGCCGCCGGACTGTGGTCGTATATTGTAGGGGATATTGTGCGCTTCTTGGATCTCTCGCCACCGCGCTTGTTGGTGGTCGGGCGAGTGGAAAACGGGCTGTCCGTCTTCGGTGAACATCTGATTGAAGCGGAAATCGCGGAGGCAGTAGCTGTGGCCGCATCGAACACAGGACTCTCCGTTGTCGACTATAGCGTGGGCGCAGTTTGCGAAGATCAGCGCAATCGCCATCTCTATCTCGTCGAAGTAGAGGGAGAACCTCATCCGAATGCTGCGGAAACGTTCGCTTCAAAAGTCGACAAAGTCTTGTGCAGCCGAAATGAAGATTATTCCGAGTTACGTGCAAGAGGTCTCGCTCTTACAGCACCAGTGGTGAATTTCGTTTCCTCGGGAGGGTTCCTCAGATGGATGAAATCTCGTCGTGGCTTGGGCGGTCAATATAAGGTTCCCAGGATCGTGACAGATGCCAAGTTGTTCGATGACATGCGCAAGGCGATTTTGTGCCAGTCAAACGAAGGTCAAACTCATGACGGTTGAGTTGATTTGGCAAGACCCCAGCTTACTCAGACTGATCACGCGATCGGATGAACCTTCGGCGGCAACCGTTGAATTGCTCGGACATACAGTCTGGGGGAGCCGATCCACGAAATACCGCATTATTGATGTCCCAAATAAGTTGGCTCGGTTGCGTGACCCAAGTTTTTTCGTTTTGTCTGATGCCGGGCAAGAGCTTTGCGTTTTCGTTCTGGATAAGTGTCTGAAATTGTTAGCGGGGAAAAGGTGCCATGGTTTCCACTTTGTAATGGCCTCGACTAGACCAGATAGACAGCACGAGGGACTTGCAGGGCAGCTGATTGAGCATGTTCGGAATTATTGCATCTCGACCGTCGGGTCACCGGGGTTTGGATTTGCCTATGTCGAAGAAACGACTGAATACTCGCTCCACCTATCGGATCAGATTGGTCATACGGTTGAGGCCAACATACCTCTGGCTCTTTTTTCGCGGTTTTTTCCGCGCAAGGATCCAAAAGTGGGCATGGTCCGTCCCGAGGAAGCGGAACAGGTTTTGGCCGAGTTGGAGCAGGCTTATCAAGACCACGAATTGACCGACTTCCGCTCTTCATTCAAATCGGATGAGTGTTTTGCTGTAAGAGAAGGAGACGCGATAATAGCGCTTGCTCAGGCAGAACTGTTGAGGTGGTCGATCGTCTCGATGCCCGGAATCCAAGGGGCATTTTTTCTTAGGATTCTCCCATATTTGCCTGGGCTAAATAGCGTTTTCTGTTTGCAGGATCTTAGGGTCGTCAGATTTGGAAATTTGGTCGTGAAAGAGGGACAGGAAGCGGTGTTCTTTAAGCTATTGGAAGCCTGCTTGCATCATTACCAAGCCAAGATTGGCCTGATAATGCTTGATGAACGAAGCGGCGTTTTACGTCGCATTCGAGAATGTGGAAAAATGGGCCTCTTATCTCATGCCATGTCAGGCTCAGCTAAATTGAGGATCGACGTAGTCGGAATGGGCGAGGATATGATCGCGAAGTTGCGAAACGGTCCTGTAATGGTGAGTGCTGGTGACGTCTTCTGATCGGTCACTCGCCAACTATCTTGCGTCCCAGCGAACCGGGTATGATCTTGAAGAACAATGCCACAGCCCTATTGAAAAAACCCGGGATACAGATTGGTTGGTTTTTTTCTACGGCGCGTATCGCGGTAGCCGCGACATCATTCGGCTCGCTCCACATCCACTTTGGGATCGTGACGGATTCTACTGTTCCACCTGCTGCGGCCTGAAATCCCGTGCGTGTGAAGCCGGGGCACACAGCGGTAACGTGCACGCCGCTTGGTTTCATTTCCGCCCGCAATGCGATTGAGAACTGAGCAAGGTACGATTTTAAAGGGTAGTACAGTGTTCCTCCTGCGTGAGGTGGAACAAATGCCGCCAGCGAGGATACGTTTATGATCCGCCCTGATCTTTTTTCCTGCATTGCGGGAGCAATAAGATAGCATAGTCGCACTGGAGCCGCGCCCATGACTTCGATGGTTTCTCGATGCCTGTCCCATTCCACCTCACACAGGTTTCCAGGAACGCCGAACCCGGCATTGTTCACAAGGATGTCCACTTGGATGTTTTGCTCAATCAGATAATCGAACAAACTTTGAGGCGTCTCAGGGATAGCAAGGTCTCCAACCCAAACTTGGACGTCTATTCCGTACTTTGATCGCAGTTGTGACGCCAACAATTGTAAGGGATCATTCCGACGTGCGACGATGAGTAAATTGACGCCTTCGGATGCGTATTCTTCCGCAAATGCCCGCCCAATCCCCGAAGATGCTCCTGTAATGAGCGCCGTTCTGTTGTCTAGCGGTTCCAACGTCACGCGCTCCTAAAGGTTCAGGCTCTCACGCATTTCGGCAAGACAACCCAGCAGGAAGTCAATCTGCTCGCGTTCGTGTTGACAGGTCATTACAAACCTGATGCGAGCCTGGCCGAGCGCAACAGCGGGGTAACGAGCATGTGGTGCGACGATACCGCGATGTCTAAGCAGGCGGGTAACCTCGGCCGCTTTTAGTTCGTCGCCAATCAAGGTTGGGACAATGTGTGCTTCACTGCCAAGAGTTTCATACCCACGGGATTCCACTTCACGTCTGAAATAAAATGCATTCTCAAGCGCTTTTTCGCGTCTCCAAGGCTCGCGTTCAGCAATGTCGATAGCTTCGGTTACCCCGGCTGCGATGGCTGGCGGCAATGGTGCGGAGAAGATGTATGTCCGTGCAGAAATACGCAAAAAGTCGATTACTTCCTGATCCCCGGAAACATATCCACCGACGCCTCCAAAAGCCTTTGTAAATGTCCCCATTTGCAAGTCCACGTCGGTTGTGGCGACCCCGTGGTGTTCGAGGCTCCCCCGTCCATTGGCCCCGAGCATACCGACCCCGTGTGCATCATCGATCATCAGCATGGCATTGTGCTCGCGAGCCAAATCGGCCATCGCCGGGATTGGAGCTATGTCTCCATCCATGCTGAAAACGCCATCACTTACCAAAAGCTTGGAAGGCATTTTCGATTCGCCAATTGCCTTAGCGAGGTATTTCATATTCTTGTGTGGGAACCTGCTGATCTTCGCCTTAGCAAGGCGGACGCCGTCTACGACGCTTGCGTGGTTCAGTTCTTCACTAAACACCTCCCAACCAACGGCGTCATTTTCTCCAAGCTTGTCTTGGCTGGGATGGCCAAGATGGGTTTCGGCCAAAGACTGAAGAAAGTCTACTTTCATAAGCGCAGGGATCACCCCGACGTTAGCCATGTACCCTGCCGCAAAACAGATCGCGTCTTCTTGGCCAACGAATTCGGCGATACGCTGCTCGAGCGCTCTGTGAACATCGATGTTCGCTGCCATCTGTCGTGATCCGCCGGATCCGAGCCCGTAGCGCTCCAGTGCTTTTTGGGCCGCTGCTTTGACGTCTGGATGGTTGGAAAGGCCTAGTAGGTTGTTGGAGCAAAATAGCAGATGATCTCGACCGTCGACCCATATCACAGGCTCGGTCGTCGCGCTGTTTACGATAGGGTTGTTTGGGTACAGCCCTGAGTTTTGCACGAGTTTCGTCAAGGACATTATTCGTGTAGCTGGTGAAGAAGTAGTTCCTGCCATAAGTCGAACCTTTCTTTCCAAGCTTCGAATTGTCGAGCCGTTCAAGGCGCACTCCGACAGGTTAACCCGCCAAACGTTGAATGAAATTGATTTGAATCATGGAGGTTTTGAACGCGATCTCGGAAAATTAAACATGCTTGAGAAATCGCCAACCAGCGGGGCGGATGTAGCGCTGTGCCAGACGATTCCCGAAGCATTCGAAGCAAGGGTCAACGATACGCCTGATAGCCCCGCCTATATTCAATTCGTGAACGGTGCCTGGCGGACACTGACTTGGCGCATGGTGAATGAGCGTGTTGTCAAACGCCGCGCTGCCTTCGCGCAAGCTGATTTGCGCGCCGGGGATCGGATCGGGATTTTCTTACCGAACTGTGTCGATTGGATAGTCACTGATCTGGCGGCCATGTGCGAGGGGTTGGTAACTGTTCCGGTCTACACGCGGGATAGTGTTGCCAATATTTGTCACGTTCTGCGCGACAGCGGTGCAGTTTTATGTGTGACCGATAGTATCGATAGATGGGAAGATTTGGGGGCTGAACGTAAGTCCTTGACCGTATTGAAACAAGTTTGGCTGGTTAGTGGGGAAGGGCCGAATAAAGGTCGAGCGATGGTTTGCCCCGACATAGAGATCGGAAGTTACAAAGAAGATCGAGGTGAATTTGGTTCGCCAGATGATTTGGCGACACTTATTTACACCTCCGGCACTACGGGGCCTCCTAAGGGTGTGATGCTAACTTACAAAGCGCTCCTCTGGAACGCGGCGACTGTGGGCGAAATCAATCCAATTTCCGAAAAGGACTTATTCCTGTCCGTCCTTCCTTTGGCCCACGCATTCGAGAGAACCCTGGGCTATATCTGTCCCATGCTTGCGAACAGCCCGGTGGCTTTCGCGCGCTCCATTCAAGACTTGGCTGAAGACATGCGGGCTCTGCGTCCGACCGTCATGCTTGCGGTGCCGAGACTCTTCGAGAGAGTCCATGATAAAGTGATTTCGGAAGCAGAAGGTTCGGTAATAGCCAGCAGGCTGTTAGCTTGGACAGAGGCAATCGGCTGGCGCCGTCGGCAAGTTGTTGAAAATAAACTGCCGCCTCCTTCTATTGTGGCTAACCTTTATTGGACCCTGATCGGTAGACGTGTCAGCAGGCGTGTGCACGAAGTTTTCGGGGGGCAAATTAGAATGCTGGTTTGCGGTGGTGCGCCTTTGTCCGCAGATACATCTAGGTTTTTCGCAGCAATGGAAATCCCGCTGCTTCAGGGGTACGGACTCACAGAGGCTGGACCTGCAGTAACCGGGTCGACAATTGATGATCGTCGCTGTGACAGCGTCGGCTTCACGCTTCCGGGCAGCGAACTAAAAATAGGTGATCGGCAAGAACTGTTGATCCACTCACCGAGCGCTATGATCGGCTACTGGAATAACCCAGACGCGACAAACGATGCCTTCGATCAAGATTATTGGCTTCGTACAGGCGATGCGGCCGAGATAATCGATGAGCGTGTTTATATAAGGGGAAGAATAAAGGACATCCTCGTGCTATCGACCGGGGAAAACGTCAATCCAACGCCTATAGAAGCAGCTCTGGCTGCCGATCCTCTGATCGAACAGGTCTGTGTGTTGGGTGATAGCAAGCCATGGTGCTCGGCGGTTGTCGTTGTAAATGCACCGAAATTCCAAGCTTGGTGCGAAAAGACGGATGTTTCCTTAGCTAACCCAATGTCCGAAGAAGTTCGACGGAATCTGGTTGAATATCTAACAAATAGATTGGAAGATATCCCGCCCTTTGCCCGCATCCGCGACATTGTCATCGAGACTGAACCCTGGGGTCTAGAAAACGGTCTAATCACGCCGACACTAAAGCCTAAGCGAGCTAGAGTTCTAGCAAAGTATGAGAAAGCACTCTCAGATCTTTACCGCTGAATACATATTTCTTGTTGCGCCTTACCACCATTGGCGCACGCGCAATGCAGGGTCTTTTTTGTATGCCAGCGGGTGACAAATACGAAAACGGTGTGAACTTTCAAACGAATCCAATCCTTGGTCATCTGCCCCACATCAAGGAGTTGGACGGGTTTCGAATGCTAAGATAGGCTTGTTAAGTGGTTAAGCTGTTTTTCGCTTTTTGCTGCCCGCTCCAATAGCCGTTTCCGAAGTCAACGAAAACAAGTGGAGTTGGCACCCCTAAGGACGCTGACTTGCTTCAAATCTTGAAGGGCAAAAAACTCAATTTTAGTGGGCTTGAGACTATGAAAAAACTGACGGCAGTAATCCTGGTTGGCTCCGTGTTTTATCCGTTTCAGAGTTTGGCGGAAACAGTTCCAACACAAGGCGAAGATCTATTCATCGCACACTGCGCCAAATGCCATGGCGTTGATGCACAGGGAAATGGGCTTGCGGCGACAGCCGTGAAAACACAACCTCCGGATTTGACCAAGATTGCCGACCGAAGAAGCGGGGTTTGGCCAATGCTAGAAGTGATGTCGATCTTGGATGGCTATCTAAAAACAACGAACCCACGTGAGGACATGCCCGTTATCGCCGAGTTAAGCGAAGGCTCTACGGTCGAATTTGATACGGGAAATGGCTTGGTAGCAGAAGTTCCTGCCAAACTCATCGCGTTGACCGAGTATCTGGAGAGCATTCAATCTCCCAAGCCGCTTAGTTACGTGCCGTGAACACCGAGCCGAAACAGACTTTTCTTGGTCACCGGAGGCAAAGATGATTGTTGAAGACCAAAGCGAAGTAGTGGCTTTCCTGTCGGACCCAGCCACGTACGGCATCAATAATAAAATCGATGTTATCGAAACACATATCTCAATCGTTTTTCTTGCCGGAAGTCGAGCATACAAGCTGAAGAAGGCGGTCTATTTGCCTTATGCAGACTTCTCAACTTCTGAAATTCGGTCAGAGGCATGCGCAAAGGAGTTGCAACTTAACAAAATCACTTCGCCCGAAATCTATCTCGGCGTGCGGCACATTACTCGAAGCGGCTCAGGGTTGAATTTGGACGGGCAGGGCGAGTTTGTTGACGCAGTTGTTGAGATGGTACGCTTCGATCAAGATGCAATTCTGGACCAAATGGCTGTGCGTGGAGAGTTGAATGCGGACGTGATGAGTGTCCTGGCCAAGACGATCGCCAAAGCTCATCAGTTGGCAAAAAAGGTCCAAGCCAATGGGCGTGAAAATATCGAAGCCGTCCTAGATATTAATCATGCGGGGTTTCAGCAAAGTTCGGTGTTTTCCAAGGCTGAAGTTGACCTAATGGACGGGGCTTTTCACGCAGACTTGAAGCAGAAGGCACCTATCCTCGACAAACGCGCCGCGCGTGGTTGCGTTAGACTGTGCCATGGTGACCTTCATCTTCGAAACATTTGCCTTTACGGCGGGCGCCCCAGACTCTTCGACTGCATCGATTTCAATGACCAACTGGCGACAGTTGACGTTCTTTATGATCTAGCCTTCTTAGCTATGGACCTTTGGCACAGAGATTTACTTCAGTTCGCGAACCTCGTCGTAAATCACTATCTAGATGTTTCGGAAGAAGAAGACGGTTACCCTTGTTTGCCGTTTTTTATTGCTCTTCGAGCAGCGGTCCGAGCGCATGTCCTCGCGACCCAATCCGAAGACCCACATGTCGAAGACGCAAACGACAAGCGGCAAGACGCCCGCAGTTACTACGATCTGGCAATATCTATCTTGGGTGCCTCGAAGCCACGCTTAGTCGCGATCGGCGGCTTCAGTGGTAGCGGCAAGTCGACTATGTCGAGTGCAATCGCTCCTGCCATCGGATCTGCGCCGGGTGCAAGGGTGATAGAAAGTGACAGGACTCGCAAAGCAATGTTTGGGTGCGATCCACACACCAAGTTGCCGGACCATGCCTATGCGCCTGAGGTTTCGGATAGGGTGTATGGTTCAATGGCGCAGCGAGCCGGCTCACTTTTAAGCGGTGGAAGCGCGGTGGTGGTCGACGCCGTTTACGATCGCCCTAGCCGAAGGAAGGAAGTCGAACTGGTCGCGCGAGAAGCTTGCGTTCGCTTCGACGGCATCTGGTTAACCGCGGCGCCGGGAGAACTCAAACGACGCGTTCAGACACGGCCTAAATCAGCTTCTGATGCGACTCCGAGAGTGCTTGAAAGTCAGTTGCAAAAGCACTTGGGTCCGATTGATTGGAACCATATTAAGACCTCTTGTACGATAGAAGAAACGCGGTTGAAGATTTTGAAAACGCTGGCCTGAAACTGTCAGAAGAGCTTGGGTTGAGGCAGGCAACGCAGTTGCGTAGCTTTTGCCCGTGACCAGACTTGCCTCTTTCAAGTACTTTAAAACCAGCCCCGAGATCATCCGCCTTGTGGTGATGTTATACACCCGCTTCCCGCGCTCGCTTCGGAATGTCGAAGATCCGCTGCATGAGCGAGGCATCAACGTTGGCCATGAAACTGTCCGGTACTGGCGGAACAGGATTAGTCCAGTTTTCGCCGCAGAGATCCGCAGAAAACGCGTCCAGTAACTGCGCGCATTCTCAAAATGGAAGTTGCACGTGGACGAGGTTTTCGTGAAGGTGAATGGCAAGCTGCATTATCTTTGGCTGGCCCTCGATCACGAAGGTGAAGTGCTGGAAGCCGTTGTCACCAAACGCCGAAACAAAACTGCAGCGTCAAATTTTCTGAAGAAATTGATGAAGCGACGCGGTTGTGCAGAGGAAATAGTCACAAACCTCTTCGCATCCTACAAGGCGGCGCTCAGAGATTTGGGTGCTCTCGAAAAACAACTAAAGGGCCGTAGGCTCAACAACCGGGTAGAGAATTCGCATCTTCCTCTCCGGCGACGAGAACGCGCCATGCAATGCTTCAGGCGCATGCGAAGTTTGCAGAAATTCGCATCCGTCAACCCCTCTATCTGAAGCCACTTCAACTAAGAAAGATCGCTCGCCAGCCGAGACACTTTCAAGCTGACACGTAACGCTGCTCTCGCCGAGTGGCGCGAACTTGGTGCAACTTAAAGGGCAACTATATTGGCCTAGCTGAGACTGGTTTGAATTAGTCTGACAGCACCTAAGCCGTGATTAGTCAATTGACCGGGATCAAAGTACTGGTTGAAAAGAAACGTTAACTTTGATGCACCGTTTCGGAAAGATCACTCGTATGAAAGGTCTTGTCAGAAGAACTTTGCTTGAACGGGGCAGGGGGTATGCGTAGCGTTTGGGAATGACCAAACCTGCCTCCTTCAAGTACTTTAAGACCAGTCCCGAGATCATCCGTCTTGCGGTGATGCTGTATATTCGGTTTCCACTCTCGCTTCGGAATGTCGAAGATCTGCTGCATGAGCGAGGCATCGACGTGAGCCACGAAACCGTCCGATACTGGTGGAACAGGTTCGGCCCAATGTTTGCTTCTGAGATTAGACGCAAACGGGTCCAGCAACTTCGTGCATTCTCGAAATGGAAGTGGCATGTCGACGAGGTTTTTGTGAAGGTAAATGGCAAGCGACATTATCTGTGGCGAGCTGTTGATCACGAAGGCGAGGTGCTGGAAGCCGTTGTCACCAAACGCCGAAACAAAGCTGCAGCGCTGAAATTCCTCAGGAAATTAATGAAGCGGCACGGCAAAGCTGAAGAATTAGTCACAGATCGCTTCGCATCCTACAAGGCGGCGCTCAGAGAAATGGGTGCGTTGGAAAAGCAAATGACGGGCAGATGGCTCAACAACCGCGTTGAGAATTCTCATCTGCCGTTCCGACGAAGAGAACGCGCCATGCAGCGTTTCAGGCGCATGCGAAGTTTGCAGAAATTCGCCTCCGTCCATTCCTCTGTCTATAACCACTTCAACCAGGAAAGATCGCTCGCCAGCCGAGACACCTTCAAGCTGACACGATCCACCGCTCTTGCCGAGTGGCGCGAACTTGGCGCGGGATAAAGGACAATATCACTGGCCTATCAGAGACGAATTCGAATTCGTCTGACAGCACCTAGAGTATGTTGAAACATTCGAATTTCACTATGTAATTCATGTTGGTGCTTTGATCTATGTCAATCAACTCGCGGTGTCGGGTCTGCGAGGCTGAACGCAAACCAACCGTCGTTTGTCGTCGGGCTTAAAGGCAAAGCAAACATGTTCGGCGGTGTGAGATTTAGGGTGGAAAGCTATTCGTGATGTTCTGGAACCTGTTACCAGCCTTGGGTGGCATCGGCCTGTTCCTTGTCGGAATGCTGTTGATGACGGACGGATTGAAGGCTTTGGCAGGGGCGCGACTGCGAGATATTTTGGGCCGGTTCACGTCGACACCGTTTACCGGGGCCGTAACAGGCGCGGTCACGACAGCTGCAATCCAATCTTCCAGTGCGACCACGGTTGCGGCCGTTGGATTTGTCGCTTCTGGTCTGCTCACGTTTCCCCAAGCGCTTGGGATCATCTTTGGGGCCAATATCGGAACGACCATGACAGGTTGGCTCGTCGCGCTCTTGGGGTTCAAGCTAGACTTGGGGCAAGTGATGTTGCCGGTTGTTTTTATTGGGGCTTTGCTGGCGCTTTCGGGAAGAAGAGCGATTTCCGGCCTTGGGCTGGCGTTGGCCGGGTTCAGTTTGATTTTCATTGGGATCGAGCAACTCAAGTCCGGGCTTGACGCGTTTCGCGGCGTAGTCACTCCTGCCGATTTTCCGCCAGATACACTGCTTGGCAGGCTGAAGCTTGTATTGATCGGCGTCCTGATAACGATGGTGACGCAGTCTTCGAGTGCTGGTGTTGCAACGGCGTTGGCTGCGTTGAGCGCCGGTGCTGTGAACTTCCCTCAAGCGGCGGCTCTGGTCATTGGAATGGACGTGGGGACAACCTTCACCGCTGTTCTGGCCACCTTAGGTGGGGGCACGATGGCGCGCCGCACCGGTTTTGCTCACGTGATCTACAACGTGATGACAGGGGTAATGGCATTTTTCCTGATGGGGCCGTTTACTGCGGTCTTTGTAAGCGGGGCGGGGACTGGAAACTCTCTGACTGCGCTTGTCGCGTTCCATAGTTTCTTCAACGCCATTGGCATAGCGCTGATCTTGCCGTTCGCCAAACCCTTCGCCAGATTTGTCGAGGCGCTCGTACCGGACCGAGGTGCTGAGTTAACGAGATCTTTGGATCCTCTCGTCCTCGGGGTGCCGGAAATAGCTGTGGATGCAGCAAAAGCTGCAGTCGAACAAATTGTAAGGGCCGAAGTAGCGCACCTCTGGTCATGTATGGGAGTATCGCAGTCAAGCAGAGCCGATTATGGGCGGGACAACATTGAGACTGCTGTATCTGAAGCGCGCTCGTACCTAGACAAGATAGAATTGCCCAGCAGGTCCGACGCAGAGATATCCAGCATCAAGGGTATGTACCATGTCCTCGATCATCTTGACCGGCTGCTTTACCGGTGTAGCCAAGATGATCGGATAAGCGAGTTACCAAAAGACCGGCGTTTGGACCGGCTTGCTTCGGTGATGATTGCAGCAACTGATGGTTACTTGGAAGTCGACAATCCAGCGCAGTGTGAAAACACGCTGAACCGCGTTCGCCGTTTTCTTCGACGACAGAGGAAACTTCGCAGAGACTTGCTCATCTCCGACGCTGCGACTGACAGTCTGCCGGACGATGTAGTTTGGGCTCGGCTGGATGCTCTCAGATGGTTGCATCGTGTGTCTTATCACCTCTGGCGAATTCGTTGGCATTTGAACGCATTGGAAGGAGTGCCGTCAGGGCGCGATGGTGGTGAGGTCAATGACGAAGTGGCGTAGTTGGTGGCTGGCTTGGATTAGACTCGGCGCGTGCAACATGAGCAGGGTCAAAGACGTACCTTAACTATGCTGTTTAATGGGATCATCATTTGTGGCAGCGATTTGGAGGACAATATGCAGGTTTATAGAGGGATTTTACTGGCACTGTTAGTCACGGGGCCTGCACTAGCGCAGGAGGTCAGCGTCAGCGAGGGAAGTGATTTGTACCGGACGTATTGTTGGCAATGTCACGGTTTCGAAGCGACCGGAGATGGGCCAATGGCCGAAATGCTTGCTATTCGAACACCTGACCTCACCAAATTGGCGGGCGAAAACGACGGTGTGTTTCCGATAGTTCGCATAGCTGAACAGATTGATGGTCGTTCACAATTGCTCGCTCATGGGGGCGAAATGCCAATCTTTGGCGCGGTGTTCGAGACAGACCAGCAAATCGCGGTGGCTTTGCCCAATGGGCAATCTATGATGGTTGGCCTGCCGTTGGCGAATTTGCTCGCTTTTCTTGAATCGATCCAGTCTGAATAGGCGCTGACCAATCCGCTAGTCGGTATCCGCCGTGCGTCTGATCGACATGAGAGTCAACGGCGGCCCCAACACCTCGAAGGCCACAGTACTGGCCAGAGTAATGGCCATGATCGACGCGGCCCAATGCGGAAATTGCTCTCCAGCTACAAGGGCCATTCCGACCGCAACACCGGCCTGTGGCAACAAAGCGGGACCGTACCAGCGGGTCTCACGGCGAGGCAGGCCGCCCAGCCTCGCTCCGCAATAACCCCCGACAAGGCGGGCCACGGCGCGCAAGATCAGGAAAAGTGCACCAGCCCAGCCCATCAAGCCAAAGGCTTCAATATCCAATGTGGCGCCAGCCAATAAGAAGAACAGGATCATGAATGGCCATTGAATGTGCTCGATCTCATGAAAAGCACGGTCGTGATGGCGGGCAAGATTTCCGATCACTGCGCCCGCAACCATGCCTGCTACCAAGAATGAAACCTCCAGCCAAAGCGCGAGGCCCGCTGTCAGAAAGACTATGCCCACTGCTTCTGCCTGCATGGGTTCTCCGGGTTTCAAGCGGCCTGTCAGGTAAGCGGATGGCACGCCCAGTGCGGTACCCAATAGTATCGCCCCTCCGAAATCCCACATCGCTGTGGTCGTGACGGTGGCCCAACCATCCGAATGACCGGCCAGAACCAAGGCGATGCTGAAAACGATCAGACCCCAAGCGTCATCAATTGCGACTACGCCCTTTAATGTTTCGGTAAAGCTGTTGGACACCCCAGATTGTTTGATCACGTCTGCAATGGCGGCCGGAGCTGTAGCCGTGCCAATTGCCGCCAGCACCAACGCCAACCCGAACGGTACGCCAATCGCGGTCAGTCCAACCGACACAATAACAAGGGTTGCAACCACGATTGAAATCGAAATCGTCAGAATGGCTCGGCCATGCCGAACCAGGTTTTTGCGGGTCAAAGATCCTCCAAGAAGAAACGCGACCATCGTCAAGGCAACAATGGAGATCTCATCGAACCACTTGGCAACGTCGACCGGGATCACCCCGAACCCTGCGTTCCCGGCAATCAGGCCGAGGAACAGTAAGGTTGTAACACGAGGAAGATGCGTGGCCCGGCCAAGTTGATCGGCCGCCAATCCGGCAAGGAAAAGGACACCAAGGGTAATCAGAAAGCCGGCAATGTGCATAGAAAACCAAGCGTTAAGTTCTTGTCTAGACTAC